>JBOHSI010000091.1:0-18268 GCA_050733055.1 Gemmatimonadales bacterium
GTCGCGGGCGCGCACTATGGGGCGGGCTGGCTCCACCGTCTGATGCTCGGCGCACATTACCGCGACCTCTGGACCACGCCCCTCGAGGTCGACGTGCTCGATCTATCCCGCTTCGCCGGCGGGCTCGCGCCGAGCCGTTGCGGCGGCCGGCGCCAGACCAAGTCGCTCCGGTTCCTGGGCGCGGACGGGCGAGAGTACGTCTTCCGCTCGGTAGACAAGGATCCCACGCTGGCGTTGCCCCCCGAACTGCGGGCGACGTTCGCGCGCGACGTGATCCAGGATCAGATCAGCTCGGCGCATCCGGGAGGGCCGCTCGTGGTCGCGCCGCTGCTCGACGCCGCCCGGGTACTGCACGCGGACCCGCAGATCGTCCTGCTGCCCGACGACTCGCGCCTGGCCGGGTTCGACTGCGTGAGCCCACGCTTCATGCTCGGGATGATCGAGGAGCGTCCCACCGAACCGCCGGACAACGAGCCGGGGTTTGCGGGCGCCGCCGAGCTCGCCGGCACGAAGAAGCTGTTCCAGCGCCTCGAAAACGACTCCCGCCACCGGGTCGACTCCCGTGCCTTCCTCGCGGCGCGACTAATGGACGTCTTCATCGGCGACTGGGACCGGCACCAGGACCAGTGGCAGTGGGCGCGGTTCGATTCCGCGGGGATCCATTTGTGGCGCGCGATCCCGCGCGACCGCGACCAAGCGTTCGCCCGCCTCGACGGCGTGCTCCTCTGGATCCTGGGGTTCTACAAGCCGGAGGTCGTGGGATTCGGCGACGACTACCCGAGCATTTGGCGCCTCACGCTCACCGGCCAGGTACCCGACCGCCGGCTGCTCGTGGACCTGGAGAAGCCCGTGTGGGACTCCGTAACGAAGGTGATCCAGGCGCGGCTCACCGATGCGGCGATCGACGCGGCCGTGCGGCGGCTACCGGCCGAGTACCACCGGAAGAACGGCGCCACCCTCACCCGCGCGCTGCAGCGGCGGCGGGATCACCTGGCGCAGATCGCCGGACGCTACTACGCCCTGCTGGCCGGCGAGGTGGAGCTCCACGCCACGGACGAGCGCGACGTGGCCGAGATCGACCGTGTCGCCGGCGGGCGCATCGCGGTGCGTTTGTCGTCGCCCGCGGCGGCCGCACCGTACTATCAAAGAACGTTCGACCGGCGGGAGACCGAGGATATCCGGCTCTACCTCCATGGCGGCGACGACCGCCTCGTCGTGCGCGGGTCGGACGGGTCGGGCCCGCTGATCCGGGTGATCGGCGGTCGCGGGGACGACGAGCTGGTGGACTCGGCGCGCGCCGGGACCACGCGGCTGTACGACCACCGCGGGACCAACCGGATCGTGGCCGGCCCCGGGACCTCCGTTGACCGGCGGCCCTACGACGACCCGCCGCGCGACACCTCGACGCTGGGCCGCCCGCGCGACTGGGGCTCGCGGTGGCTGCCGCTGTCCTGGGTCACGTTCGCGCCGGACATCGGCCTGTTCGTGGGCGGCGGCGCGATCCGGACCCGGTACGGCTTCCGGCGGCTGCCGTACAGCTCGCGCGTGATGGTGCGCGCCGGG
This sequence comes from Gemmatimonadales bacterium, assembly GCA_050733055.1. Lineage (GTDB taxonomy): Bacteria > Gemmatimonadota > Gemmatimonadetes > Gemmatimonadales > GWC2-71-9 > DASUAL01. The sequence goes on from JBOHSI010000091.1 coordinate 1,564, forward strand.
TACGCGACCAGCGCCGCCGCTTTTCGCACCGAGCTCACGGGAGAGTTTCGCGGCATCGTGCCTCCGGTGATCGTGACGCTGCAGGCGCGTGCGTCCGGGATCGACGTCCTCCGGTTCTTTGGCTTCGGCAACGAGACTGTGAACCGGGCCGTGACCACGGACTCGACCGATTTCTACGAGGCTTTCTACAAGGTGGAGCAGCAGCAGTACCTGCTGGCTCCGGGGCTGCGGTTCGCATTTTCGCCCGCCGTGGATCTGTCGGTCGGCCCGGTGCTCAAGTCCGCCCATACGACGCTTGAGGCCGGAACGTTCATCAACGATAGCCAGCCCCCTGGCGTCCCGGACTTCACCCAGGTCGGCGCGGCTGCGGACTTGCGGGTCGACACGCGCGACGTACCGCGGGCGGCGCGCCGCGGAATCGCGTTAGGGTTTGGCGGGAGCTTCTACCCCAAGGGCCTGGATGTGACCTCGTCGTTTGGTGAGGGCCACGCAGAGGCGGCGACGTACCTGACCGCGCGGATTCCGCTGCGGCCGACGCTCGCGGTGCGGGTCGCGGGGAAGAAGGTGTGGGGAACGTATCCGCTGCACGAGGCGGCGTACGTGGGCGGGGCGACGACGGTGCGCGGCTTCCCCGAGCACCGGTTCGCGGGCGACGCGGCCGCGTACGGCAACGTCGAGCTGCGGCTGTTCCTGGCGAGGTTCTTTTTCCTCGTCCCCGGCGAGCTCGGCGTGTTCGGCCTCGGGGACGCCGGACGGGTGTACCGGGCGGGCGAAACCTCGGATCGCTGGCACGCGGCGGCCGGGGGGGGCTTGTGGTTCTCGTTCTTGAACAGCGCCAACACGGTGTCCGTGGCGGCGGCGCACAGCGTCGAGGGCACGCGCGTGTACGTGCGGGCCGGCTTCGCGCACTAGTGCAATGACTCCCGAGTGGCGGGGCGACGTCCCGGAGCTGGAGCTCCTGAATCGCATGGTGACGGAGCCGCTCCCGCTGGGCCTGCGCTCCGGCGCCGTGGAGCCGTTCTTCCAGCGCGATGTGTACTTCGATTCGGCGGACTGGACGCTGCGGCGGCGCGGCGTCACCTGCCGGTTCCGCGTCCGGGTCGACGACCGGCGCATCCTCACCATCCGCGCCGTGGGCCGGTCCGAGGGGGGCGTCCCGCTCGTCCTGCCGCAGACGTTCGAGTCGGAGGTCGCCGAGCTCGACGGCGAGCAGGCGCTCGCGGGCGCGTCGGACCCGGCGCGCCGCCTGCGCGCGCTGATCGAGCCCGGCCGGCTCATCCCCCGTATTCAGTTCGAGACAGAGCGGCGGATCCGGCGCACCCAGCCCGGATGGTTCTCCCGGGCGCAATTCGAGGTCGTCTACGACGTGGTGACCGTCCGCAGTCACCAACTGGCGCAGACGTTCCAGGAGCTCAAGCTCCGCCACCTGCACCACGGCCGACCCGGCCTGGACGCGGTGGCCCGCGCTTTCCAGGAGCAGTATGGCCTCCGCCCGCTGCTCGTGGGCAAGGCCGATCGCGCCGAGAAGCTGCTGCGCGACTTGGAGAGCGAGGCCCTCGCGCAGGCGGCGCGCGGCAGCCGCGAGGTGGCGGCGATCGTGTTGGCCGAGGGGTGCGTCGCGCTGGTGAGCGACGCCGCCGCGCTGACGCTGCCGGTGCGGGGTGGAAGCGGCGAGGACGCGTGCCGCGAGCTACTGCGGACGCATTTCGGCAGCGCGGACGGGCAGGTGCGGTTTCTCGGCACTGCGTCGGCGGGAGGCACGAGACCGGTGCTCGAGGTGTGGCTCGCACGGCGGGGCTCGGAGGCCCGCGATGCGGGGGCGAGCGGGCGACTCCAGTGGCTCCCCTTCGACGAGCTCCTCGCGGGCGCCGGCGCGCCCGGCCTGCGCGATCCGCGAACGCTCGCGGCGCTCACCGTGGCGGCGCGCTCGGAGACGTTGGCCGAGTGGATCCGCGGGGCGGCCGCTCCGTCGGAGCCGGGCATGCCGGCGGAGCCGCGGACGGGCGAGCGGCGGGTCCGGCTTTCGGACATCACGCTGCGCTCGCCGCTGCCCGATCCCGCACGCCCGGGTCCCGAGCACTTTCTCAACAGCGACCTGAGCCTGATCGAGTTCAACGCCCGGGTGCTGGCGCTGGCGGAGGACGCGCGCGTACCACTCCTCGCCCGAGTGCGATTCCTGTCCATCTTCAGCGCGAACCAGGACGAGTTCTTCATGGTCCGCGTCGCGGCGCTCAAGCGCGCGGTGTCCGCAGGGGCGACGGAGGTGGGTGAGGACGGGCTCTCGCCCCAAGAACAGCTCGACGCAGTCGCGATCCGAATCCGCGGGTTGCTCGAGCGCCAAAGCCGCTGCTTCACCGAGGGATGCCAGCCGGCCCTCGCCGCGCACGGCGCGCGGATCCATCGCTGGCGCGAACTGTCGGAGCCGCAGCGCGAGGCGATGCGCCGCTACTTCGCGGAGCAGATTTTTCCCGTCCTCACGCCGCAGGCCCTCACGCGCGCGCCCGGCCACCCGTTCCCACTCATCCCCAACCTGCGGCTGTCTCTGGCAGTCGTCGTGCGCGACCCCCGCGCCGGGGCGCTGCACTTCGCGTACCTGAAGATCCCGGAGAGCCTGCCGCGATTCGTGAAGCTCGGGGACGGGAGCGGGTTCGCGCCGGTCGAGGACGTCGTCCGCGACAACCTGGGTCAGCTCTATCCGGGGCGGATCGTCGACGAGGCGTATGCCTTCCGCCTGACCCGCGGCGCCGACCTCGAACTCGACGAGCACCACGCGATAAGCCTGCTCCAAGTGATCGAGGAGGAGGCGAAGCGGCGGCCGTTTGGTGCCCCGGTGCGGGTCGAGGTGGAACGGGCGATGCCGGTCGCCGTGCGGGAATTACTCCTGCGAGAGCTGCAGTTCGAAGACACCGGTCCGACGAGCCCCCTCGGCTCGGGCGACGTGTACGAGGCCGAGAGCCTCCTCGACCTCGGAGCGCTGCGCGAGCTCGCCCGGTCGCCCCTCACGGAGCTGGACTACCCGCCGCATCACGGTCGCGCGCCGATTCCGGCCGGCAAGCCGCTGTTCGCGGTCCTCGCCGAGCGCGACGTGCTGGTCCATCACCCCTACGACGCGTTCGAGGCGACCGTGGAGCGGCTGTTCGTCGAGGCCGCCGACGACCCGGACGTCGTGGCGATCAAGCTGACGCTGTATCGGGCGGGAGGCCGGTCGGGCATCGTCGAGGCGCTGCTCCGCGCCGCGAAGCGCGGCAAGGAAGTCTTCGTGTTCGTGGAGCTGAAGGCGCGGTTCGATGAGGAGCGCAACATCGACTGGGCCCGGAAGCTCGAGCAGGCGGGGATCCGCGTCGTGTACGGCCTGGTCGAGCTCAAGACGCACGCCAAAACCGCCCTGATCGCCCGCCGCGAGGGGGACAGCATCCGGCGGTACGTGCACATCGGAACCGGCAACTACAACGCCGTGACCGCGGGCATCTACACCGATTTGGGACTGCTCTCAGCCGACCCGGCGCTGGGTGCGGATCTGAACGACCTGTTCAACGAGCTGTCGGGCTCGTCGGAGGCGCCACGGACGGCGTTCCGGCGGATCCTCGTCTCGCCGACATACCTGCTGAACCGGCTGATCGGCCTCATCGACCGGGAGGCCGAGCACGCCCGCGCGGAGCGCGTCGGCCGGATCCGCGCCAAGATCAACGGGCTCGCCGATCCGGACATCATCGCGGCCCTGTACCGCGCCTCCCAAGCGGGTGTGGAGGTCGACCTCGTCGTGCGCGGCATCTGCGCGCTTCGACCCGGCGTCATCGGACTGTCGGAGCGAATCCGCGTCGTCAGCATCCTGGGACGATTCCTGGAGCACGCCCGCATCTACCAGTTCGCCAACGCCGGTGACCCCGAGTACTACATCGGCTCCGCCGACTGGCGCCCGCGCAACCTGCGCCGCCGGGTCGAAGTCGTCACCCCGGTGCGCGACGCCGCCTGCCGGCGCCGCCTCGACGAAATCCTCGACGCCGAGCTGGCCGACCCCATGGCGTGGGACCTGCTGCCGGACGGCAGCTACGTGCGGCGCGATGTGGGGGGAGACGCACCAAGCGCGCAGGACCTGTTCCTCAGCGGAGTATCGGGCAGCCTCGCCGGGGGCTCGCGCCGACCCTAGCCGAGCGTGTCGCCCGCGCCCGCCCCGTTCTCGGGCGAGCCGAGGCTTTTCTTCCCGCGGCGCCCGCGCAAGGCTGGAAACCCCTCGGCTCCGCAGGACGGGCACCGCTGCGCCATGAGCTCCATCGCCCCGCCGCACACAGCGCATTCGGGCCGGTCGGGATCTGATCGGCGATTCCCCGCTTCGGGAAGCTCGTGGCCGCACGCGCACCGGACCGCGAGCGCCGGCAACTCCCGATTACACTGTGGGCAGGCGCGTCTCACCGGAGTGTTTCAGGCACGGGCGCCACCGCGACGCGACGGCGCCCCCAGCGCCACGGAAGGAGCTGGCGCAGGGTGTCCACATTGTCGGCCAGCATTTCCTTCAGCGTCTTCTCGCAGTTGGCGCGCGTGCTGATGAAGCAGGCTTCACACGTATTGCTGCGCGAGAACTCCCGCTGCATGGTGCGGTAGTCGTTGAAGTACGCCATGACCATCGCGCATGGCGTGAGACGGCCGTCGGGGTTGACGACCAGGAAGCGGTACCCGGCCTGGCAGCCCGGCGCCCGCCCGGTGACCAGAAACCGATGGAACTTCCACAGCACGCGCTCCGATGTGTACACCGGGTACCCTTCGCGCTTGAGCGCGATGACCGCAGCGATCTTTTCCTGCAGCTCCGCCGCAGAGCCGTTGTGCTTTACCATGCCCTTCGGGTCATCCATCCGCAGCGGTGTGTACGCCGAGAAGTTGATGCTGACACCCCAGCGAGCGGCGAGGCGTACAATGTCGGGGAGGGCGTGGTAGTTCCAGGCCGTGATACAGCAATTAAGGGACACGTCGTCGTCGTCCCCGATCGCGACGCACTTCGGTACCATCTCGTCCATGTGCGCGAACAGGCCGGGGATGCGGCGGAACTCGCTGTGGCGGTCGTCCGGGAAGTCAATCGACAGTGAGAGCTGGTGCATGCCGGCGCGCTTCAGCCGCAGGAACCGCTCCGGGCTGAGCTGGGAGGCGTTGCTCACGACCACGACCCACGGCAGCCGTCCCGGACGCGCCACGGCGCGCACGATATCGTCCAGGTCGCCGCGCGCCATCGGCTCTCCGCCGGACACATTGACCACGATGGGCTTCATGGCCCGGCAGATCGCAGCGTACTCCTCCGGGCTGCGGCGCGTCTCCTTGATCGGCCCACCCCAGTTGCAGTGCCAGCAGTTCGCCGTGCACGCGTGGGTGACCTCGAAGGACACCGACAGGGGATGCTTACGCGCTGTGCTCCAGGCACTCTTCAGCAGCATCCGCAGCGCCATGCTGCCGGAAACGTTCATGTGTTCCTCGATGGGTGGTGTCGCGACAGACTCACGAAGGTACCAGTTTGTGCCGCCGCCGCAACTCCGATGCTTGCGCAGTCCTAGCGGCATACCCGTCGCGGACGTACGTTGGGTCGCAACATCGCGCGCCACTGCGGCCACACTCCGCCGGGGGGGGACGCCTGGCAGGCTGGCTACGACAACCCGTTGCACCGAAGGCATGGGATCGCCTGCTCCGTGTGAGCGGAGCGGTGGCGCTTGCCGGCATTCTCCTCATCTCGTTCGCTCCCACCCTCGGCGAGCTCGCCGTGCTCGTCTCGCTCACGCTGTTCGTCAACGGCCCTTACTCCATGTTCCTGCCGACGGCCCACGAGCCCATTCTGATGGTGTTCGGCCGTCTCTACCCACCGGTCCTCGTCGCCGCTCTGGCTACGACCGGAACGATTGCCGCGGAGTACGTGAACTACCGCTTGTACGTGGCCATGCTCTCCGCACCCGGGCTGCGACGGTTGCCGGACACACCCCTTGGGCGTCGGGTGAGCGCCTGGTTCCGCGTCCAACCGTTCTTGACCGTCGTGCTGTGCGCGCTCGGGCCGATCCCCTTCTGGATCGCCCGGATCCTGGCTTCGATGACCCAGTACCCGATGCGCCGTTACCTGGCGGCCGTCGCGCTGGGACGGTTCCCGCGGCAGTGGTTCTACGCAGCGGTGGGCCTGTTCCTGCCACTGACCAACCAGCAGCTTCTTGCTATCGGACTTGGCGCCACCCTGCTTCTCGCCATCCCGATCGTACTGCGCCAGCGGCGGGCCGGGGCGGCGGTGGCGGCGCCGGTCAGGCCGTAGACCCACGGTGACGCCCGAGTGGGACGCCGTAGTGATCGGCAGCGGCTTCGGCGGGAGCATGGTCGCGCTGCGCCTCGCGGAGGCGGGGGCGCGGGTGCTGGTGCTCGAGCGCGGCCGCTGGGTCGATCGCGACGCTACGGCCTGGGACACCGACGCCATCCTCCTCAGCCGAAAGTACAAGAGCGGCACGCCTTTCTTCGACCACCAACACCGCCGCCCGGTCCCGCTGTATCCCGACGAGGCGGTGGGCGGCAAATCGGTCTTCTACGGCGCTGCCTCGTTCCGGTTGCGCGTTGGCGACTTCGTGCTCGGAAGCTCGCTCCACGGAGCGGACCCACCGTTCGTCGATTGGCCCATCGGCTACGGCGACCTCGCCCCCTTTTACGACGAGGCGGAGACCCTGCTCGGCGTGGCGGGTATCGCGGGACTCGATCCCAACGAACCGCCGCGCAACGGCGACTTCCCGCAGCGGCCTCCGCCCTACGGATCGCCCGCCCGGCGCATCGCCGAGGCGGCCGCCGGGCTTGGCCTGCACCCGTTTCCGATGCCGTTGGCGATCAACTTCGGCGCCGACCCCGACCGGCCCCGCTGCATCCAGTGTCTCACCTGCGATCTGTTTCCCTGCCGCATCTGCGCGAAGAACGACCTGGCGGTGGCCGTCCTCCCCAAGGCAGTCGCGCGGGGGGCCGCGGTACGACCCAGCACGATCGCCGAACGCCTCTTGAGGCAGGGGAATGAGATCCGCGGCGTGGAATACCTGGACAGAGCGACCGGGGCCCGCGGCGTCGTCAACGCCGATGTGTACGTCGTGAGCTGCGGGGCCGTGGCTAGCGCCGCGCTGCTGCTGCGATCCGGGTTGCAGCACGTCGGACCCAACGGCCCGCTCATCGGCCGTCATCTCATGCGTCACTGTAGCGGCATCGTGATCGGGATTTACCGGTTCAAGACGAACCCCGAGGGACGTTTTCACAAGCAGGTCGCGATCACCGATTTCTACTTTGGCCATCCGGATCGTCGAGCGCCCGAGGGCCCATGGGGCATGATTCAGGGGTTACAGGTCCCGCCACCCGAGTTCATCGCGGCCTACGGGCGTTTTCCGGGCAACTTTCTTGGCGCGCTCACGGTCGCCCGCCACATTTACCTGATGTGCATTGCGCACGACCGGCCTAGTCCGGCGAACCGCGTCGAAGCCGACGCCAGCCGCACCGACGGCGACGGGCTCCCGGTCACGCGCGTGTTCCATCGGTACACCCTGAAGGACCTGCGCGCACGGCGCGCGCTGTACGGCGAAGCGGCCCGCATCATACGGCAGTCCGGCGCGCTGATCCGGGTGCGGAAGCCCGTCGACACGTACTCGCACGCGGTCGGAACCTGCCGCTTCGGGGATGATCCGCACACCGCGGTCCTCGACCCGTGGTGCCGCTTCTTTGGGCTGCGCAACTTGTTCGTCGTCGACGGCAGCTTCATGCCGACGGCGGGTGGCGTCAATCCCAGCCTGACGATCGCGGCGAACGCGCTCCGCGTCGCGCGCTGCGTCGTGGAGGCCCTCTGAAAACCGTCAATCTCTGTCTGATTGGGTGCGGCGCCGTGGCCCGCCTGCACAGCCGTGTGGCGCGCTCGCTGGGACGCGACCTCGTCCTCTCCTACGCAAGCCGCGACCGCGCGAATGCCGAGGCGTACAACCGCCGCTTCGGCGGCCGGGGAGCCTTCGGCAGCTACGAAGCGGCCTGTGCCTCGCCCGAGGTGGACGCCGTGCTCATCTGCACGCCGCACGCGCTCCACGTGGAGCACACCCGCCTCGCGGCGGCGCACCGGAAGCCGATGCTCATCGAGAAGCCGATCGCGCGGAACTTGGAGGAGCTGGACGAAATCGAAAGCGCCGCAACGGAGAGCGGAGCGCCCTGCATGGTCGCCGAGAACTACTTCTTCAAGCCGGTCGTCCGGGTGCTACGAGAGCACCTGGAGCGCGGTGACATCGGGGACGTGCTGTTCATCGAGGTCAACCGGACGAACCGCAACCGAGTCGAAGGATGGCGCAGCGACGCCGGCATGATGGGAGGCGGTGCGTTGCTCGAGGGTGGCGTGCACTGGGTCAACCTCATGACGAGTCTCGGCGGCGACGTGGACGCGGTGCTCGCTACAAGACCGCAACGTGGTGTGCGGCTGGTCGCGCCATTCGAGGACAGTCTGGCCGTCGTGTTCAAGTTCGCGAGCGGCGCGGTGGGCCAGCTGCTGCACTCGTGGAACCTCCTGAACCGCCTCCGTGGCCTGCAGGGCTCGAAGATTTACGGCACCGCCGGCAACGTGCTGTTCGAGAGTAACGGGCTGTTCGTGCTCGTGGCCGGTCGCCGGCGGCGGCTGCGCTTCCCGGGCGTCCGGGACCTCATGGGCTACCGGGCGATGCTGCGGCACTTTGTGAGCTGTGTCCGCGAGGACCGGCCCCCCGCGATGTCGCTCGCACTGGCCCGGCGCGACCTCGCCATCGTGCTGGCCGCTTACCGATCGCTCGACACCGAGCGGTTCGAGCGACCCGCGGCGGTCCGCGCCGCGCAGCGCTCGTGACCGCCGACCCCCGCTTTCCAGGAAGGAGATCCAGCGATGCAGTTCGGCCACTTCCCGCTCGCGCTCGCGATCGCCACGTACGACTGGAATCCGAAGACGGCCGCGTTCGTCGTCGGCATGCACTTCCTGCCGAACGCCGACTCCCTCGTCGTGCGGGCGGGCCTCGCGAAGCCGGAGTTTCACTGCACCGTGACGCACAGCTTCGCGTTCGCGCTCGTCGTGAGCGGCCTCGTCGCGCCGTTCTCGCTGCACTACGCGGCGTTCGCGCTGGCGGCGATTCTCGCCCACTATGCGGCGGACATCGGGAGCACGGTCGGTCTGCCGCTGCTCTGGCCCTTCTCCAGGCGAAAATTTACCCTGGCGCTGTGGCAGAACAGTGGCTACTGGGGGAGGGAGATGTACGCGGCCTACTACCGACAGCCGATGTCCTGGGTGGTGGAAGGCGCCGTCGTGCTGCTCCTCGCCTATCGGCTGTACGTGATCTACGTGTGAGGGGCGGCTTTGCCCCTACATCATCTCACCGTCACCGATCGAGGTCGCGCGGCAGCAGCGCTGGCTTACCCCGAATCTCGACAGCGCCGAAATGCCGCAGGTCGAGCGTCGCGATCGCGTCCGCCTCGAGCCGCTCCGCGACACTGATAACGACGCCGTCTACGAGCCCGAGCCGCAAGCCCCGATGGCGCTTGCACAGGGCGTGGGCGCGAATCAGGTCCGTCTCGTTTCCCCACTCGACCGCGTAGGCGCCCGCAGCGAGGTCGGCGCGGAACGCTTCTTCAGCCCGGGCTCCCACGTGCTCGGCCAGGAGGTAGTCCACCTCGGGGAGCACCGCCCACGGAAGGATCCAAGCCTCGGGATCGCGCTCGTACGCAGCACGGAGTGAACGATGGTGTCGGTCGTCGGCGTCGACCAGCGCGACGATGGCGCCGGTGTCGGCGACGATCACCGGCGGCGGCCCAGGCCGCGCAGCCGGTCCTCGGCCCGCTCGGCCACGTCCCCGCGCCCACTCCGGCCGGCGCCGAGGCTTTTCAGGCGGGTATTGGGCGCATGTCGCCGGGCGTACTCAGTCACGGCCTCACGCACCAGCTCGGCCGTCGTGCGGTTCGTAGCCCGGGCGAGCGCCTTGAGCCGGCGATAGTCAGCGGCGGCGAGGTAGACGGTGGTCTTGGTGGTTGCCATATATGGTTACCATATACGACAGCCAGGCCGGGGTCAAGGGCCAGCAAGCGCCGCGGCAATCACGGCTGGAAGCCGAGGTCTTCGGCGAGAGGCGCGCGCCAGATCTCCGCGCTCGCGAGGGCGGGCACTGGATTACCTGGTGCGTATTCGCGTCGTCTCTCCCGGGTCGTCACTTCGCGGACGGGGCCTGGTACGGGATGCCTCCGGCCTTGCGCATCGCCTCCATCGCTTCCTCAACGCTGAAGAGCCGGGTCGTCCTCGTGGCCTTGAGGTGGCCCGGCGCGCTCACGGCGATGACAGCCGCGTTGGCGGCCGTGTCGTCGGGCGCTTCAAGGATGGCGACGCCGTCGTACTCGCCGAAGTGGTAGTAGAGATCGATCAACCTCCCGCCCACCTTTTCGAGAACCGCCCTGACGGCCGGTCTGCGGTCCACCGGATTCTTGGCGAGGGCGGCCCAGGTGTCGGCGGTATACGCGAACTGCAGCAAATAGCGGGGCATGGCTGGTCCTCCTGTAGTCTTCTCGTCGGCCTCCCTCAGCGCGACGCCGGCAACGGCCCAGTCGCAGGCCGGCTCAAGTCGGGACGATAGGCCAGAACCATTATCCGCGCCTCCCGGGTGCTGCGAAGCCGAGTTTCGTCGAGGCTGCGCGCCTCCGTCTCCCCGTAGGCCTGGCGCAGCACGTCGGGCGTGCTCGGCCAGCTGTCACGGTCGGCATACTTGTTGAACGGGAGGGCGGTGACGTACCTGTTGGACGCCCCCAGCACCGCCACCCGGCGGATGGAAGTCGGAGCCTGCGGTGCCTTTTCCTGCGCCGACTTCAGCCGTGTGAGGAAGAGCTCCCAGCTGGGGACCATCTCCGGCTGCACGTCCGTGACGAACACCTGAATGAACGCGGTCGGCGGATCGAACACCTTGGGGCGAGTGCTGAGGTCGGGCAGGAGGCGATAGACCGCGGTCTCAGTGCGCTCGATGCTGGCGCGGCCGGCCCTGGTGATCCGCGACGCCTCCGCCTCCCCGTACGCTTTGGACAGGATTTGAGAAACCGCCGTCCACTCGTCCACCTCCGACCAGTTGTTGAAGGGAAGCGCGACGTTGTACGTGAATCCTGGTCCACCGGTGCTCACGCCGTAGACAGTCCAACGTTGGGGCGCCCCGATCTTGTTCGCGCCAGCCACGATTTTCTTGACGTAGTCCTCGTAGTCCGAGACCGCGGTCGACCTGGCCGTCGTCGTGATGACCTGGAGGAACTGGGCGGGCTGCGCAAGCTGGCCCTGTGCGGCGGCGATGCATGTGAGGCCGAAATACAGCGGCAGTGACAGCCCGAAACCACCTGCGTGCTTCATAAGGGTCTCCTTCCTCCAGATCAGGCGGGACAAAAAGAACCGGCCGAGTGAAACATTCGCTCAGCCGGTTTCGCGATTGGCTCCTCCCGAGGCATGGGCGAGCCGCACGACATCTCGCCTCGCGATTCATGGCATCTGAGTATCGCTCGAATCTGCACCCCGGCGCAGCAGCGTCAAGGCACGGGCTCGTCAGTCCCCGAAATGCGCCAGCCGGACGTCGAGCACGTCCGGCGCGTGCCCCAGCTCGTCGAGCACGCCGTTGGTGAGCGGCTGGTCCACGGTGATGGCCGCCAGGGCGTCCGTCCCCGGGGCCGCGCGCCGGGCCTGATGATAGCTGCCGATGTTGATGCCCGCCCGGCCGAGCAGCGTCCCCACCCGCCCGATGACGCCGGGCACGTCGCGGTTCCGGATCACAAGCATCCACCCCTCGGGAGCGACGTCCACATGGTAGTCCTCGATCCGGATCACGCGCCCATGACTGTTGCCCACGAGCGCGCCCGCGACGCGCACACGTCCCCGCGGCGTGTCGAGCTTGACGCCCACGGTGGTCTCGAAGCCGGGCTCGGGCGCCCCCGTCTTCCGGGCGTGCTGGATGCCGCGCTCCTCGGCGATGAGCAGGGCGTTCACGAGGCTGACCGGCTCCACGTTCATCGCCGTGAGCAGCCCCTCGACGGCCGCCATCAAGACCGGCCGCGGCGCGGCTTCATCCTTGCCGCCGTAGGCCACCTCGACCGACGTGACCGCGCCGTCCACCAGCGCGAGCGCCAGGCGCCCGAGTCGCCGTGCGAGATCGAGCAGCGGTCCGAGCCGGCGCAGCAAGTCGCCCGAGATCCCGGGCACGTTGATGGCGAACGAGAGGTCGCCCGAGATCAGGGCGTCGCGCACGGCGGTGCAGATCTCGAGGCTCACCCGCTCCTGGGCTTCGGCGGTAGACGCGGCCAGATGCGGCGTGAGGATGACGCGGTCGAGCTGCCGCAGCGGGGAATCCGCCGGGAGCGGCTCCGTGGCGAACACGTCGATCGCCGCGCCCGCGATCCGCTTGGCCCGGACGGCATCCGCCAGTGCCGCTTCGTCGACCAGCTCGCCGCGAGCCGTGTTGATCAGCACCGCCGTCGGCCGCATCAGTTTCAGCCGCTCCGCGTTGATCAAGTGGTGCGTCTGCTCGGTATGTGCCACGTGGAGCGTCACGACGTCCGCCTGCCGCAGCAGCTGGTCCAGCGGCAGTAGCTTCACGTGCAGCTCGGCCGCCCGCTCAGGGGCGAGATAGGGGTCGTGCCCCAGCAGCTGCATGCCGAACGCGCGGGCGAGCTGCGCGACGTGACCCCCGATCCGTCCCAGCCCGACGATGCCGAGCGTCTTGCCGCGCAGCTCCGTCCCCTCGAACCGCTTGCGATCCCACTCGCCGCGCCGCATCGCCTCGGCCGCCCACGGGATATGCCGGACCAGCCCGAGCAAGAGCCCCAAGGCGTGCTCCGCAGCGCTCACCGTGTTGGCGCCCGGCGCGTTCATCACGGCGATCCCACGCCGGGTCGCCGCGTGCACGTCGATGTTGTCCACGCCCGTACCTGCGCGCGCAATCACCCGCAGGCCGGGCGCCCGGGTCAGCAGGTCCGCGGTGACCAGCGTCTCGCTACGCACGATCAGTGCGTGGGCGCTCGCGAGGGCGCGCTCCAGCTCTTCCCGGGGCTTGCCGCCGAAGGTCGCGACCTCGAGCTCCGGCGTGGCCGCCAGCAGCTTGAGCCCCGCCTCCGCCACGCGGTCGGCGACCACGACGCGATGCGTCATCCTACGAGGCCCCCGATCAGGTCCAGCAGCTCCTCGAGCGCATCGACGGTGTGGTCACCCATGTGGCCGATGCGGATGGTGGTCTCCTTGAGCGGGCCGTACCCGGAACCGATGGTCCAGCCGGCCTCCTTCAGGGCGCCGACTACGGCCTTGGCGCTCCTGCCTTGCGGCAGCTTGAGGCACGACACCGTCCAGCTGCGGCGCCCCTCGCGCGGCAGGTAGGGGACGCCGCGCTCCTCGCTCCACGCCTCGACCCGCGCGCGCATCGCCTCGTGGCGTCGCCAGCGTGCCTCCACGCCGCCCTCGCGCTCGATGCGCGCCAGCTGGGTCTCGAGCGCGTACAGGAGCGAGATGGCCGGCGTGTTGGTGGGCTGGTGCCTGGCCGTGGCCTCCGTGCAGCTCACGAGGTCGAAGTACAGCCCGCGGTTGGGGAGGGTTTTGGCCCGCGCGAGCATCCGTTCGGAGGCGACTCCGAGGGCGAGCCCCGGCGGCAGCGCGAGGGCTTTCTGCGAGCCGGTGAGGACGAAGTCGAGGCTCCAGGGATCCGTCTCGAGGGGCGAGCCTGCCAGCGAAGTCACGGCGTCCACGAGCAGCAGCACGTCGTCGAACTCGCGCACCACGGCGGCGAGTGACGGGAGGTCGTGCAGCACGCCGGTGGACGTCTCCGAATGCACGACCGTCACGGCGTCGACCGGAGTGCGCCGCAGCGCGTCGCGCAGCATGTCGGGCTCGACGGCGCAGCCGAGCGGCACGTCGAGGCGGATGCACTCCTTGCCGCACGCGCCGACCAGGTTGGCGAACCGTTCGCTGAACGCGCCATTGACGAGCGAGAGGGCCCGGCGGCGGACGCCGTTCCGAACCGCCATCTCCATGAACCCCGTCGCGGAGGTGGTGCCGACGAGGACGGTGCGGGTGGTGCGGAACAGCTCGGCGAGGGGCGGCTGGATCCGGGCGAGCAACTGCTCCATGGCGGCCGAGCGGTGCCCGATCATGGGCCGCTGCATCGCGGCGAGGACCTCCGGATGGACGTCCGTCGGTCCGGGTAGAAAAAACCGCCCGAAGGCGGGTGCGGTCATGCCGTGGCGCGGGCGAGCTCCTCGACCAGCCCCTCCTCCACGACCTCCTTGGTCTTGACGAGCCGCACGCCCTCCTCGCCCCACTCCTTCAGCAGGTGCTCTGAGGCGTCCTTGTCGATCCCCTTGATCGCGTCGGTCACGACGAACAGGCGGGTATGCGGGCGCCGCTCCAGCAGACCTTCGATGGCCGCCTTGTCGCAGACATCGGTCGCGACGCCGTAGAGCACGATGTCCTCGGGGTCGAGCACGTCGAGCACCGTTATCACGTTCTCGTTCGTGAATACGTCGAACCGGTGCTTGTGGAACAGGATGTCGCCCCGGTGCGCGCGGACCCGGTCGGCGAGCGCCCGGGGGTCCGTCTTCGCGGGCTCGATCCCAAGCGGATCCGTGAGCGTCGTCTCGGGGATCCTCTTCTGCCCCGCTGTGCCGCGTATGCAATGCGGCGGGAACGTGATCTTCCAGTCGGGCTTGTCGGAGATTTCCGGATGACCCGTCACGTGATCGTCGGCGCTCGCAACGATCCGGATCCCGTGGCCGTGGGCGTAATCGGTGAGCTTTCGCAGGTTAGGGATGATGTGCTCGGCCTCGGGCACGTACAGCTTCCCGTCGGCCTTCATGAAGTCGTGCTGGGTATCGACGTCCCAGAAGATGACGCGGGGCATGCCAGCCTCCACACGGCGAGAGAGCCTCGGGAATCTCTCCGAGGATATGGGAAGGTGTCAACAGCGGATGAAGGACGGGCTACAACCGGAGCACGACGGCAACCTCGTCACAGCAATTTTGCCGCGGGCACCGCGCGCAATCCGCCCACACCTTGAGCGGAAAGTGTTCCTTCTCGGCAGGGACGAACCCGAGCCTGAGGAAGAACGCGGGCTTGCGCGTGAGGGCGAGGACCTCGGAGAGGCCCTGCGTGCGGGCCTCGGCGATCAGGGCCGCGAGCAGCGCCCGGCCGACCCCGGCACCCTGATGGTCCGGGTGCACGGCGAGCCCCGCGACCTCACCCAAGTCGCGCGAATAGATCTTCAGCGACGCACAGCCGGCTATGCCGCCGCCCGCCGCTTCGGCCACGACGTACTCCTTGATGTGCCGGCACAGGTCGTAGTTGCTGCGCGGTAGGAGGTCGCCCGTGACGACGTAGGGGGCCATGAGGCGCTCGAGCTGGGGCACGTCGACGAGCCGCGCGGCGCGGACAACGGGGAGCGGGGAGCAGGGAGCAGTACCCTCCTTGGCAACGCGGACCTCTAGCTCGCGCCGTACGGTCCCGCTCCCCGCCCCCTGCTCCCAGACCAGCGGCACCGCGCTCACCGCAGCACCGCTTCCAGGATGGCCACACCACGCTCCAGCTCCTCAGGCGTGATCACGAGTGGCGGCACCAGGCGGATCACTTGCGGACCGGCGGTGACGACGAGCAGCCCGCGCTCCCGCGCGGCGGTGACGAACCGAGTGGCAGGTTCAGTGAGCTCGATCCCCCACATCAGTCCGCAGCCCCGGGCTTCGCACACGAGCGGCGAGCGCGAGGTGAGGCGGGCGAGCCGCGCCGCCAGCCAAGCGCCTTTCTGCCGCACGGCGGCGAGAAAGGCGGGGGCGGCGATCGTACGAACGACGTCCAGCGCCACCGTCGCGACGAGCGGCCCGCCGCCGAACGTGGTCGCGTGATCACCGGGCTGGAGCGCCCCGGCGACCGCGTCCGTGAGGAGCACCGCGCCCATCGGCAGCCCGCCCGCGAGCGGCTTCGCCAGCGTGAGGACGTCGGGGGCAACGCCCGCCCGCTCGTAGGCGAACAGCGTGCCGGTGCGGCCCAGCCCGCACTGCACCTCGTCGAAGATCAGCGCTACCCGGCGCGCGTCGCACAGCTGGCGCAGGAACACGAGCCAGTCGCCTTCCACCGGCCGGACGCCCCCCTCGCCCTGGACGGGCTCGATGATGACGGCGGCGGTGCCGGCGGCCGTGACGGCCCGCTCCGCGGCCGCGCGGTCCCCGAGCGCGACGATCCCGATTGCGGGAACGAGCGGCTCGAACGGCTTGCGGTAGTCGGGGCGGTCGGTCGCGGCGAGCGACGCGAACAGGCGGCCGTGAAACGACCCCGTAAACGCAACGATCCCGGTCTTCCCCGACCACTTGCGGGCGAACTTGAACGCGGCCTCGTTCGCCTCGGCGCCCGAGTTGCAGAAGAACACCTGGTCGGCGAACGAGCGCGCCACGAGCTCCTCGGCGAGGCGCTCGCCGGGGTCCGTCCAGTACAGGTTCGACACGTGGATCAGCCCCGTGCCCAGAGCCCGTTCGATCGCCTGGCGCACGACGGGGTGGTTGTAGCCGAGCGCGTTGACCGCGAGGCCGGCGGCGAAGTCGAGGTAGCGGGACCCATCCGCCGCGACGAGTTCCGCGCCGTCCCCGGCGACGAAGGTGGGGCCGACACGTGCGTACACGCCGAGCAAGGCCTGCGCGGCCGGCGTGGCCTGCGCGGCCGGCGTGGCCTGCGCGGCGGGCG
>JBOHSI010000092.1:0-15984 GCA_050733055.1 Gemmatimonadales bacterium
GCGGTCGCCCCGCGTGGCGGACATGCGCACGCTCGCCCGCGTGGCCGCGCGGTGCGGGGTGAGCCTCGACTGGCTGGTCCTGGGCCGGGGCGCGATGGCCTGGCCGGCACCTACGTCGCGCGCGGCCCAGGAGGAGCTGTTCGATGCGGTCTCCGGCGAGCTGCAGCGGCGGGGCGACGACGACATGCGACGCGCGCTACTCTACGGGCTCGATAACGCTCCCGTGGCGCTGTGGAATATCGTCGTCAGGGAGGCTGCCGAGCTTCCGCCACTCCAGCAGGTGGTCGAGGACGGCCGTCGGTTCCGTGATGCAGATGAACAGTGAAGGAGGTCAGGAGTGCCCGGGGAGAGAATCGAACTCTCATGCCGTTGCCGGCACAGGATTTTGAGTCCTGCGCGTCTGCCAGTTCCGCCACCCGGGCGCTGCTTGCTTCTACCACAAATCTGCCACGACCGCCGAGAAAGCCTAGCGTTTGCGTGGTATCACGGGGATTTTGAGTCTCCCGCGTCTGTCATTCCGCCACTCGGGCCCCGCTGCCAAGCGTCAACTTAGCTGCTCCGTGGCTGCCGCGGGACTCCCGCTTGCCGGCGCGTGCTCCGTTGCTGGCCCTCCCTGAGATCACCTGAGCTATGGCCGAGTGTCGCGCATCACAGCCTCGGGCCCCGTGGGTTGGCAACGTGTAGCTGCCGTGCTGCAACGCGCGGCCGCGCCCGCAGTGTTGGCCAACCAGTTCCTAGCGCTCCGGAGGGCGCGGATGCCCCAACTCGAGCAGTGGGCCAGGGTGAGGGCCCGGACGACCTGTCCTGTGCGGCGCGGTGCCTGGTATCGTGTCGTGCGGCTGACACCCACAGAAGCCATTCTCGATGTCAACCAGCAGCCGTTCGCGGTCCTGCGGCCGTTCCTGCAAATCCTCCCCCTTCGGCCCCGCATGTGGTCGGTCGTGCTGCGGTCTCGCGGCAGCACCGCTCCACCACAGAGCTGGGGCCCCCGCTACGCCGTGTGTCCCCGCTGCTGCGCCCGAGCTCCCCTGCCTGGGCAGTCGGTGAGCATGCGCTGTCCGGGATGCGATATGGCGTTCGTGATCGCCTGGTCCGACTCGCATTGGCGGGTGTTCGAGCTTCTGTCAGGCAGTCCCGCCGCGAGGGGGATTGCCAAAGCGCGCGACGCCGCCGTGAGGCTTTGGAAGGGTTCCGCGACGAGACGGCTCGACGGGTAGGGCAATCCCATAACGCCGCACGGGCGGCCGGCGTTCACCGGCCGCCCATGCGTCAATCTGACTACCGCAGCGTTACGGCGCGCGCCGCGGCGGTTTTCTCTGTCGCGGCCGATCGATTCCGCGCCGCGGCTCCAACATCTGCCCGCGCGCCCGCCGTTGCTCGCGGATCTGCTCGATGCGCCGCCGCAGCTGCTCCCGCATCATCTGATAGCGCGCGTGCTGCACCGGGTTCAGATAGCCGCCGATCTCCTTCTCCTCCTCCCGGTCGAGCTGCGCGAGCGTCGCGCGGTTCCGATCCCGAACCTCCATCAGGTTGCGCACGCTGTCTTGGTTAGCCGCGATGCCCGGCTGCAGCTGACCGCGCAACGCCTGGTTGACGGCGCCCTGCCGCTCGGCCAGCTCGCGGCGCCGCTCGAGGAACCGGTCTTCCGTCGCTTGGAGCTTGGCCGCCTGGTCGTTCGAGAGGTGGAGGTCCCGCCGGACCCGTTCATGCCAGCGTTGCCGGATCTGCTGCCGGAGCCGCTGGACCTCGGCCCGATCGCTGGTGTCCGGCGGGGTCTGCGCCCGAACCGCTGCAGCCGCGGGCGCCGCCGTCACGAGTGCGAGGATCCACAGGAATCGCTTCATCGCTCACCCCTCCAGCGTGCGCAACAGCGCCCGCAACTCATCCGTACTCAGGCCTTCCAGGCCCGTCTCGACCGCCCCCGGCGCCCCCACCGCCCCCGGCGCCCCCGCCGCCCCCGGCGTCCCCGGGCCCTCACCGATCAGCGGCTGCTCCAGCGAGCGCATCGCCTCCCGGAGCTGCTCCGGCGTGAGGTCGCTCAAGTCGTCGCCCATGGGCACGACCAACGCCGTCGTCGCCGGCGGCTCGTGCACCAGGCCTCGCACGACGAGCCCAGCGCCGAGCACCAACACGACCGTCGCCGCGATCTTCAGCCAAGTGGGTTGCATCCAGACCCACGCTGCCCCCGACTGGCGCCGCTGTTCACGGAGGCGGGTCAGCACTGCCTGCGCCGTGTGCTCGACGTCCAGCCGCTCGGCCGCCCACGCGCCGAGCCGCTGCGCCAGCTGCTCCAGTTCGTGATCGTTCACGCCAGGTACTCCTTCAACCGCTTGACGGCGTGGTGGTAGTGCACGCGCGCCGCGCCGGGCGACGTCCCCAGGGCCGCGGCGATTTCCTCGTATTCGAGCCCCTGCTGGGCCCGCAGCAGGAACACTTCGCGCTGCATCCGCGGCAGACGCCCGAGGCCGTCGCGCAACCGCACTTCCGCTTCCCCCGCCACTGCCCGCTCATGCGGGTCTCCGTCGGTCGCCCGCAGATCGCCGGCGAGGGGAACGACCCGAGCCCGCTGCGCGCGCCGGGCCGCGTCCTTCAGCGCGTTTCCGCCGATCGCCAACAGCCAGGTGCGAAACCGGCACTGCCCCCGGAATTTCTTGACCCCGCGGAACGCGCGGATGAGCGTCTCTTGCACGAGGTCGTCCACGTCGGCGGCGGGAGCGCCGGCGCCTGCGAGAAAACGCGCCAGCGCCCGCGCGTGACGGTGGACCAATTCGGCCGCCGCCTGCTCGTCCCCGCCCTGCCAGGCGGCGATCAGCGCCGCATCACTCGGGGGCGCGGGAGTTGCGGCGACGGGCTCTGCTTGGGGCATGCGCGTCGATACGGTGGACGTGTGAGAGACGCCAATATTAAGGCGGTAGCCCACCGCCCTTGAAATCCCCGGTGCCTGCCCCTAGGTTCGATATTCGAACAACCGTTCGAATCTCCATGCGCCCCTACGACGAACGCCTCGACCATCTCCTCTCCCGCGCGGCGCAGGTGTTTGCCGACAAGGGGTACCACTCCACCACGATGCGGGACCTCGCGGCCGCGAGCGGGATGTCGCTCGCCGGGATGTACTACTACGTGCCCGGCAAGGAGGAGCTCCTGGCCCTGATCCAGGAGCGGTGCTTCTCACGGGTGGTGGCGGGCGCGCACCAGGCGCTTGCGGCTGGGGGCGACCCGCTGGAGCGGCTCCAGGCATTCATCCGGCACCACGTAACGTTCTTCGCGGCAAACCTGGCGGAGATGAAGGTTCTATCGCACGAGGCGACATCGCTCAGCGGTGAGCGGCAGCGCCGGGTAGACGCCACCAAGCGGCGCTACGTGGACCTGCTTGAGGGCCTGCTCAAGGACGTCGCGCCCGACGAGCCGCGCGTGGACCGCAGTGCGGGCGCCTACGTGCTGTTCGGGATGATGAACTGGATCTACACCTGGTACGACCCCGCGGGCGAGATCGATCCTGACCGGCTCGCGGCACTCATCGCGCGCATCTTCATCGGCGGCTTCGCCGAGGCGCGTTCCACGGTACACGGAGGCTGACGGATCATGGCGACGATGACGGAACCAAGGGCCGAGAAGAAGACGCTCGTGCGCTACGTGGTCGACGGCGGCGTCGCGATCGTCGAGCTGGACGATCCCCCGGCCAACACCTACACGTTCGAGATGATGCACCAGCTGGACGAGGCGATCCTGCAGGCGCGCTTCGACGACGCCGTACACGTGCTCGTGCTGCGCGGCCACGGCGAGAAGTTCTTCTCGGCCGGTGCGAACATCGCCTACCTGAACAGCATCACGCCGCGCTACAAGTACTTCTTCTGCCTGCACGCGAACGAAACGCTGAACCGCCTCGAGCACACGCCCACGCTCACCATCGCCGCGCTCAACGGCCACACCGTGGGCGGCGGGCTGGAGATCGCGATGGCGTGCGACATCCGGCTCGCGAAGGAGAACGCCGGGAAGATCGGCCTGCCCGAGGTCAACCTCGGGGTGCTGCCCGGCACCGGCGGCACCCAGCGGCTTGCGCGTATCGTCGGCAAGCCGCGGGCGATCGAGATGATGGTGAAGGGCGAGACCTTCTCGTTCGAGAAGGCGCAGGAGCTCGGCCTGGTGAACGAGGTGTTCCCCGCCGGCGACTATTGGGAGCAGGTGTTGCTGTACGCGAAGCAGTTCTGCCCGCCGCATAAGGCGTCCAAGGCGGTCGGGTTGATCAAACGCGCGGTGCAGTCGGGCGCCGAGGTCCCCTTCGAGTCGGGCCTCACGCTGGAGCGGGAGCTGCAGCAGCAGTTGTTTCAGAGCGACGACGCCAAGGAAGGGATCGCGGCCTACGTGGAGAAGCGGGTCGCGGAGTTCAAGGGCCGGTGAGGACCGACCTGCTGATCGGCAACGAGTGGCGGGCGGGCCCGAAGCGCTACTGTCTCACGAACCCGGCCACGGAAGAGCCACTTGCCGAGGTGGCCGAGGCGGGGGAAGCCGAGATCGATGCGGCCGTGAGGGCCGCCCGCGGCTGCCTCGAGTCCAAGGAGTGGCGCGAGCTTCCGGCGCGCAGGCGCGGTGCCCTGCTGTACCGTCTCGCGGACCTGCTCGAGCAGCAGTCCGGCGCCATCGCCGAGGTCGAGACCAGGAACAACGGCAAGCCGTTGTTCGAGTCGAAGATCGACGTGGCGATGGCGATCGAGACGTTCCGCTATTACGCGGGCTGGGCCGACAAGCTCACCGGCGATACCCTGCCGGTGAACGGCAACTTCTTCACCTACACCCTGCGGGAGCCGGTCGGCGTGGTCGGCGCGATCGTCCCCTGGAACTTCCCGCTCAACCTTGCTACCTGGAAACTGGCGCCCGCGCTCGCCGCCGGCTGCACCGTGGTGCTCAAGCCCGCGCACGAGACGCCGCTCACCGCGTTGCTGCTGGGAGAATTGGCGGTGGAGGCGGGGCTCCCGGCCGGTGCGCTGAACGTGGTGCCGGGGCTCGGCTCGGTCGCAGGCGCCGCGCTGGTGCGCCATCCCGGCGTCGACAAGATCGCGTTCACCGGCTCCACCGCAGTCGGCCAGTGGATCATGAAGGAAGCCGCCGGAACGGTCAAGCGCGTAACGCTCGAGCTCGGCGGCAAGAGCCCCAACATCATCTTCGCGGATGCCGATCTGCCCAGCGCCGTGCGCGGCGCGCAGAACGGCATTTTCTACGGCAAGGGCGAAGTCTGCGCCGCTGGCTCCCGGCTGCTGGTCGACAAATCGGTCCATGACCAGGTGGTCGACCAGCTCGCCGAGCGCGCCCGGAAGCTCACCCCGGGTGATCCGTTCGACAAAAACACTCGCCTCGGTGCCCTTGTCTCCAAGCGCCAGCAGGAAACGGTGCTCTCCTACATCGACGCCGGAAAGAAGGAGGGCGCCCGCCTAGTGGCGGGCGGGAGCGCCGTGAAGGTCAACGGGAAGGGCTATTACGTCGAGGCGACCGTGTTCGATGCGGCCCGCCCGGGGATGAAGATCGTGGACGAGGAGATCTTTGGGCCGGTCCTCTCGGTGCTCACCTTCGACTCCGAGGACGAGGGGATCGCGCTCGCGAACCGCTCGATGTACGGTCTCGCCGCCGGCATCTGGACGAAGGACATCCAGAAGGCGCATCGCGTGGCCCGCGCGATCAAGGCCGGCACGGTATGGGTCAACACATACAACTTCTATGACCCCGCCGCGCCCTTCGGAGGCTACAAGTTCTCCGGCTTCGGGAGGGACCTGGGCCGGGAAGCGCTGGAGAACTACACGGAAGTCAAGACGGTGTGGGTTGGGCTGTGACGGCGGTAGGAGGCGGTAAGGGGCGGTAGGAGGCGGTAAGAGGCGGTAAGAGGCGGTATGGGCAAGTCTGAGGCATACATCTGCGCCGCATTACGAACGCCCGTCGGGAAGCACGGCGGGGCGCTGGCGGGCGTTCGCGCAGACGACCTCGCGGCGATTCCCATCAAGGCCGTGGTCGAGCGCAGCGAGATCGATCCGCTCTCGATCGACGACGTGATCCTCGGCTGCACGAATCAGGCAGGCGAGGACAACCGCAACGTGGCCCGGATGGCGCTGCTGCTCGCCGGGCTGCCGGTCGAAGTCCCGGGTCAAACGGTGAACCGGTTATGCGGCTCGGGGCTGCAGGCGGCGGCGAGCGCCGCGCAGGCGATCAAGGCGGGGGAAGGCGAGGTGTTCATCGCCGGCGGCGTTGAGAACATGACCCGCGCGCCCTACGTGATGCTCAAGTCAGGCGAGCCGTGGACGCGCAAGCCGCCTGAGACCGCGGATACCACGGTTGGGTGGCGATTCACCAATCCCCGCCTCAAGAAGGAATGGACGATCCCCCTGGGCGAGACAGCGGAGGTCGTGGCCGAGCGCTACCGGATCAGCCGTGCCGAGCAGGACGCGTTCGCCGTGGAAAGCCAGCGACGGGCGGACCAGGCGCTCAGGGACTGCGTCTTCACCGATGAGCTCGTCCCCGTTCCCCTGTCCGACGGGACGATGTTCTCGAAGGACGAGTATCCCCGTCCGGGCACGACGCTCGACGCGGTGGCCAGGCTCAAGCCGGCGTTTCGGAAGGATGGCACAGTCACGGCGGCCAGCTCGAGTGGAATCAACGATGGGGCGGCCGCACTGCTGGTCATGGGGCGGACGGAGGCGGTAGGGGGCGGTAAGGGGCGGGCGGAGCCACTCGCCCGGATCGTCGCGACTGCGGTTGCCGGCGTGGATCCGAGCTGCATGGGGTTGGGACCGATTCCGGTGATGCAGAAGGCACTCAAGCGCGCGGGCCTCACGATCGATCAGATCGACCTGATCGAACTCAACGAGGCGTTCGCGGCACAGGCAATCGCCTGCATCCGCGAGCTGAAGCTCGACCCGGCGAA
This sequence comes from Gemmatimonadales bacterium, assembly GCA_050733055.1. Classification (GTDB taxonomy): domain Bacteria; phylum Gemmatimonadota; class Gemmatimonadetes; order Gemmatimonadales; family GWC2-71-9; genus DASUAL01. The sequence continues at coordinate 6,908 of JBOHSI010000092.1, forward strand.
GGTGAACATCTACGGGGGCGCGATCGCGCTGGGCCATCCGCTTGGCGCTACGGGGGCGCGCATCTTGACGACTCTGGTTCACGCCTTACGTCGTACGAACTCGCGTTATGGTCTCGCCACCATGTGCATCGGCGTCGGCCAGGGGATCGCGATGATCGTGGAGCGCGCCTGATGGCGGCCTACGAGCGCGTGCTGGTCGAGATCGCAAACGCGATCGGGACGGTGACGCTCAACCGGCCCGAGAAGCTCAACGCGTTCGACCGCGAGCTGTGCGCAGATCTCGCCGAGGCGCTGCGCATGCTCGCGACGAGCGACACGGTGCGGGTGATCATGATCACCGGCACCGGCCGGGCGTTCTGCGCCGGTGCCGACCTCAACGTGCTCGAGACTGAGGGCACCGCGCTCGTCGCCGCCGGCAAGGAGGTGGCGTTGACGATCCGGTCGGCGCCCAAGCCCGTGCTCGCGGCCGTGAACGGGCCGGCCGTCGGGGGCGGGGCGAATCTGGCCCTCGCCTGCGACTACCGTATCGCCTCCGATCAAGCGACCATCGGGCAGGTGTTTCACAAGCTGGGGCTGGTGCCCGACTGGGGCGGGACCTTTTTCCTGCCCCGGCTCGTCGGCACGTCCAAGGCGTTGGAGCTCGTTTGGAGCGCGCGGATGGTGCTGGCCGGGGAGGCGCTCGCGCTCGGGTTGTTCGACCGGGTGGTACCCCACGCCGAGCTGCCCACGGAGGCCCGTCGCCTCGCCGAGCTGTGGGCGGGACAGCCAGCGGGGGCCATCGGGCGGGCCAAGGAAGCTGTGTATGTGAGCGAGGTGAGTTCGCTCGCGTCGATGCTCGATCTAGAGATCGTTCAACAGCACGAACTGTTTGCCACCCCAGAGGTGCGCGAGCGCATCGGGGCGGCCATGTCCAAGAGGAGCCACTGATGGTCCGCAAGCTGAACAACTTCGACGAGTGGATCGACTACTTCCGCTACTGGCAGGACTCGATCGGCCTGCCCCAGGGCGAGGTCCGCAACTTCAAGTTCGAGGCGAAGTTCGCGGAGCAGGACGTGCCCCATATCGAGTTCGGCCATTACCGGGGTCAACGCAAGTGGCCGACGGTAATGCACATCCCCGACCAGCGCATCCGCGACGCGCTCCTCAACCTGATCGTCTACCAGGGTGATACCGAGTTCGCCTCGGTGGAGCAGCAGCGGAGCTTGCTGACCCACGCGCCGTCGGACTACGACTTGCTGTCACTGATGCGCGTCATGACCGAGGAGATGCGGCACGGCTGGCAAATGTCGTATCTCTTGTGCGCCCATTTCGGGGACGAAGGGAAGCGCGAGGCGGCGAAGCTGCTCGAGCGCCGCGCCGACGAGGGCGAGCGGCTGCTCGGCTCGTTCAACGAGCTGGTGGACAACTGGCTCGACTTCTTCACGTACACGCAGTTCATCGACCGTGACGGCAAGTTCCAGCTCACGATGCTTGCGGTATCCGCGTTCGATCCGCTGTCGCGCTCGATGAGCCCGATGCTTAAGGAAGAGTCGTTCCACCTCGGCACCGGAAACAACGGGCTGCTCCGGATCGTGAAGGCCGGCAAGATGCCGCCCGAGGTGATCCAGCGCTTCTTCCATAAGTGGATCCCGACCGCCTTCGACCTGTTCGGCACCGACAACTCCTCGTCGGCGCACTGGGCGTACGTCTGGGGCCTGAAGGGGCGCTATGACGAGCGGGACAACCCCGCCAAGCCCGATGAGTCGAAGCTGAACGAGCACAGCCGCGAGCTGTACCGGCAGGAGATCACCAAGCTGGTCGAGCGGCTCAACCTGTTCATCCCCGAGCGGGAGCGACAGCTCAAGGTCCCGGACATCAAGTTCAACCGGAAGATCGGCCTGTACGCACACAAGATGTTCACGGTGGAGGGCGAGCCGATCGACGACCCGCAGCGGTACGGGGAGTACCTGAAGACCCTGCTCCCCCAGCCCGAGCACTACGCGATCGTGCACGCCATCGAGAAGGAGCCGGACTGGATCGAGCCGAAGAAGGCGGACAGTCTGCTGAAGTGAGCCAGGCGCTGGTCATCGCCCACCGTGGCGCATCGGCCCGCGAGGGGGAGAACTCGCTCGCCGCGTTCCGCGCCGCGGCTCCGCTGGGCGCCGACGCGGTGGAGCTCGACATCCACGCCACGGCGGACGGCGCCTTGTTCGTCCATCACGACGAGATGATCGACGGGACCCATCACATCCCGCACCTCGCCGCCAAGCGGGTGCGCGAGTTCCGGCTCCCGAACGGCGAGCCGATCCCCACGCTCGCGGAGGCGCTGGAGGCGGTCGGGCCCAAGCTGCAGGTATTCATCGAGGTGAAGTCGCTGGCGCCGCAGTTCGACGACCGGCTGTTCGACGCGCTGAGCCGCGGCCCAACGCCGTCCGGGTACGCGGTGCACAGCTTCGACCATCGCATCGTGCGGCGACTCGGGTTGGAGCAACCCAGGCTCCGGTGCGGCGTGCTCTCCGCGTCGTACCCCGTGACGCCGCTCGCGGCGCTCGAGGACGCGGGCGCGACCATTCTGTGGCAGGAGCGCCGGCTCGTCGATCGCGCCCTCGTGGACGCCCTGCACCGTGCCGGGATGCAGATCCTGGTCTGGACGGTGGACGACCCGCCGGAAATGCGGAGCCTGCTCGAGCTCGGGGTGGACGGCATCTGCACCAACGTCCCGGAGCTCGGCCGGCGGGCGGTGGATGCCCTCGCGGCATGAGCGCCCGCCGAGTCGCGGTGATCGGGGCCGGCACGATGGGTCATGGAATCGCCTATGCGGCCGCCCTCGCCGGTTGTCCCGTCACCCTTACCGATAACCGCACCGAGGCGCTGGCGCCCGCGCTCCAGCGGATCGGCGACCTGCTCGCGGGCGGGGTGAAGCGCGGCAAGCTGACGGATGCCGACCGCGCCGCGGTCGAACAGCGTCTCCGTGGCGAGCCCACCTTGGCCGCCGCCCTCCGGGATGCCGACGTCGTCATCGAAGCGGTGGTCGAGGATCTCGGCGTGAAGCAGCACCTGTTCGCAGACCTGGAGCGCGCAGCCCCGGCGGGGGCGCTGCTGGCTACGAACACGTCGTCGCTGTCGGTGGCCGCGATCGCGTCCGCAGCCCGGCAGCGCGGACGCGTCGTCGGGATGCATTTCTTCAACCCCGTGCACGCGATGAAACTCGTCGAGGTCGTCACACACGACGCCGTCGACCGCACGGCCGTGGAACGCGCCGTGGCGTTCGCCCGCGAGCTCGGCAAGGAGCCGATTGTCGTGCGGGATTCGCCGGGGTTCGCCTCGAGCCGGCTCGGTGTGGCGCTCGGGCTTGAGGCCATGCGGATGCCCGAGCAGGGTGTCGCTACAGCAGAAGACATCGACAAGGCGATGGAGCTCGGGTACAACCACCCGATGGGCCCGCTCAAGCTCACCGACCTGGTGGGGCTCGACGTGCGGCTCGCGATCGCGGAATATCTGTACCGCACGCTGGAGGACGCGCAGTTCGAGCCGCCGCAGATCCTCCGGACCAAGGTGGCGAAGGGCGAGCTTGGGAAGAAAACCGGAAAGGGGTTCTACACCTGGAGCGGCTGATCCGCATCACCGACGTCCACGTCCACATTCAGCCCTGGCGCGAGCTCAAGCCACGGGTGCTCGAGGTCATGCGCCGCGGGAAGGAAGCCCATTGGGATTTCCTCATTCAGCTGATGGACGACCCGCGCGCCCTGCTCGAGATCATGGACCGCGCGGGGGTGTGGCGCGTCGGGCTCGTCAACTACCCCTCTCCCGACGTGATGGGGTTCGGCGAGACGACCAACGCCTTCGCCGCGAAGTATGCAAGCGCCAACCCCGAGCGGCTCTTGCCCTACGGTGGCGTGCACCCGCGGTTCACAAAGGATCCCGCGGGAGACGTGGACCGGCTCATGGACCTCGGGATCAGGCTGGTCAAGATCCACCCGTCGCACCAGGTGTTCCCCGCCAACGCCTACACCGACGGCCTTGACGCGCTCGGCGCGATCTATCGGCGGTGCGAGGAGCGCGGGCTGCCGGTGATGGTCCACACCGGCACGAGCGTCTTTCCGGGGGCCCGCTCCAAGTATGGTAACCCGATGGAGCTGGACGACGTCGCGATCGACTTCCCCGACCTGGCGCTCGTCATGGCGCACGGCGGCCGGCCGCTGTACATGGAGGAAGCGTTCTTCATCCTGCGGCGGCACCGGAACGTGTGGCTCGACGTGTCCGGGATACCGCCGACCCGGTTGCTGGAGTACTTTCCGCGTCTCCCCGAGCTGGCCGAACGCGTCCTATGGGGAACGGACTGGCCGAGCCCGGGTGTGAAGGACATGAGGCAGAACCTCGATCAGTTTCTCGCGCTCCCGCTCGGCGACGCGCATCGAAAGGCAATCCTCGAGACCAATGCGCTGGCTCTGTTTCCTGCTGCTCGCTAGCCCGGCCGCCGCCCAATCCACCGGGCAGGCACCGGCGGGGGGCAAGTCACTCCGCTTCGACCTCACGGCCATCCCGGCCACCCGCGACTCGTTTGTCTTCATCTTCAGGGGCGACGAACGGGGGTGGGCTGTGTGGCAATACGAGATCCGCAGCCTCGAGATGACCCAGGAAGTGCTCTACACGGCGCGATCCGAGTTCCGCCCGGTCGAAGAGGAGAGCCTGCGAGTGGTGCTGAACCGCCTCACGGGGGAGCCCATCTCGACGTTCCATCACATCGAGCTCTTCTCGCCGATGAGCGACACGGTGATGGTGGAGCACGACCTCGACGTGAAACGCGGCGAGATCACGGGGCGTCGCCGGGTCGGGAGACGGAACGGAGAGGTGCGCATCATACCGGTCAGCCGGCCGCTCGCTCCCGGCACGGTGCTGTCGGACTACGTGTTCATCGCCGCCGCCGTCACCAATGCAGCTCCCGGAGACTCACTCGCGGTTCCGGCGTACAGCGCGTTCGGCGACTCGGTCGGGACCCTGAGCTTCGTCGCCGAGTCGCCCGCGACGATCCAGGTGCCCGCGGGTCGGTTCGAGGTGCTGCCGCTCCGCAGCGGCGGCTTCCGGGTGTTCGTCACGCGGGCGGCCCCGCGGCGGGTCGTGAAGGGCGAGACGCTCGACGGTGCGTTCTCATTCCAGCTGGCCGTGACGGGTCCGGTCGTCGCGGCACCCCAGTGAGGTTGGCCGAAGCGGCTGGTTTACCGGCGCTCGTCCGGGCAACGGACACCACCTTCTGTGCGTAGGTCTCGCATGCGTGCTCTATCGCTGGTCATCATCGGTAGCCTCGTCTCCGCCGGCATCCCCTCCCGTAACGCGCTCGCCGGGCAATCGGGAGGCCAGATTGGCTACGAGACGCTCACCCTGCCCAACGGTCTCCGGGTGATCTACGCAGAGGACCATTCCACGCCGGTCGTGTCGGTAGACGTGTGGTACCGCGTCGGGGCACGCAACGAGCGGCCCGGCCGCGGTGGCTTCGCCCATCTGTTCGAACACATGATGTTCCAGGGCTCGGCGCACGTGCGCAAGGCAGAGCACCTCCAGCTCATCAACCGGGCGGGCGGCCAGATGAACGGCAGCACCGGCGATGACCGTACCAACTACTGGAACCAGCTCCCCTCCAATCGCTTGAATCTCGCGCTCTGGCTCGAGGCCGACCGGATGCGCTCGCTCGCCGTGACCGAAGAGAACTTCCACAACCAGCGAGAGACGGTGAAGGAAGAGCACCGGCTCCGGGTGGACAACCAACCGTACATCCCGGCGCTGCTGGACGGCTTCACGCTGCCGTTCGACAGCACCTCGTGCTTCGCGTACGCACATCCCGGCATCGGGTCGATGGACGACCTGAACGCGGCGCCACTCAAGGACGTGCAGGCGTTCTTCGACACCTACTACACGCCCAACAACGCGACGCTCGTGGTGGTCGGGGACTTTCAGCCCGCCGAGCTGCGCGAGCTCGTCAATCGGTATTTCGCCGACATCCCGCGACGCCCGGACCCGCCGGCCGTGACGTGCCACTGGCGACTCAGCCCCGGGTCGGTCCGCCGTGAGGTGCAGGACGCGCACGCCAATCTGCCCGCGACGCTGCGGTTCTACCGCGTCCCGCCCCATCCGGACCCGGACACGCCCGCCCTGCAGCTCCTCCAGATCATCCTCGGCCAGGGCGAGAGTGCACGCCTGAACGTGGCCGTCGTGCGGCGGGCCAAGACGGCCTTGGCGGTCCAGACGTTCCTGACGCCCGACCGGCGCGGTCCGGGCGTGCTCGTCGCCCTCGCGATCGCGAACCAGGGTGGGGGCGTCGAGCAGCTCGACACGCTGCTCGCGGCGCAGCTCGACAGCCTACGCGCCACGGGCGTGACGGCGGACGAGGTCACCAAGGCCAAGAACACGTTCCGTGCGAACTACATCCAGGGCCGCGAGACGACGCTCGGTCGCGCCGAAGAGCTGCATCACTTCGACCTGCTCCACACGTCGCTGGCCGAAATCAACACCGACCTCGACCGCTACCTCGCCGTCACCGCCGACGACATCCGTCGCGTGGCAAGCAAGTACCTCGACCCGGCGAACGTGGTGGTGATCATCGTGAAGCCTGCGTCTGGTGGGCAGGCAAGTGAAGGAGGCGCGCGGTGAAGGCGGATCGGCGGTCAGGCGGATGGGCGGATAGTCGAGCCGCGACGATCGGCCTGACCGTACTCCTAACCGCTTATCCGGCTATCCGCCTATCCGCCCAAGGCTCGTTCCCGACCCGGCCTCCGGCCCCCACCGCGCTTTCCCCCGTGCGCTTTCCGCCGTTCCAGGAGGTGGCGCTCCCAATCGGGCTGCAGCTCGTCGTGATCGAGCATCGCGAGCAGCCGGTGGTCTCGGTCACGTTGAGCTTCCGCGCCGGCGGCGTCTACGATCCGGCCGGGAAGGAAGGCCTCGCAGACCTCGTGGCGGAGCTCCTTTCCAAGGGGACGGAAAGCCGCACGGCGGAGCAGATCGCCGCAACCATCGAGGGCGTGGGCGGGAGTCTATCAGCATCCGCGGGCGACGACGTCCTCACGATCTCGGCCGAAGCGCTGAGCGACCAGACCGGTCTCGTCGTCGATCTCTTGGGCGACGTCACACTGCGCTCTACGTTTCCGGACGGCGAGCTCGAGCTGGCACGGACGCGTGCCCTCTCGGCACTGCAACTCCAGCTCTCGCAGCCGTCGTCCGTGGCGGGGAGGTTCTTCACCCAGGAGATCTACGGCCGCAATCCGTACGGCCGGAGTCCGACGCCCGACAGCTACCGGGCGATCACCCGCGACGACGTCGTGCGCTTCGCCCGCGAGCGCCTGCGCCCAGCCGGTGCGCTGCTCGTGGTCGCGGGCGACGTCGCCGAGCCGCAGGTGCGCGCGCTGGTGCAGGCGACGTTCGAAAGCTGGCGCGGCAGCCCGCCGCCCGCTGGTGCCCTCCCGGTGCTGCCCGCCAAGACGAGGACGGACATCCTGCTCGTGCACCGCCCGGGCTCGGCGCAGGCGAACATCGTGATCGGCAACACCACGATCCTGCCGACGGACCCGCTTTACTACGCGGGCAGGGTCGTGACGCAGGTCTTGGGTGGCGGGCCGGATGCGCGACTCTTCTTGATCCTGCGTGAGCAGAAGGGCTGGACGTACGGCGCCTACGCCAACCTGCGTCGCAACCGCGGGATCGGGTACTGGCAGGCGACGGCGGACGTGCGCACCGAGGTGACGGACAGCGCGCTGAGCGAGCTGCTGCGGCAGGTGAGCCGGATCCGCACGGAAGCGGTGCCCGACTCGGAGATCGTGGGCGCGAAGGGGTTCCTCGTGGGCTCGTTCCCGCTCACGATCGAAACGCCGACGCAGATTGCGTCGCAGGTGGCGAACGTGAAGCTGCTCGGCCTGGGGACCGACTACCTGCGGCTCTATCGGGAGCGGCTCACCGCCGTGACCGCGCCGCAGGCGCGCGTCGCCGCCGCCCGGCTGTACCGGCGCAACGCTCTCACGATCGTGGTCGTCGGCGATGCCGGGAAGCTGTACGACCGGCTGCGCGCGATCGCGCCGGTCCGGATGGCGGACATCGACGGGACGCCCCTCTCACTGGCGGACTTGAGCCCCAAATCCGGCCCCGTCCTGCTCGACCTGGCCCAACTCGTTCCGCACACCGACAGCTCCCGCGTGCTGATCCAGGGGAACCCGCTCGGCGCCACCGTGACGTCGATCCGCCGCACGGCCGACTCGCTCATCCTCACGGAGCAGAGCAACCTCGGGAGCGCGTTCCAGCAGCAGACCACCATTTTGCTCGACCCGGCGGACGGCACGGTGCGGCGGCTGGACCAGGTGACGACCCAGCAGGGGAAGCAGAGCGAGACGCACCTGACCTACGCGGGCGGGCGCGTGAAGGGCCGCACCGCGTCGCCGCAGCCGGACGGCAGCCTGAAGCCGTTCGACATCGACACGATTCTTCCCCCGGGGACCATGGACGAGAACGCCGTGGCGTTCGTGGTACCGGCGCTCCCGCTCGCGGCCGGGAAGACCTTCACACTGAGTCTCTTCACCCCAAGCGAGGGCAGCACCAAGCTGCTCACGTTCAAGGTCCGGACGCCGGAAAGCGTCACCGTGCCCGCCGGAACGTTCCAGGCGTACCGCATCGACGTCAGCGGGTCGCGCGTGCCGTTCGTGATGCACGTCAGCACCGCCGCGCCGCGCCGCGTGGTGAAGACGGAATTCGTGGGCCAACCGTTCGCCGTCGAACTCGTCAAGTAGCGGAGGTCCCTGATGCGCACACGGGTGTATTTGCTGCTCGCGCTGTCGGCCGGCTGTGCCTCGGCGGGCGCGCGCGAGAGGTCGACGCCGACGCCCGCGCAGGCCGCGGCCGCTTCGGACAGCACGAGCGTCAGCCGGGCGCAGTATCCCTCGACGTACCGCCGGCGTCCCAACCCGCCGGTGCTGATCCGCGGGGCGACCATCATGACCGCGACGGGTCAAGAGGTTCGGAACGGGGCGATCCTCTTCAAGGACGGCCGTATCGTGGCCGTGGGCGAACAGGTGGAGGCACCGGCCGACGCCGTGGTGGTGGACGGCGGCGGGAAATACGTC
>JBOHSI010000093.1:0-6684 GCA_050733055.1 Gemmatimonadales bacterium
ACAGGCGTGGCACGGTAACCCCCAGTCGGAGCAAGGCCAAGTAAGCAGCGAGATCCGGCCCGGGTCGCTTGAGCTGCGGGTAGGCCGCGTGAGGTGGTTGGCGACAGCCATCCCAGAGAGATGACCATCTGCCCGCCACAAGCGGGCAAACAGAACTCGGCTTATGGCCCTACCGCCCGCCTCTCCATGAACTCGTCATCCAAGCCGTACCCCCCGCAGTGGGAGCAGGTGGCGGACCTGCGGGTCTTCCGCACGACGACGCAGCAGTGGGAAAAGCTCATCGGCTGGCGCGCCGACATGCGCAAGCGTGGCTGGAAGCTCTTGCGTGTCGCCAGCGAGGGGACCGAGATGGTCGCCATCTTCGGGCGCACCAAGGCGGAGCGCGCCTCCACGTCCGAAAGGACATAGTGGAACGCAACATGGCAGGTCGGCTACTCGTGATCGGAGCGGCGCTGGCCGCGGCCTGCGCGCCGCGAGGCGGCGGGACCACAGCCGCTCCCACCCCCAGGGTCCCGGGCCCCTACGCGCCTGCCGGCGACCCGGTGGCTGCCCCGGCTCCCGGGCCGAGGGCGCCCGACGTCGTTCGCTACGGCCCGAGCGCGCTGCGGTATATGATCCACCGACGGCTGCGTATCCAGCAGGCGCTCGCGGGTCAGGACCAGGCACAAGACCTGGGTGCCCGACTGTACGTGGCAGCGACCATCACGGGGCCAGCCGACAGCGTCGGCTATCCAGCGACCTTCATGATCGACTCGATCGTCCCCGACTCGGGAACCCCGCCGCCTGTGGCGGACAACGTGCGGCGGGCACGGCGACTGATCTTCAGCGGTCGGTTGGTCGCCCGTGGCGAGTTCGTCAACGCCGTGCCGTCCGACAGCGCCCTTGCGCAGTCACTGATTCAGCTGGTCGCCAATTTCCGCGACTTTCTGCCGCGCATTCCCCCCGAAGGGTTGACGCTCGGCGCCGCCTGGACCGACACCGTGGAGGCCACACAGAAGGGCGCCGGGTCCGAGGTCTCGCGGCGCTCGATCATCCAGTCAGCGGTGACCGCTTGGGAGGACCTCCACGGCACACGGAGCCTTCGTCTCGAGGGCAGCTCTTCCTACCGCGTCTCCGGCGCCGGAACCAACGCCGGCCAGCCATTCGAGCTGTCGGGCGCGGGGAGTGCCACGGCGGTCTCCTTCATCGCCGCAGACGGACGCTATCTGGGCGGTGAGTCCCGCGACTCGACGACGTTGACCGTTCGCCTCCCCGTGCAGGGCGTGACGATCCCCGTGATCCAGGTGACCCGCACCGCCGTGACGGTTCTGCGGTAGTGCGGGCCGGACTGCCCGCGCTGCTCCTCCTCACGACGGCAGGGGCACGGGCGCAGGTCGCGCCCAATCTCGCGACGCGGTATCTCCACCCGACGGACGCCACCGATGCGCGCGCCCTCTGGGTCAACCCGGCAGGACTCGGGCGCTTCGAGGAGGCGTCCGTCCATCTGGACCTGACGATCGGCGACCCTGGGGCGGCCGGCCGGCTGCGCCAGCTCACGTTCGGCTTCAACTCGCGCGGCCTCTCGTTCGGCTATCAGCGGGATGTCTTCGTCGGCGGGGGCCGCGGGCACACCTACCGCGTCGGGTTCGCCGGCGGTCACAAGCGGCTCGTGGCAGGCATGGCGACGGCGCTGTATCGCGGTGAGGCGTCCGAAACGGGCTGGGAGGTAGGCATCACGTACGACTTGACGACGGACCTGTCGCTGGGGGGAGCGGTCGAGAACATCGGTCACCCGGTCGTGCGAGGCACCGGCCTACCGGTCACGTACGTGCCGAGCGCCACTGTGCACGTGGTGGCCTCGCGGGCCGCGCTCTCGGCCCACAGCCGCATCACGTCCGCCGAGGTGCTGGGGTACTCGTTCGGCGGGCGGGTGGGACTGCGCGAGGGTGCCGAATGGCCCCTCCGATTCGTCGTGCGTCTCGACACTGATCGCTCGCTGCGGCGGGCCGGCTTCGCGTTCGGGTTGTCGCTGGGCGGGCAGGACGTGCTCGGCACCATCGTCACGACTCCCGGCGACGCGGGGCGGATCGACGCGCTCGGTCTCTACGGCGTGTCGACGCGGCGCTTCACCCGATAACGCGGCCCCTCGCCCGCCGGCGGTCCCACTTGGATCTCGAAGCCGGCCCCCCCCACGGAGTCGGCGGGCAGGAGCCGATCCACGTGGCGCCACAGTTCCCAGAAACCGCGAGGCGACAAGCTCGTAAACACCGTGTCACGGCGCCCGCTTGCGGGCAGCAAGACGAAGCGAAACAGGGGGCCGGCTTTCCATGCAGCGTCGAACGTGTAGGCGACGCTGTCACGCGCGTAGCCGCGCGTCTGGCGTGGCGTGACGACGACCACGCGCCGCTGCGCCACGACGAGCAACACGGAGTCCTGGGGGCCGTCGGGGATGAAAGCGAACACGGGGGTGTCCCATGCCGCCAGCGCCCGCCGTTGCCGCAGCGCCGTGCTGAGACTGTCGGGAACGGGCGCGGTGGCCGCGAGCCGCGGCGCGCGACTGAACACGGTCCAACTCACTGCCAGCGCTCCTGCCGCGAATGCGATGAACACGAGGCAGCCCACCACTCCCAGCCCCACCAGCGACTTGATCACCGTGGCCATCAGGCCCCGCCGCACCCTGATTCGGTCGCGCGCAGCGGCAGGGAGCGCTTCCACGAGGGCGCGGCTTACCTCCCCCGCCGTCTGGAAACGCTCTTCCGGAGCCTTCGCGAGCATGCGGTCGAGGACCGCAGCCAGGTCTGCCGGCACGTCGCTTCGCAGCTGCCGGATCGGCGTCGGCGTCGCGGTGGCCTGCTTCATGAGGATTTGCTGCGCGGATTCCCCGTCGAACGGCGGCGCGCCGGCGAGCATCTGGTACAGCACGATGCCGAGCGAGTAGATGTCGGCTCGGGTGTCCAGGCGGTCCCCGGTGGCCTGCTCGGGGCTCATGTACTGCGGTGTGCCGACGACCATCCCCTCGGTGGTAAGCTGTGTGGACGCCTGCTGAGCCGCCTTGGCGATCCCGAAGTCGCTCACGAGCACGTGCCCACTCGCGTCGACGAGGATATTGTCGGGCTTTATGTCCCGGTGGACGATGCGGTGCCGGTGCGCGTAGCCGAGGGCGTCGGCGACCTGCCGCGCGATACGGGCCGCGTCGCCGACCGAGAGCCTCCGGTGCCGCTCGAGCAGCTGCCGGAGCGACGGGCCGTCGACGCACCTCATGACGATGTAGAGCACTTCGTTCTTGTAGCCGCCGACCCGGTAGATCGGCACGATGTGCGGGTGCTCGAGGTGCGCGATGGTGCGCGCTTCACGCACGAACCGCTCGGCGAGCGAGGGCGACGGAGTCATACCGAGATCGAGGACCTTGACGGCGACGTCGCGGCGGAGCTGGCGGTCGCGCACGCGAAACACCGCCGCGAAGCCGCCCTCGCCGAGCAGCGTGCCGACGGTAAAGTCGTCCCCGAGAGCTTCCTGGAGCCGCTGGCGGAGCGTGGCGATGTCGAGCGACATGGCGGACGCCAAACCTAGGAAGCTGCGTCGCGTGGCGCTAGGGACGCTCGCGGTCGCCTTCGTGTGGCTGCTCGGCATCTGGCCGCCACCGCTGTGGTGGCGCGATCACTGGCCGCGCGTGACGGCGATGATGCGCGCGCGGGAGGCGGAGCGTCGGATCGGCGGACAGGCCGCCGGCTCGGCCCTATCGGCCGATCCGACGATCCGCCCAACCCCACTCAAGGACATCTCCCCCCTCCTCCAACGGATGGTCATCATTGGCGAGGACTCGCGCTTCCACTCCCATCACGGTATCGATCCCGCTGAGATCGCGGACGCGCTGGGCATGGGGCGCGGGCAGGGCTTCTGGAGCACCATCGCCACGGTGTGGCGCCGGCGCGACCGGCTGCGCGGAGCGAGCACCATCACCCAGCAGCTCGCCAAGAACCTCTACCTGTCCTCCTCGCGCAACCCGCTCCGCAAGCTGAAGGAGGCGGTCACGGCGCTGCGCCTCGAGCTCGCCCTCCCCAAAGACCGGATCCTCGAGCTTTACCTCAACGTGGTCGAGTGGGGCCCCGGCGTGTGGGGTGTGGAGGCGGCGAGCCGCGCGTACTTCGGAGTGTCGGCGGCGCGGCTCGACGAGGCACAGGCCGCCGCTCTCGCGGCGACCCTCCCGCACCCCCGCACCTCCAACCCGACCTTCCGTCCGGACCGGATGATGGCGCGCCGCAATCTGATCCTGGCGCGCTATCGCGGGCTCGACGTCTATATCCCGCGGGAAGAAGAAACAGAGTCGCTACCGGTCGTGCCGCCGGTCACCGTGCCGCCGATCGAATCACTGCAGATCGAAGTTCCCCTGCCGATGAACAGCCTGCAGGACAGTCTAGTCAACCAACCTTAACGGCATCACCAGGGCCAGGAGGCTGGCGGGATCATCCCAGCCGACAGGTTCCACCGTCGCCGCTCGCTCGGGCGCCTTGAAGGTGAGCCGCACCTCGTCGGTGGGCATGTACTTGAGGACCTCGAGGAGGTACATGGCGTTGAACCCGATCTCCAGCGGCTCGCCCTCGTAGGTCACCGCCAGCTCGTCCTGGGCCTCGCCCAGGTCCGGCGTCTGCACGGAGAACTTCACTGCGCCGCCGGCGAAGGCGAGCCGGATGCGGTGCGTCTGGTCGCTCGCGACCACGCTCATGCGCCGGAGCGCCGCCGCCATCGCGCTCTTGTCGACCGTTGCCACCTTGTCGTTTTCCCGCGGGATCACCTGCTCGTAGTTCGGGTACGGGCCCTCGATCAGGCGAGAGAAGACCAGCGTCCCGCCCGCCCGGAATCCGATATGGTTGTCGCTCCGCGCAATCTCGATATCCGCGTCGGGAGCGAACAACCGGCGGATCTGCTCCAGCGCCTTGGGCGGCACGATGAGGTCGGCGGTCGAGCCGCCCGTGGCCGGCACGTCCATCTTGGCGAGTCGGTGGCCGTTGGTGGCCACCATGCGCATCCGGTCGGGGCGGAGCTCCCACAGCACGCCGTTGAGAATCGGCCGGCTCTCCTCGGTGGAGGCCGCGAACGCCACGTGTCCCACGAGCTTGTGCACTACGCCGGCGCTCGCCTTCCAGGCGCCGTCGAACTTGACCACCGGGAAGGACGGAAACTCCTCCCGCGGCAGCCCCAGGAGCTTGAACTTTGAGCGGCCGCACTCGATCCCCACGCGCGACTCCCCCGCCGCCGTAACTCGCACCGGCCCGGAGGGCAGCTCGCGGGCGATGTCCACGAGCTTCTTTGCCGGCAGCGTCGCGGCCCCGTCGGCGTCCACGTCCGCTGGAACGACCGTGCTCACGGCGATGTCGAGGTCGGTGCCCGAGAAGCGGATACCCTGCTTCGTAGCCTCGACGAGGACATTCGCCAGCACAGGCAGGGTCGTCTTGGCGGGGATTGCGGCCGCCACAGCGCTCAACCCTTCCTGCAGTTGTTCCCGAGTGATCGTGAACTTCATCCGGCCTGTCACCTCGTCCGTCGTGTGGGTAAAGAATCTACTACTCTACTAAGATAGAAATACTAGTAGTAGTAGTAGAGCGCGGGGAAATGTTGGTGAATCGGCCTAACTCCGGCCACCGGCAGGAGGATACAGGCCCGCACGCACATGACCCGAATGTTGGGACTGTTGGCATTCGGCGGGTTCCCCACCACCCGCGACCGTTCCCACACATGCCCACACGCGCCGCGCCCGTGTGTTGGCTAGAGTGCGGACAACTCCTGGCGCGCCATTTCGATGCGCTCCTTGAACGTCCGGTCCCGCATCATTTGTCGCTCCACCTTGTCGACCGAGTGGATCACGGTCGAGTGGTCCCGGCCGCCGAACGCCTGCCCGATCTCGACGAGCTGCATCCCCAGCATGTCGCGTGCGAGATACATCGCGACCTGCCGTGGGATCGTCAGGGTCTTGGTGCGGGCTTTGGAGCGCAGCCCCTCGGGCGTGACGCCCCAGCGGCGCGCCACGACCTCTTGCACCCGGTCGATGCTCGGGGTCGGTTGGGTGCCGTAGCTCGACTCCCCCTCCCCTTGCCGGATCTTGTCGGAGAGCGCCTCCCGGGCCAGCTCGATCGTGACCTCGCGGTTTTTGAGCGAGGCGAAGAGCAGCAGCTTGATGATGCATCCTTCGAGCTCACGCACGCTCGTGCGGACGTGCTCCGCGATGAACCGCAGCACGTCATCGGGGATGGTGAGTTCGAGGTGATCCTGCGCGGCCTTCTTCCGCAGGATCGCGATGCGGTGCTCCAGGTCGGGGTGCCCGATGTCGGCCACGAGCCCCCACTCGAAACGCGAGATGAGTCGATCCTCGAGGCCCGGGATCTCCTTGGGCGGCCGATCGGACGTCAAGACGATCTGCTTGTGTCCCTCGAACAGCGCGTTGAAGGTGTGGAAGAACTCCTCCTGCGTCATCTCCTTGCCTTCGAGGAAATGCACGTCGTCGACGAGGAAGAGGTCCACGTCGTTCCGGTAGCGACGCCGGAACTCCGACATCGTCCGCGCGTGGATCGACTCGATGACCTCGTTGATGAACTGTTCGGCGCCGAAGTAGTGGACGCGCGTGCTCGGGTACTTCTCGAGCACGGCGTGCGCGATGGCCTGCATGAGGTGCGTCTTGCCGAGGCCGGTCGCACCGTAGATGAACAGCGG
>JBOHSI010000094.1:0-13403 GCA_050733055.1 Gemmatimonadales bacterium
GCGCTGGGCGACATCGCGTGCCATTCGATGGACGCGTCGTTCTGGGCGCTCGACCTGGGCTATCCCACCCGCATCGAGCCCGAGTCGACCACGCTGTTCAGCGAGACCGCGCCCGCGGTCTCCCGCCTCACCTATTACTTCGCCGTAAAAGGCCATCGCCCCGAGATCAAAGTCGTGTGGCGCGACGGCAGTCTCTGCCCGTCCCGCCCGAAGGAAGTCGCCGAGCCGGCGGTCTGGCCCTTCGATACCAGCGGCCAGATGTGGATCGGGGACGACGGCAAGCTCGTGGCGGGGATCTATGGCGAGAACCCCCGAGTCCTGAACGAGTCCCGCCAGGCCGAGCTCACGGCGCACCCGCCCGCGCAGGAGTACCTGCGCACCGACGGATCCTACGCCGAGTGGATCGCCGCCTGTAAGGGCGGTACCCCGGCGGTCTCCAACTTCGCCGACCACGCGGGGCCGCTCACCGAGATGGTGGTGCTCGGGAACCTCGCGCTGCGCACGGCCCAGGTGCTCGAGATCAACCCGAGAGGTGGCGAACGCCGCGATCCCCTGCGAGTACGTGCGGCCGGAGTACCGATCCGGCTGGAGCGTGTAGGCGCAAGCCGCAGCTTCAAGCCGTGCAGGTCCGTGCGGCGCTACATTACTCCGTATGGTCCTGCGTGAGCCGAACAAGTGTTGACGGGACTGGGCGACACGCTCAGTCACCATCCCCTGCTCGCGCTGCTGTCGCTGTTCGGCGCAGGGTTAGTGACGAGCCTCACCCCGTGCGTGTATCCGATGATTCCCATCACAGCGGGGATCCTGTCGGGGGCGAGCGCGGGAACGCGGTCGCGGGCCCGCACCGTGGGGCTCACGCTCACCTACGTCGCCGGGCTGGCGCTGTTCTACGCGATGCTCGGCCTGGTGGCCGGGCTCACCGGGTCGCTGTTCGGAACCGTGAGCGCGAGTCCCTGGGCTCGGTTCGTGATCGGGAACCTGCTGCTGGTGTTCGGCCTTGCCATGTTGGACGTCATCCCCATCACGGCTCCGCAGCGTCTACTCCGGTGGGCGGGCGGCCTGTCGGGCGGGTCGTACGCCGCCGTCCTCCTGCTCGGCGCCACGTCGGGGATCGTCGCGGCCCCGTGCGGCGCTCCGGCCTTCGCGGCCGTGCTCACGTGGGTGGGGGCGACGGGCAGCGGCGCGCTGGGGTTCGTGTACCTGTTCGTGTTCTCGCTCGGGATGACGGCGCTGCTCGTCGTCGTCGGCCTGTTCTCCGGGACGCTCGCGACGCTGCCCAAGGCCGGCGCGTGGATGGCGTGGATCAAGAAGGCGGCGGGGGTCATCATGCTGGGCGTCGCCGAGTATTACTTCATCAAGATGGGCCAGGTGCTGTGACCACGCGATTAGGGTTGCTCGCGCTGCTGGTGGCGGCGCCCGCGGTGAGCGCACAGGAGATCGGCCTCGCGGTCGGCGGCCAGGCGCCCGCCGTCACGCTGCCGGATCTGGACGGGAAGCCCGTGGACCTGGGGCGTTACGTCGGCAAGGGGCCGGTGGTCCTGGAGTTCTGGGCCACCTGGTGTCCCTTGTGCAAGGCGCTGGAGCCGTCGCTCAACGCAGCGCACGCGCGGTATCGCGACCGCGTCCAGTTTTTCGCGATCGCGGTCGCCGTGAACCAGTCCCCACGCTCGATCGCGCGGCACCTCGCCCAGCATCCGCTGCCGTTTCCGGTGCTGTACGACGCCGACGGCGCGGCGGTACGGGCATATCAGGCCCCGACCACGTCGTACATCGTCGTGCTGGACAAGGCGGGGAAGGTGGTCTACACCGGGGCGGGGGAGGACCAGGACATCGCGGTGGTGCTCGAGACGCTAGCTGGGAAATGAAGCGGGCCCGGCGGTGCCGGGCCCGTTTCTTCTGATTCCTTTATTCTTCGCCAGCTCGTGGCGCGAGCTTGTTTATCGCCGCGCCCAATTCCTTGTACGACGTCGGGTCGATTTCCCGGAACGGCGTCGCGCGGTAGGCGATCTTCCCGTCCGGCCCCACCACGAACAGGTTGCGGTTGTCGAGCCCGTACTTCGGGTTGTGGGCGCCGTACGCCTTCCCGATCGCGCCGCCCGTGTCGCTCGCGAACAGGTACTGGAACTCGTCGTCGCGGGCCCACGCCGCGAGCGTGTCCGCGGGATCCACGCTGATGGCGATGAGGACCACGTTGCGGCCGTCGTGAAACAGCTGTGCGTACTGATCACGGTACGCATGCATTTGCACCGTTCAGCCCTTGGTTCGCGCCTTGTAGAAGAACGCGAGTACGACCGTCTTCCCTTTGAAGTCGCTCAGGCGGACCGGATTCTTCAGGACGCCGTAGCGGGTGGCGCCGGGTAGCGCGAAGTCGGGCGCGTTCACGCCGACCTGGAGCGGCTCCGGGGCGGTGGCCGCCGCTTGCTGCGCGGCGAGCGGCACGCCCAGAGCCGTGACGGACAGGGCGGCGAGCACGAATGACGTAGGCCTCATGACGGTCTCTCCCTCGGAGTGCGAAGCTGACTGAACTTAGGGGCGCCGGAAGCCCACGTCGAGTATGGCGAGTCGTTGGAGATGGGTGTCCAGGCGGGCGCGGAAGTCCGTAAAGTTCCGCTCCTCGCGGGGCGTCCACAGCACTTCGGCGAGCGCGCACACGCGGGGGAACGCCATGTATTCGACTTGCTTCGGGTCGGGCATGTACTCGGTCCAGTGCTGGCCCTGCGCGCCGAGCACGTGGCGGGCCTCGGCGGCCGTGAGCGCCGCAGGCACGGGCTCGTAGGCGTAGGCGGAATCGAGCGGCAGGAATCCCCCGATGGCGAGCGGCTCGAGCGTCGTGTCGGCCGACTGGTAATGATCGAAGTAGGTGTGCGACCCGGGCGTCATCACGACGTCGTGGCGGGCCTGCGCGGCCGCGATCCCGCCCTCCGTCCCGCGCCACGACATCACCACCGCGTTCGGCGCGAGCCCGCCCTCGAGGATCTCGTCCCACCCCACTAGCGAGCGGCCGTGCGCGGTGAGAAAGTCGTCCATCCGCCGGATGAACCAGCTCTGCCGCTCGTGCTCGTCCTTCAGGCCCAACTCCTTGATGCGGGCCTGCGCGCGGGCCTTTGTTGCCACTGCGTCTTCACCGACTTCTTCACGAACTCCTTCGGCATGAAGTGGCGCGCCACGTCCAGGTGCGCGCCGCGCCATGTGAATCGGGGGGCGTCTTCGATCGAGGCGGCAGGGACGGTCCACGCCACGCCGTCCACCTTCGCCTGCCGGAAGATCGCGGGCGGGAAGAGCTGGCGCAGGGTTTGGAGCGCGTAAAACGCACCCGCGGGCCGGTACGCGCGGATCGCGACGCGGGACCGGCCGACGTCGAGCCGATACCCTCCTCGCCCAGCCGGGCGAGCGACGAGTCGAGACGGATCACGATCGCCCACCCGCCGGCCGGCGCGGCGCCGCGCACGCTGAGGCGCAGGCCCGTGGCGGGGAAGAGGTAGTGGCCCAGCAGCCCGCCCAGCTCGCGGGTCGCGCGGTCGGTGACGATCACGGTTCGGCGGTCAGCGTGAACGCGCCCGTCCCGGGGGTGAGGCGCGCGGGGCGCGGGACGATCGCGATCGTGGAATCCAGCGCCGCGACCAGCGCCAGCACGGCGAGCATCAGCGGAGCCTCACGGCTTCAATTCCCGGATCCAGACATTGCGGTAGCGGACGGGGTTTCCGTGGTCCTGAAGGGCGAGGGGCAGGCGGTCCGCGTGTGGCTCGTACTGCGCCCGCTTTGCGTGGACGGTGCGCCCGGTGAAGGCGTCGTTGTCGTGCACCAGCACGGGGAACCTGGCTATACATCGCCGCTGCCTGCCCGTCGGCGTGCGTATCGTTGCGGTAGGAGTCGAGCACCTGGATCTCATACAGGCCCATCAAAAACACGCCCGAGTTGCCGCGTTCCTGGCCCTCGCCTCTGGGCGGTGCCGGCGCCGCCCACTCGATATGGAGCTGCACGTCGCCGAACCCACGCTTCGTCATGATGGTCCCGGTGCCCGGCGCCACCTCCATGTAGCCGTCCCGCACGGCCCACCTCGCTGGCGAGCCGACCTGGGACTGCCACTGCGAGAGATCCCTCCCATCGAACAGCACGGTCGCGTCCGACGGCGGCGGCGCAGGCGGGGTGGCGGGGCCGGGATCGACGACGGGAGGACGGGGGCGATCCATCGCGTGAACCGGCCACTGCTGCGCCCTCATGGCTGACGCTGTCGCAACGAGCGCCAGCAGCGCTGGCCACCAGAGTGCGGAGTGTGGAATGCGGAATGCGGAGTCGCCATGAAGCGTGGTTCGCCGAGCGACGCCCACCCTTACATTCCGCATTCCACGTTCCGCACTCCGCATTGGATTCAGGGTTTCCACGTCCCCTTCGCGACCGCCGGCACGAACGCGTCGAGCCCCTTCGGCGGAAACGCGAGCGTTTTCCCCTGCTCGGCGCTCATGTATGCCGTCATGAGGAGCTTGACGACCTCGAGACCGTCGTCGAACGTGAGCTGGGGGGCCTCGCGCCCGAGGAACGCGCGCACGAAGTGCCGGTCCTCGGCGTCGTAGCCGTAGGTCGCCCACTCGTTCGTCACGACCGGCATGAGCCCCATCTCGGCATTTTGCTTCTCGACCAGGTCTTCGCCCTGCTTCCCCTTCACCTCGCGGCTGAAGAACAGCTTGAGCCCGGTCTCGAGGGAGTTCCATGCCATGGAGTATTCGGGGCCGAGCAGCTCGGCCGATAGGCGGAGTCCCGCGCCCACGAAGCTCCACGAGGTCGTCGCCTCGCCCAGCACTGTGGCGCCGTCGTCGGTCTCGAACTCGATCGTCACGCTCGCGAAGTCTTCGGACGGGCGGCTCGCGTAGTCCACTTCCTTGCCCATCATCTGCCGCAGTCGCTTGGCGTATTCGGGACGGCTCCACTTGAGGCTCGCGATGTGGCCGCTGACCCGGACGGGCTTCACTGATGCGGCTGGCGCGCCGGGCTTCGTCAGCAGGTGGCGCACCACGAGTGCGGCGTGGCACATCATGTCGTTCAGCACCCCGCCACCCTGCAGGTCGCCCCGCCAGAACCACGGCATGTGCGGGCCGCTGTGCTCTTCGGCGGAGCGGGCGAGGTACGGACGGCCGGTGAGCGCGGCACCCCGGGCCCAGATGATGGCGCGGCCCTGCGCCACCGCTGGCGCGAACACCTGGTTCTCGAGGTAGCCGTGGGCGATCCCGGCCTGCTTCACCAGCTCGGTCACGCGCTTCGCCTCGGCGACGTTGCGGGCGAGGGGCTTCTCGCAGGCGATGCCCTTGAGCTCCGCCTTGCCGCGCGTCACCGCGTCCGCGATTTCCTCCACGTTCCCGATGCGCGCGTGGTTCGGGCCGCACAGCCAGATCGCGTCGATCGCGGGATCCGCCACCATCTCCGCGATCGAGCGGAACGGCTTCGCCGCGCCCACGTCGAGGCGACGCGCCAGGATCGCCGTTTCCTGGGCGCGCTCCCGATTCGGGCTCCATACGCCGAGTACGTCCGCGTCCCGCACCGCCTGAAGCCCGTGCAGGTGGAACCGGGCATTGAACCCACTGCCGACGAATCCGATGCCGAGTGGTTGCGTCGTCATGGTAGAGGGGTCAGAGGATCTCGTAGCTCACGCCGAGCTTGGCGAGCGCCTCCGGGGGACAGCCCTTCCACTCGGAGACGAAGGTGTTGCCGATGTAGCGCAGGTCCTGCACGCCCAGCTTGCTTGAAAAGAAGCCCGACGCCGTGAAATCGCGGAACCGGTTGAAGAACGCGACGCCGGGGGAGTGCTCGGGCTTGGCCTTCGTGGGCCAGGCGATGTCGTCCAGCACGGTCTTGCGCCCGGCGTCGCTGCAGGCCATGAACGTCTTGCCGAAGCGGTCGGTGCACTCGTGGTCGAGCCACGCCAACCCACCGCGCACGGGGATCACGAGATCCGGGTCGTCGCCCAGCATGAAGTCCATGAACTCGGGCACGCCGGCGTCGGTGGCGCTGCCCGAGCGCTCGTCCTTGGGGATGATCAGGTCCACGAGGAGGCGCACGGTCTCCCATTCGTGGGCCGTGAAGTGCTTCGGCTCGTACGGCGTGCCGCGGGCGAGCACCTCGCGGGCGCGCGCGGCGGCCTCGCGCACCGAGTCTGGTGCGAACGCGAACGCCACCGCGACCGGCGCCGTGGCGAGCAGCCGGACGGCTTCGCGCCGCTCCATCCCGTCCGTCATAGCGCCCCCTTCTTTATTTGGTCCGTGATGTAGTCGCTCGTCCGCAACGACAGGGCGAGGATCGTCCACGTCGGGTTCTTGTCCGCCTGCGACACGAACGGCCCGCCGTCGGCCACGAACAGGTTCCTGCAGTCGTGCGCCTGGCACCAGCGGTTCAGCACCGAGGTCTTGGGGTCATCGCCCATCCGCGTGCCGCCGAGTTCGTGGATGATAGTGCCGCCGGCGGCGATGCCGTAGCCTTGCTCGGCCGTTGGCATCGGCGAGAAGACCTCGCCCCCCATCTCGGCGATCAGCGCCCGGAAGGTTTCCTGCATGTGCTTCACTTGCCTGTATTCGTAATCCGACCACTTCCAGTGGAACCGCAATACCGGGATGCCCCACTGGTCCACGGTGCGCGGGTCGAGCTCGCAATAGCTGTCGTCGTTGGGGATCATCTCGCCCCGCCCCGAGAAGCCGATCGTGGCCCCGTAGTAGCGGCGGTAGTCGTGTTTGAGCTGTTTGCCGTATCCGCCGCCCGAAGGGTAACGGTGAATACCGCCCATGAAGCCGTAGGATGGCATGCGGGTGCCGCCCCACACCTCGATGTGGTAGCCCCGCGGGAAGTCGAGCTTCGTGTTGTCGAGCCACCACGGCATGTACAGATGCATGCCGCCCACGCCGTCGTGGTTGTGGGGCACATGGTCCATCATCTTCGGAATGAACCCGGCGACGTCGGTGCCGGTCGTGTCGGTGATGTACTTGCCGACGGTGCCGCTCGAATTCGCCAGGCCGTTCGGGAACAGAGACGACTTGGAGTTGAGGAGCAGGCGCGTGGACTCCAAGGCGCTTGCGGCCAGCACCACCACCTTGGCCCGCACGCGCCGATCGGTCCCCGTTTTCTTGTCCACGTACGCGACGCCGGTGGCCCGTCCAGTCTTGTCCACCGTCACCTCCCGGGCCATGGCGCTGGTGACAAGAGTGAGCTTCCCGGTGGCGAGCCCCGGCGCGATGAGCACGTTGGTGGAGGTGAAGTTGGCGTTGACCGTGCAGCCGCGGTTGCACTGGCCGCAGTAGTGGCACGCGGCCCGCCCGTTCAGCGGCCGCGTGAGGATCGAGAGCCGCGCGGGGATGCAGGTGACGTGCAGCTTGTCGGCGGCCTGCTTGACGAGCAGTTCGTGGCAGCGCGGCTTGGGCGGCGGCAGGAACACGCCGTCCGGCTCGTTCGGCAGGTTCTCCTTGCTGCCGAAGATGCCGACGAGCCGGTCCACGCGATCGTAGTAGGGCGCGACCTCGTCGTAGGAGATCGGCCAGTCGTCGCCCAGGCCGTCCAGCGCTTTGCGCCTGAAGTCATACGGGCCGAACCGCAGCGAAATGCGGCCCCAGTGGTTGGTCCGGCCTCCTACCATCCGGGCACGCCACCAGCTGAACTCGGTACCCGGCGCCCGCGCATAGGGCTCCCCGGGGATCTCCCAGCCGCCGATACAGGCGTCGAACTCGCCGAACGGGCGCTCCTTGGTCGACTTGCCGCGGCGGGGCGATTCGTACGGCCAGGTCAGCATGGCCGAGTCCTTGGCGTTGTCCCACGGCTCCCCGGCTTCGAGCAGGATCACGTCGGCGCCCGCCTTGGTGAGCATGTACGCCGCCATTCCGCCGCCGGCGCCGGACCCGACGATACAGACGTCGTAGACTCGCGCTGGGTGCACGGTGCTCGGCGCCGGGGTGTTCACGGTAAGTGTCCGGTTAGACGGTACAGGTGTCCACCGCTTCCCGCAACGAGCGCAGCGGGTCGCGGGTGGGCACGAACTCGTGCGCGACGTATCCCTGGAAGCCGCCCTCGGCGATCGCGCGCGCGATGGCGCGGTAATCCAGCTCCTGCGTGCCGTCCAGCTCGTGTCGTCCCGGCACGCCAGCGGTGTGAAAGTGCGCGATGTGGGCCTGGTTGTTGCGGATGGTCCGAATGATGTCGCCTTCCATGATTTGCATGTGATAGACGTCGTACAGCAGCTTGACGCGGGGCGACCCGACGGCCCTCGCGACCGTGACGCCGAAGGCCGTCCGGTCGCCCTGATAGTCCGGATGGTCCACCTTGCTGTTCAGGAGCTCGAGGCAGATCGTCACGCGCTGGTCCTCGGCGAGAGCCTTGATCCGGTTGAGTCCCGCGGCACAGGTGTCGATCGCCTCGGCGTCGCTCTTGCCCTGCCGGTTCCCGAACATGGCGATCAGGTTGGGCACGCCGTGTCGCGCCGCCAGGGGGATGGCGGCCTCAAGCTCGCGGAGCAGCATCGGGTGATTGGCGCGGTCGTTGAAGCCCACGGCGATGAAGTCGCGCCGGATCGCGGGGTAGCCCATCGAGCAGACCAGCCCGTAGTCGTGGAGGCGCTCCCAGTCCTCGGATCCCAAGAGATCCACGGCAGCGAGTCCCATGGCTGCCGCCGCCCGGCAGAAAGTGGCCAAGGGGATCTGCTGGAACGGCCAGCGGCAGACGGACTGCTTCAGGCGGCCAGGCGGTCCGGCGGCCGGGCGGTCAGGGAAGGCGACGCTCCGCGACAGCACGAGGCCCGCGACTGCACCGGTCGAGGCGACGATCGCTTCTCGCCGAGTCACCGACCGCCCGACCGCCCGGCCGCCGGACCGCCGCATCAGAACTCCAGCCGTTTCAGGTACTCGTAGCTCGCGCGTATCGAGGCGAAGGCATCAGCCGGCTGGTCGTGCTCGACGAAGTAGTGATGGATGCCGGCCTGCTCGTGCCGGGCGAAGATTTTTCGCCAATCGATCGTGCCAGCCCCCACGTCGACCATCCTGTGCTCGGGCGGCCCCATCGAGTCCTTGACATGCACCGCGGGGAACCGCCCGGGGTAGCGTGCGAAGTAGGTGAGGGGATCCTGGCCGCCCTTTGTAATCCAGTACAGGTCCATCTCGAACTGGACGAGCGTGGGGTCAGTCTCCGCGAGCAGGAGGTCGTAGGGCAGGTGGCCCTCCATCGGCGTGAACTCAAAGTCGTGGTTGTGGTAGCCGAATTGCATGCCGGCGGTGCGCGCCTCTTCGCCCGACCGGTTGAAGGCTGCTGCGAAGCGCTTGTAATCGTCGAGCGTGCGGCGGGCCTCGGCGGGGATCCACGCCACGACCACGTAGCGAGAGCCGATCAGTTGGGCGGCTTCGAGTGCCGCGCGCCACTGGTCCGGGGCGCCCAGCCCGACGTGCGTCGCGGGGGCAGTGAGACCGTGCTGCACGAGCAGTGCCCGCACTTCGCGCGGTTGTTTTCCGAAATAGCCGGCGAACTCCACTTCCCGGTAGCCGAGCGCGGCGACCCGGGCGAGCGTCCCGTCGAAGTCCTTCGCGAGGTGCTCGCGCACCGTGTAGAGCTGGAGCCCGATGCGCCCGAGTCGACGATGCAGGCCGGATGCCGAGCGGCGCGAGCCGGGCATCCACGCCGCGATCGCCGCGCCGCCGCCTGCCTGGAGGAACTTCCGCCGGTCGATCATCCCCGACCCCCATTCACCTGGCAGCTGTTCGTCACAACGCTCTCTGCTTGATCTGCTCCACCGCGTACGCGCACGCCCGCGCCGTCAGCGCCATGTAGGTGATCGACGGGTTCTGGCAGGCCGACGACGTCATGCAGGCGCCGTCGGTCACGAACACGTTCTTGACGTCCCAGCACTGGTTGTGGGCGTTCAGCACCGA
The DNA here is from genome assembly GCA_050733055.1 of Gemmatimonadales bacterium. GTDB lineage: Bacteria > Gemmatimonadota > Gemmatimonadetes > Gemmatimonadales > GWC2-71-9 > DASUAL01. The sequence continues at coordinate 9,888 of JBOHSI010000094.1, forward strand.
GGTCTTCGGGTCGCGGCCCATGCGGGCCGTCCCCATCTCGTGAATGGAGAGCCCGGGCGGGTTGTTCTCGACGAAGCTCGCGATGTCCCTGGCTCCGGCGGCCTCGAGCATCTCGGCCGCGGTGACCGACATGTCCCGGAGCATTCTCTTCTCGTTGTCGCTCCACTCGCAGTGCACCCGAAGCGCGGGGATCCCCCACGCGTCCTTCTTGTCGGGGTCGAGCTCGACGTAGTTGGAGTGCCGCGGCAGGCACTCGCCGAAGCCGTAGAACGTGAAGCCCCAGGGGCCCGGGTCCCGCAGGGCATCCTTGAAGTCCTTCCCTAGGCCTGCCAGCGAGCCGCCGCGGCCCCAACCGCCGCGCCCGGCGCCGCCCTGGAAACCGTAGCCGCGCACGAAGTCGGAGTGACGGGTGGTCACGTTGCGGAACCGGGGAACGTAGATGCCGTTCGGCCGCCGCCCGTACACGCCTTTGTCCTCGTTGCCCGGGATGACCCCCCGGGCGCCACCCCCCATCGTGTGGTCCATGAGGTTCCGTCCCAGCTCGCCGCTCGAGTTCGCGAGTCCGGAGTTCAGGAGGATGCGCGCCGACTCCAAGGCCGACGCGCACAGGAAGATGACCCGGCCGCGGAACTCGAGCGCCTCCTTCGTGTTCGCGTCGATCACCCGGACACCAGTTGCGCGGCCGCGCCGCTCGTCGTAGGTGAGGCTGTGCACCACACTGAACGGCCGGATCGTGCACCGTCCCGTGGCCCGCGCCGCCGGCAGCGTGACGTGTACGGCGTTGAAGTACGAGCGCGTGATGCAGCCGCGCCAGCAGGGGCCGCAGTAGTGGCACGCGGCTCGCCCGCGATGCGGCGCGGTGAGAATGGCGCACCGGCCGATGGTGAGGACCCGCTCGCCCGGGAACCGCTTCGCCACCGCCTCGCGCACGACCTGCTCGGCGCAGTTGAACTCCATCGGGGGGAGAAACTTCCCGTCGGGCAGGTGGGCGAGGCCGAGCCGCTCGCCGCTCACGCCGATGAAGTCCTCGACGTAGTCGTACCACGGCGCGATGTCGGCGTAGCGGATCGGCCAGTCGACCCCGATCCCCTCCTTGGCGTTCGCCTCGAAGTCGAGGTCCGCGAGCCGGTAGGTCTGACGCCCCCACATGACCGAGCGCCCGCCTAGGTGGCGGCCGCGGATCCAGTAGAACGGCTTGTCGGGTGGGAAGGTGTAGGGGTTTTCGACGTCGTCCACGAAGAAGTGGCTGGTCTGCTCCTCGAACGGGCCCGCTTTCGCCTGGATGAACTGGCGCTCGGTCTCCTGCTTGCGGTCGCCCAGGCCGCGGAACTTGAACTCGTAGACGGGTTGGTGCTCGATGTAATCCCTGGCCGGCTCGATGGGGCGCCCGGCCTCGAGCACGAGCGTGTTGAGGCCGCGCTCGGCAAGCTCCTTCGCCGCCCAGCCGCCCGCCATGCCCGAACCGACGACGATCGCGTCATAGGTGTTCGGCTGCATGTCAGGGCCCTCCGCGGGACGGGATGCCGGTGGCGACGCACGGGTCGTACCGGCCGGGAATGACCTCCTCTTTCAACTCCAGCTTGACGCCGATCTCCGACGTGTAATACCCGTACACGGTGAGCCACTTGATCTGGTGGAAGAAGTGCTTGTGGGCATCGCCTCCGGACTCCCGCAGCTTCGTGACTTCGGCGTCGAGACCGCTCAGCACGGCGACCTGTTGCGGCTGCGGAAGGATCAGGAACCGGCGCGCGTCCAGGCCGGCGAGGCCGGCGAAGAAACGCTCGCGCTCCTCCGCCGTGTACCATTCGGCGACGATCAGGTCGATGAACTCGTGCACCTTTGCCGCGCGCGCGCCCGGCGTGTCGGTCGCCGGGATGATCAGCTCGGCGATCGTCGCGACCAGTTCGCGTTGGCGGCTGTCGAGGATGCGGAGGGGAGCTTGGGCCGCGCGTCGGTGCAGCTCGCGCCCGAGCGCGAAGACGTCGTCGGCCGACCGCCCCCACAACATGGGGCTCGCGACCGCGGCACCGAGGGCGCTGAGCAGATCTCGTCGATTCATGGACCCCTCGAACAGCGTCGCCCGCAAAGATCGGCCACGCGCGAAGAGTCCGCCAGCCGTGCCTTGACAGCCGACTCGGTCACTGTATGTTTATGCACCATACTGCATAAACTCAGGAGGAGCGGCGACATGGGGCCGTTGGTGGTTCTCGCATACTCGGGTGGGCTCGATACGTCGGCGATCGTTCCCTGGCTGCGCGAGCGCTACGGCGCCCGCGTGGTGTGTTACGCGGCGGACATGGGGCAGGGAGCCGGTGAGCTCGACGGCCTGGCCGAGAAGGCCAAGCGCTCCGGCGCCACCGACTGCGTGATCGAGGACCTCCGCGAGGAGTTCGTGCGCGACTTCGTCTTCCCCACGCTCCGCGCCGGCGCCGTGTACGCCCGTACGTATCTGCTCGGCACCGCGATGGCCCGCCCGGTGATGGCCGCGCACCATGTCGCGCTCGCGCAGCGGGTCGATGCGCAGGCGCTCGCCCACGGCTGCACGGGGAAAGGGAACGACCAGGTCCGCTTCGAGCTGACGTACGCCGCCCTCGCGCCCGATCTGCAGGTGATCGCGCCGTGGCGCGAGTGGGAGTTCAAGGGACGGGAAGACCTGATCGCATACGTGAAAGCCAAGGGCATTCCCGTGCAGGCGACCGTCGACAAACCGTACTCCACCGACCGCAATTTGTGGCACTGCTCCCACGAAGGGGGCATCCTCGAAGATCCCGCCCGCGAGCCTCCCGAACACATCTTCGTCATGACGAAGGATCCCCTGGAAGCGCCGGACCTGCCGGCGCTGGTCGAGATCGGCTTCGACGAAGGGACGCCGGTCGCCTTGGACCACGTCCCGATGGGGCCCGTCGAGCTGCTCGAGACGCTCAACGCGATCGCGGGCGAGCACGGCGTGGGTCGGGCGGACGTAGTGGAGGACCGGCTCGTCGGCATGAAGTCGCGCGGCGTCTATGAGACGCCGGGCGGTACGCTGCTCCACGCGGCACACCGCGAGATCGAGCAGCTCGTGCTTGATCGCCGCACGCTGCGGCTCAAGGACGAGCTGGCGCTCCGCTATGCCGACTTGGTGTACGACGGTCGCTGGTGGACGCCGGAGCGCGAGGCGCTCGACGCCCTGGTGACCAGCACGCAGCAGCACGTGACCGGCTCCGTGCGGCTCAAGCTGTACAAGGGCAGTGTCACCGTGGCCGGGCGGGAGAGCCCGTTCGCGTTGTACCAGCCGTCCTACGCCACCTTCGGCAAGGACAGCGTCTACAACCAGAAGGACGCCGAAGGCTTCATCCATCTCTACGGCCTCGCGATCACGATCGGGGCCGGCCTCGAGGCGGTGCGCCGGCAGGAGATCGGCGCGGGGGCGGACTGATGGCCCAGCCGCCAACGGAGAATCCGGCACCCCCGCCCCCGCCCTCCCCCACTCCGACCCACCACATGTGGGGCGGGCGGTTCAGCATGGGGCCGAGC
>JBOHSI010000095.1:0-10427 GCA_050733055.1 Gemmatimonadales bacterium
GAGCGGTACACTCCGCTGCACCAGAAGGTACCGCTCCCCGCTCCCCGCTCCCGCGAGGGTCACGGAGGGCTGCCGTGAGAGTCGAACAGGTGCGCGGCTCCCTCGTCGAGACCAGCCACGACGTCCACGTCGCGGTGGTGGACGCGGCGGGCCGCCTCGTCGCGCGGAGCGGCAATCCCGAGTTGCTCACGTACTGGCGCTCGGCGGCGAAGCCGTTCCAGGCGCTGCCGCTCGTCGCCGACGGGGTCGTGGATCGGTTCGGGATCACGGGCGCGGAGCTGGCGTTGTGCTGCGCGTCGCACTCGAGCGAGCCGGGGCAGGTGGCCCTGGTGCGGGACTTCCTCGCCAAGATCGGGTGCGGCGAGCGCGACCTGCTGTGCGGGCCCCACCCGCCGTTGTCCGAGCGGGTGGCCCAGGATTACCAGACGCGCGGCGTCCGCGTCACCGCCGTGTACTCGAACTGCTCGGGGAAGCACACCGGGATGCTGGCGCTGGCGCGCCATCATGGCTGGCCCATCGAGTTTTACACCCGGGTCGAGCATCCCGTGCAGCAGCGCTGCCTCGAGGAGGTCAGTCGCTGGACCGAGGTCGCGGTGCCGGAGATTCGCACCGCGGTGGACGGGTGCGGGGTGGTGTGCTATGGGCTGCGTTTGGGCAATATGGCCCTCGCGTACGCACGATTGGGGAGCGGGGAGCGGGGAGCGGTACCGAGCGGTGCGGACCGCGGCTCCGGCTCGCACCGTCAGGAACCGCTCCCCGCTCCCCGCTCCCGCATCGTCGAGGCCATGCTCCGCCACCCCGAGCTGGTTGCCGGTGAAGGGCGCCCCTGCACCGAGATGATGCGGGCGCATCCGGGCCGCGTGATCACCAAGGTGGGAGCGGAAGGCGTCTACTGCGCGCTGCTCACGACGAAAGGGCTGGGCGTGGCGCTCAAGGTCGCGGACGGCCACGGCGTCGCCGCGGCGCTCGCCCTGGCCGCGGTGCTCGACGAGCTGGGGCTCAGGCCGCGGCCGGCGTCGCTCGCCGCGCGGCCCAATGTGAACACGCGGGGGGAAACGGTGGGAGAGTTGCGCGTAAATGGGGGACTAGAGAAATGAAAGGATGGGGGAGCGGGGAGCGGAGAGCGGTACTATGAGCGGCAAAGCCGGGCTGCTCGACGCCCCGACCGTCGCGCTCGTGCGGGTGGCCGCTGCCGTCGCCGAAGGGAAGATCGACGTACTGCGCGAGCGGCTGGTCGCGGCGCGCAGCGCGGGCGTGTCGGATCGGTGGATCGAGGAGCTGCTGTTGCAGAGCATGCTCATTGTGGGGTATCCGCTGGCGCTGGTCGCGTTCGGGGTGTGGCGCGAGGTCGCCGGGCCGCAGCCCGGGCGCGGGAACGGAGCCACCGAGCAGCTCGCGCACGAGGATTGGGAGTCTTGGGCCGCGCGCGGCGCGGCGGTGTGCGCGGAGGTGTACGGTCGCGCGTACCACAAGCTCCTGCTCAGCCTGCGCGCGCTGCACCCCGCGCTGGAAGACCTGGTGCTCGTGGACGCCTACGGCAAGGTGATCGGGCGGCCGGGCCTCGACCTCAAGCGGCGCGAGCTCTGCACCGTGGCGGCGGTCGCGGTGCTCGGCGCCGCGCGGCAGCTGCACTCGCACCTGCGGGGCGCGCTCAACACGGGCGCGACGCGGGCGGAGATCGAGGCGGTGCTCGGAGTGATCGAGCCGGACCTCGATGCTGAGCGTCGGCGCCGGGTTCACGACGCGTGGGCGGACGTAAAGGGAAGAAAGCTGAGATGACGCATTGCATGTCGGGAGCAGCGAGCGGGGAGCGGTACCGCCCGGTGCGTCGGAGGGTCCCGCTCCCCGCTCCCCGCGCCCCCCGCTCCCGTGGGGTGGGGAGATCGGACGCGCATGTTCATTGACCGCGCGGTGGTCCAGGTCGTGGGCGGTGCCGGGGGCGCCGGTGCCTGCTCCTTTCGCCGGGAGAAGTTCGTTCCCAAAGGCGGTCCCGACGGTGGGGACGGGGGGCCCGGGGGCTCCGTGTACGTGCAAGCCGACTCGAACCTCGCCACGCTGCTCGACTACCGCTATCGCACGCAGTGGAAGGCGGAGCGCGGGCAGCACGGCAAGGGGAAGAACATGACCGGGAAGTCGGGCGCCGATCTCGTTCTGCCGGTCCCTTCCGGCACTGAAGTGCGCGACGCGGACTCGGGCGAGCTCGTGGCCGAGGTGCTGAATCCCGGCGACACGGTGCCCGTGGCGCGGGGCGGCCGCGGGGGACGGGGCAACGCGCGCTTCGCGACCCCCACCCACCGCAGCCCGCGCGAGTGGGAGCCCGGCGAGTATGGCGAGCAACGGCGCCTCGAGCTCGTGCTCAAGCTGATCGCGGACGTCGGCCTGTTGGGCGAGCCCAACGCCGGCAAGAGCACCCTGCTGTCGGTGATCTCCGCGGCGCGACCGAAGATCGCCGACTACCCCTTCACGACCCTCGAGCCGCACCTCGGCGTCGTGGGACTGAGCGACGGGCGCTCGTTCGTCGTCGCGGATGTGCCGGGGATCATCGAGGGCGCGCACGCAGGAAGGGGGCTTGGCCTCCGGTTCCTGCAGCACGTCGAGCGCACGCGCCTCACCGCGGTGCTCGTGCCGGTGGACAGCCCCGACCCGCAGGCGACCTACGAACGGCTGCGACGCGAGGTCGCGCTCTACTCGGCGGAGCTCGCGGCGAAGTCGCACACGGTGGTGCTCACCAAGCTCGACCTGCTCCCTCCCGCCTCCCGTCTCCCGACCATCGAGACGCACGTCGGCGCGCCGGTCGTCGCCGTGTCCGCCGTCACGGGTGCCGGAGTGCCGCAGCTCCTCGAGACCCTGTGGCAGTCGCTTCGGGCCGGAGCCGCGACGAGTCCCGTTCCACCTCCCGCGGCCTCCCGTCGGACCTCGGAGTAGCGCGGGCGTGGTGGAACGGGACGAGCTAGCGGCGTACTTGGCCCTCGCCGGGCTGCCGGGGATCGGCCCTGCGCGGCTGCGCACGCTCGTCGCCGCGTTCGAGAGCGCGCAGGCGGCAGTGCGCGCGCCACACGGCGCCATCGCGGCGCTCCCAGGCTTCAGCCGGGCGGGGGCGGCGGCCGTCCGTAGCTGCTCGCTCGAGACGGGACGCGACATCCTCGACGGGCTGGCCCGCCTCGGCGCGATGCTGCTCCTTCCCGATGACGAAGCCTTCCCACCGCTGCTGCGCGAGATCCCCGAGTCGCCCGCGTGGCTGTTTGCGTGGGGCGACGTGCGCTTGCTGAGGCGCCCCGCGGTGGGCATGGTGGGCAGGCGCAACCACACCGCGTACGGTGCCGCGGCAGCGCGCATCCTCGCGGACGGCGTCGCGCGCTCGGGCGTCGTCGTGGTGAGCGGGATGGCGCGGGGTATCGACGCGATTGCCCACGCCGCGGCGCTCGACGCCGGCGGCGCGTCGGTGGGCGTGCTCGGCAACGGATTCGGCGTGATCTATCCCGCCGCGAACCGCACGCTGTACGAGCGGATGATCGCGCACGGCTGCCTCGTGACCGAGCTGCCGCCGGGCGAGCGGCCACACGCCGGGGCGTTCCCGCGGCGCAATCGCCTGATCTCGGGGCTCGCCGGCGTCACGGTCGTGGTCGAGGCGGCGCCGACCTCGGGCGCCCTCATCACCGCCGACTTCGCGCTCGACCAGGGGCGCGCCGTCCTCGCTGTCCCTGGTCCCATCACCAGCCCGACCTCCCTTGGCTGTAACAAACTGATTCAGCAGGGCGCCAAGCCGGCGCTCGCCGCGGTGGATGTGCTGGAGGAGCTGGGACTGCCGGGCGTGGCGGAGGCCGCGACTCCCAGGCCACCGCCCGATCTCAGCGACGTGCAGCGCACTCTCTGGGACACGCTGGTCGCCGAACCGAGGCACGTGGACGCGCTGGTCGCGGCGGCGGGAACGGACGCCGCAGCGGTGCTGACCGCCCTGACGGACCTGGAGCTGCGGGGACTCGTGAAACAGGAGCCGGGGATGAGGTTCGGGGTGGCCTAGCCGTTCCCCACCGAGCTGGCCTCTGGTTAAGCCCCGCGGCATGGCCGCGGGGTCAGCCCACCCTTGAGGGTTTTCGCTGTGAGGTGCGGCCGCGGTCACAAGGCGTACGCACTCTATGCCCACGTTACCGGCGGCCCGGCGTCGAACCACGGCTCGCCACGACTCACTGCGGGTGGGGTAACCCCAGGGCCATGCCCCGGGGTTACGTCACACACCTTATTTTTCTACCACCGATGCGCCACCTCTACCTCCACGTTCCCTTTTGCCAGCGCCGCTGCTCCTACTGCGACTTCTCCATCGCCGTGCGCAAGCGAATTCCCGCGCGGGAGTACGTGGAGGCGGTGCTCCAGGAGCTGAGGCTCCTCGGTGCGGCCGACCCCGGGGCGGTGCTCCGGGGCAACCCGGAGGACGGTCTCGACACGCTCTACCTCGGCGGCGGTACGCCGTCGCTGCTGCCGGCCGAGGCGTTGGGCACATTGCTCACGTCACTGCTGGACGCTCTTGGCATGACGCCTACGGGTGACGTGGCCGAGATCACGCTCGAAGCCAACCCGGAAGACGTGACGCCGGACAACGCCGCGGCGTGGCGCAGGGCCGGCGTGAATCGCGTGAGCCTCGGTGCCCAGTCGTTCGACGACCGCGTCCTGACGTGGATGCACCGCTCGCACGACGCGGCGGCGATTGGCGACGCGGTGCGCACGCTGCGCCGCGCTGGGATCGAGAACATCTCGCTCGACCTGATCTTCGCGCTGCCGGCCGAGCTCGATCGTGACTGGGCCCGCGATTTGGATCTCGCGTGCTCGCTGCGCCCGGCGCATATGTCGCTGTACGGGCTGACGGTCGAGGAGCGCACGCCGCTCGCTCGCTGGATCTCGCGCGGCGCGGCCTCGGCCCCCGTCGACGAGCGCTACGCCGAAGAGTACCTCATCGCCCACGCGGGGCTGGCTCGCGCCGGCTATTGCTTCTACGAGATCTCCAACGCGTGCCGCGACGGCTGCGGCTCGCGTCACAATTCGGCGTACTGGTCGGGTCGCGCGTACGTGGGGCTCGGTCCGGCGGCGCACTCGTTCGACGGCCGCGCCCGCCGCTGGAACCTGCCGGCGTGGGAGGCCTATCGCCGCGCGGTCGCCGTGGGTCGCGCGCCGGTCGAGTCGGAAGAGGTACTCACGCCAGAGCAACGCGAGCTCGAGCGCGTGTATCTCGCCTTGCGAACGGTAGAGGGTCTCTCGCTTACCGGCCCATACCGCCTGTTACCGTCCCTTACCGCCTGGGTGGCGGCGGGATGGGCGGAGCCGCGAGGGGGGCGGGTCGTGTGCACTCCCGAAGGCTGGCTCCGCTTGGATGCCCTCGTGCGTGACTTGACCGGGGCCTCGGTAGTGGTCTAAATTGTTCGCGGGTAATCAGTTGGCCATGGTAGCTACCCTGAGCGACCGCGAGCGGCAGGTCCTCGAAGCCGTCATCGAGACCTACGTGCAGACCGCCGAACCGGCGGGCAGCCGGACTATTGCCCGGCGGTTCGGCCTGGCGCTCTCCGCCGCCACGATCCGGAACACCATGAGCGACCTTGAGGAAAAGGGGTATTTGTACCACCCCCACACCTCGGCCGGTCGCATCCCGACCGACCTCGCCTACCGCGTGTACGTCGATTCGCTCATGCGGCTGCCGACGGTCTCGGCGTCGGAGTCGTACCACATTCGCGCGGAGTTGTCGAGCGAGCGGAACGCGGTGGACCAGATTCTGGAGCGCGCGGCGCAAGTCCTGGGTGTGTTGACCAAGGAGCTCGGCGTCGCGGTGAGCCCGTCACTCGACGCGGCAGTGCTCGAGCGGCTCGAGCTGCTGCAGGTCTCTTCAGATCGCATGATGCTGGTGCTCACGCTCAAGAGCGGGGTGGTGCGCACGATCTTCGTCGAGGTGCCGTCCCACATGGCGCCCGACGCCGTCGTGAAGGTGGCGCTCGTGCTCAACGAGCGTCTCGCGGGACTCACGCTGCGCGAGATCCGCGCCACGCTCTCCGACCGGCTGCGCGACGCCTCGACCGATGTGAGGGCGAGCGAGCTGCTCAACATCTTCATCCAGGAGGCGGACGAGCTGTTCGACGTCGCTCCGGCAGGGGGGGCGGGCGGGGTGGTGCTGGGCAGCGCGCAGCTGCTCGCGGGGCAGCCCGAGTTCGCTACCAAGGAAGGGTTGCAGGGGTTGATCGAGGTCACCGAGCGGCGCGACCTCCTGCGGGAGGCGCTCACGAAACGACCGGGGCAGGGTCTCACGATCACGATCGGCGCGGAGCACCGGGATGCCCGACTGGCGTCGTTCACGCTGGTTACCGCGTCGTATCGGCTGGGGCCGCTCTCCGGGGTGATTGGGGTCATGGGTCCGACGCGCATGCCCTATGACAAGATCGTGGCGCTCGTCGACCACACCAGCCGGCTCGTGGGCGAGCTGCTCGAATGAGCGCCGCTGACTACTACCTCGTGCTGGGCGTCACGCGGGACGCGGACGAGGCCGAGATTAAGAAGGCCTATCGGCGCCTCGCGATGCAGTACCACCCCGACCGCGTCGGACCCGACCAGAAGAACGTCGCCGAGGAGAAGTTCAAGGAGATCACGGAGGCGTACGAAGTCCTGCGGGATCCCGAGAAACGCGCGGCCTACGACCGCTACGGCGTCGCGGGTCTGCGCGCCGGCGCCGGGGGCGGCTTCGGCTTCACGCACTTCGACCTCTCTGAGGCGCTCAACATCTTCATGCGCGACTTCGGCGGGCTCGGCGGGTTCGACGCCTTCTTCGGGGGCGGCGAGCGCGCGCGCCGGGAGCGCCATCGGGGTCACGACCTCAAGGTCTCGCTGAAGCTCACGCTCCAGGAGGTCGCGACCGGCACCACGAAGGCCGTGCGCGTGCGCACGCTCGAGCGCTGCACCGCATGCGGCGGCACCGGCGCGACGGCGGGCACGCGCTCCACGACGTGCGGCACCTGCGGCGGGAGCGGGGAAGTTCGGCGCGCCGCGCGCTCGATGTTCGGCCAGTTCGTCTCCGTGTCGCCCTGTCCGAGCTGCGCCGGGGAGGGCAAGGTGATTCTCGACGCGTGCCCCAAGTGCCAGGGCGACGGCCGCGTGAAGGTCGAGAAGACGATGCAGATCGATGTCCCCGCGGGCGTGCAGGAGCACCACTACCTCACGATGCGCGGCCAGGGCGTGCCGGGCCCGCGCAACGGCCCGCCCGGCGATCTCATCGCTGTGCTCGAAATCGGGGAGGACCCGCGCTTCGAGCGCCACGACGCCGACCTGGTGTACGACCTCCCGGTATCGTTCGCGCAGGCGGCGCTGGGCGCCGAGGTCGAGATCCCGACGCCGGAGGGCGTCACGGCGCTGAAGGTCCAGCCGGGGACGCAAACGGGGACGATCTACCGCCTGCGCGGCAAGGGTCTCCCCCGGCTCGGCGAGGGCAAGCGCGGCGACCTCCACGTGCGGGTGCAGGTGTGGACGCCGACGAAGCTCACGCCGGAGCAGCGGGCCCTGCTCGAGCAACTGGCCAAGATCGAGACCGCCCCGCCGGCGGAAGAGCGCGTCGGCAAGAAGTTCTGGGAGCAGTTGCGCCAAGCGTTCGGGCGGTGACACAGCCCCGTCCGTTAGGGCGGGCCCTCAGGAGCACGGCATGGCAGGTTGCATCTTCTGTAAGGTCGCGGCCGGCGAGATCCCGGCGATGGTCGTCAAGCGGGGCGACGGGATGCTCGCGTTCAGGGATATCAACCCGCAGGCGCCCGCGCACCTGCTCGTGATCCCGACGCAGCACGTCAGCTCGCTCAACGAAGCCCATGACGCGCAGTTGCTCGGCAACTTGCTCGCGTTCGCGCGCGACCTGGCGCGCGAGCAGGGGGTCGCCGACCGGGGCTACCGCGTGGTGGTGAACACGAACCCGGACGGCGGGCAGACGGTGTCCCACCTGCACCTGCACGTGTTGGGTGGGCGGCCCATGCTGTGGCCGCCGGGGTGACGGCCCCGGGCTTGCGCCTGGGGTCGGCGGCCCGCTAAGTTTTTGCGTCAATCACAGTTAGCGAACCCCATGCCGGAAGTCATCATTCATGATGACGAGAGTTTCGAACGCGCGCTGCAGCGCTTCAAGAAGAAGTGCGAGAAGGCAGGGATCCTCTCCGACCTGCGTAAGCACCGCCACTATGAGAAGCCGAGCGAGCGAAAGAAGCGCAAGATGAACGCCGCGCGCCGCAAGAACCGGCGCACGCGCCCGGTCTGACCGTGCCGGGGTTGCCCGAGCGGCTGCGCGCCGCGATGAACGAGGCCCGCAAACAACGCGATCAGGCCCGCACGCTTCTCCTCTCGACGATCCTCGCAGACCTCAAGAACACCGAAATTGCGCTCCACCACCCCGCCTCGGACGACGAGACGGCGGACGTTCTGCGGCGCGGCATCAAGCAGCGCCGCGAGGCGGCGGAGCAGTACGCCGCCGCCGGCCGCACCGAGCTCGCCGAGCGCGAGCTCGCCGAAGTGGGCATGCTGGAGGCGTTCCTTCCCGCCGCTGCAGACCCGGAGGAGATCCGCCGCGCGGTGCGGGAGGCGATCGCCGCGGGCGCGAAGGATGTGGGGAAGCTGATGGGCCGGGTGATGCCGACGTTCAAGGGCCGGGCCGACGGCAAGCTGGTCAACCAAATCGCGCGCGAGGAGCTGGCGGCGACCGTATGAGCTTCGCGGGAGGGGTCGCCCCCGCCGTGCTGGAGACACTCGAGTTTCCTGCCGCGCTGGAGCGGGTGGCGGCGCACGCCGCCGGGCCGCTCGGCGCGGCCCGCGTTAAGAGCCGGACACCCGCGACCGACCCGGACGCGATCCGCGCCGCCCTCGCCCAGGTCGCCGAGCTCGCCGGCATCATCCTCACCGAGGAATCGCTGCGCGCCGAGCCGGTGCCCGACATCGGGTCCGGGCTCGAGCTGCTCGCCGTCCCCGGGAGCGCGCTCGAGGGGCAGCAGCTCGCCGCCGTGGGGCGTGCCCTGATGGCCGCGCGGATCGTGGGCGCAGACCTCGCGCGCCTCGCGACCGACGCCCCGCTCACCGCCGCACTGCGCGTCGATCCCCCACCGCGGGAGCTCGAGCAACGGCTGGCGGAGTCGCTCGACCCCGACGGCACGGTGCGTGACGCGGCATCGCGCGCCCTCGGCCGGGCGCGCCTGCGCGTGCGGGAGACGCGCCAGCGGCTCGTCGCGAAGCTGGAGGCGATTCTCGGCGGGCTGGACCAGTCCGACCGGGCTCCGGACGCGGCGGTCACCGTGCGCGGCGGCCGCTACGTCATCCCGATCCGCAGCACGGCGCGCGCCCGCGTGGGCGGCATCGTGCACGACGAGTCGGCGACGCGCTCCACTGTGTTCGTCGAGCCGCCCGAAGTGATCGAGCTGGGCAACGAGCTGCGTGCGGCCGAGGCAGACGAGCAGCGCGAGGTGCTCCGCGTGCTGCGCGAGCTCACGGATCTCCTGCGTGCGCACCGGAGCGCGATCGCCGCGGCGTGGGAGATGTGCATTGCGTTCGACGACCTCTGCGCGCGCGCCCGCTACGCCGCGCTCGTAAACGGGTTCGCGCCCGCCATCGGCGCGGGGCCGCTCGTGATCCGGAACGGCCGACATCCGCTCTTGATCGGCGCCGAGCCGCCGGTCGTCCCCTTCGATCTGGTGCTCGCCCCGGACGAGCGCACGGTCCTCGTTTCGGGCCCGAATACGGGTGGCAAGACCGTTCTCATCAAGGCCGTCGGCGTGATCTGCCTGATGGCCCAGAGCGGCGTCATCCCACCGCTGGGACCTCAGTCCACGCTGCCGGTGTTCGACGCGGTGTTCGCCGATATCGGAGACCGGCAGTCGATCGCGGCGAGCCTCTCGACCTTCTCGGCCCATGTGGCCGCGCTGCGCGACATCCTCGAGCACGCGGGCGCGGGGTCGCTCGTGCTGCTCGACGAGATCGGCAGCGGCACGGACCCCGCGGAAGGGGGCGCCCTCGCCGCCGCGATCCTGAAGACCCTCACGCGCCGGCGCGCCGTGACCCTCGCCACGACGCACCTCGGCGCCCTGAAGAAGCTCGCCGCGGAGACGGTGGGTATCGTCAACGCATCGCTCCAGTTCGATGCCGAGACGCTCACGCCCACGTACCGCCTCCTCAAGGGGGTGCCCGGGCGCTCCTATGGCCTCGCGATCGCGCGTCGCCTCGGCGTCGCCTCCGATGTGCTCAACGAAGCGGAACGCGCGGTGCCGCACGCCGAGCGGGCGCTCGACGCGCTACTCGCGACGGTGGAGGCCCGCGCCGGCGAGCTCGAGATTCGGGAACGCGAGCTCGCCGAGCGCCAGGCGGCACTGCGGGACGACGCCGCGAAGGTCGCTGCCCGGGCGGACGAGGTCGCGGCGCGGGAGCGCGAGGTGCAGGCC
>JBOHSI010000096.1:0-16297 GCA_050733055.1 Gemmatimonadales bacterium
GCACTGTGGCGGCCGCGGCGCGGCCGCCACAACATCTGGGAGCTGGTGCTCCACACCGCGTACTGGAAATGCATGGTCCGCCGCCGCCTGGCACGCGACCCCGAGATCAAGTTCCCGCGGCCCGGCAGCAATTGGCCCCGCCTGCCCGAGCACGCGGATGGGGCGGCGTGGAAGCGCGACACCGCCCTGCTCAAGAGCGAGCACGCGGCGCTGCGGCGCGCCATCGCTCGCTTCGACGCGGCGCAGCTCGCGCGCCGCGGCTGGCGCTCCAAGTGGAGCAACGTCCAGCACATATACGGCATCGCGTCGCACGACTTGTATCACGCCGGCCAGATCCAGCTGCTCAAGCGTCTGTACCGGGCGACGACTGGCTGAGCGCAGGAAAAACGACAGGGGCCTGCATTGGGCAGGCCCTTGCAGAGGATTCCCTCGTCCAGCGGTCACGACCTCGTAACCGTGTACTGGCCGCAAGCGGTGAACTCGATGGTGACGGTCGATGTGCGGTCACCCCGCGTGACCACGACCGTGAGCTTGCCCGAGTCGAACCGGGGCGCCTCGGTGCAGCTCGCGTCGTAATGGAGCGCGGGATCCGTGCTCACGGTGAGCGAGTAGGACCTGTTGCCCCTCGTCCACGCGGAGCTGCCGGTGATGGTCCAGGTGCCCGAGGGCAGTGGTCCGCGCGTGATCGAGCCCGCCACATCGGCGGTGAACGTCGACGACCAGTCCTTGACGTGCGCAGCCGTCGAGCCGTCCGGGAACGTGATGTCCGTCCGGAAGTCGAGCTCCGTGTGCTGCAGCACGGACGAGTTGCGCAGGAAGGAGCGGGTGCCGTTCAGCGTCACGGACGTAATATGGCCGGAGATGAGGCGGGTCTGGCTGCGCGTGAAGGTGGTGTAGACCGTCTTCACTGCGAAGTCGGAATCGACAGGCGTCGGGTCGATGATATCGATCGTGCCGCCATACATGATCGTGGCGCGCGGCGTCGAAATCACACAGCCGGTGAAGTCGAGCCGCACCGAGTCGGGCACCGGGTCGGCATCCGAGTTCTGGGGCGGGGTGGGGCTGCGGTCCGGCACACACTGCGCCCCCGGGTGATCACCGAGCTCGACCGGGGCCGCCGGAAGGCGTGCGGCATCCGAGTTGCTCATCCCGGCACCTTGGACCATCGCGTCGACGTCGGCCGTGACCGTCTGGGCCAGCAAGTCGGCCTCGGCCTGCGTAAGGGTCGGCTGTCCCGGCCCCGCCGCGTCGTTGCCGCAGGCGGCAATTGCGAAAGCCATGGCCGTGCCCAGGGCCAGGCCTGTGAGCTTGCGTTCCCGGTTACGCATCGTACTAGACCTCCGGCATCGGTGAGAGTGACAGTGACCACTGGCGACGCCCCGTGTGACGCCCGTAACTCGGAATCGTTAAGGTCGCATTCCGACAAGCGACCTGTGATCCGCGACCACGTGACGCCGGTCACGTCCCCGCCTCCCCTGGAACCCGGCCGGCCTCCATCTTCGTAGCAGCCCTGAGGAGGGTCGGGTCATGCGCTATCGCACCGCCGCCATCACCGTCGTTCTGATGTTCTCCACTCTCACAACGGCTCACGCGCAGGCAACAGCCGAGAAGCGCCCGCTGACGGTCGACGACCTCTTCGGCCTTCGAGACGTCGGAGATCCCCGAATCAGCCCGGATGGGCGCTGGATCGCCTACACTGTGACGGTCACCGACTCGAGCGCGGATCGCCGGGAGACGCGCGTGTGGATCGCCCCGCTCGACGGCGGGCCGGCGTTGGTGATGACTGCCGCAAGCTCGTCGGCGAGCCGCCCGCGCTGGAGCCCGGACGGCCGGTTCCTGTCCTTTCTGGCTGAGCGCAAGAGCGGGGACGCAGCCCAGGACTCCGAGCCCAAGTCGCAAGTGTGGGTGCTCGATCGCCGCGGCGGCGAGGCTCGCGCGCTGACGCACGTGCCGCAGGGCGTGGAGGATTATGCATGGTCGCCCGACGGCTCCAAGCTCGCGCTGATCGTCAAGGATACCGCGGAGACCAAGTGGAAGGCCAAGAGCCCGCGGCCGTGGGTGATCACGCGGCTGCAGTTCAAGCAGGACGAGGAAGGGTACCTCGATTCGCGGCGGACGCATTTGTACGGATTCGCGCTTGCCACCGGTGTGCTCGCCCAGCTCACGTCCGGGGACTACGACGACTCCGCCCCCAGCTGGAGCCCCGACGGGCGGGCCATCGCGTTCGTGTCGAACCGCACGGAGAACGCGGACGCCAACCGCAATACCGATATCTGGATCGTCGCCGCCGACGACACGACCCGCGGGAAGACCCCGCGGCAGCTGACGCACAATCCCGGGTCGGACGAGCAGCCGACGTGGAGCCCTGACGGGAAGTGGATCGCCTACGTCACGGTCACGCAGCCGGACCTCATCTACTACGCCAGCGAGCAACTCGCCGTCGTGTCACCGCAAGGCGGCGCCCCGCGCGTCTTGACGAAGACGGTCGACCGCAGCGTCGCGCAGCCGCAGTTCGCGCCGGGCGGTGGCGCGATCTGCTTCCTGCTCGAGGACCGCGGCGAACGGCACGTGGCGCGGATCGAGCTGGGCACCGGGATGCTGTCGAGACCCATCGGAGGCGCTTTGGACGCGAGCGCGTTCGACGTAGGACCCGGGGGCATGCTGGCCGCGCTGGTCTCGAAGCTCGACGTCCCCGGCGAGATCTTCCGGCTGGACGGCGGCCAGCTACGGCAAGTCACGTTCACCAACGACAGTCTCGTGGCGACGCTGCGGCTCGCGGACGTCCAGAAGGTCACCTTCCCGAGCCGGGACGGCACTCGGATCGACGCGTTCCTCTATACGCCGGCCGGGGTCACGCGGGGCACGCCCTCTCCCACTTTGCTCCGCATGCACGGCGGACCGGTGTCGCAATACAGCTTCCAGTTCAACTTCCCGGCACAGCTCTTCGCCGCGCACGGCTACGTCGTGGTGCTGCCGAACCCTCGTGGCTCATCGGGCTACGGCCAGGACTTCTCCAAGGCGATCTGGGCGGACTGGGGGAACAAGGACTACGAGGACGTGATGGCGGGAGTCGACTACGTCATCCGCCAGGGCTACGCCGACCCGAAGCGCCTCGGCGTCGGCGGCTGGTCGTACGGGGGAATCCTCACAAACTACGTCATCACCAAGACCGACCGGTTCGCCGCGGCGATCACCGGGGCGAGCGAAGTGCTCTACGCCGCGAACTACGGACACGACCACTACCAGTACGAATGGGAAAAGGAGCTCGGCCTTCCGTGGAAGAGCCGCCAGCTGTGGGAACGACTGTCACCGTTCAACTACGTCGAGCGCATCGTGACACCGACGCTGATCCTGGGCGGTGAAAAAGACTGGAACGTGCCCATCCAGAACTCCGAGCAGCTCTATCAAGCGTTGCGGCGGCTGGGACGCACCACCGAGCTCGTCGTGTACCCTGGGGAATCCCACGCGATTCGCAAGCCGTCGTACGCCAAGGACCGCCTGGAGCGCTACGTCGCGTGGTACGACCGCCACATAAAGGGGGCGCCGGGAGCGGCGGGGGCGCGGCGGTAGCTGCCCGGAGGCCGTGTCACTTCGCGAAGCGCACGCCGACCTCGTCCAGGTGGTGCAGCAAGTCGGCCGGGTCCTGATAGACCCGATACGCCCCGGCCCGCTCCAGCTCGTCCTGCCCGTAGCCGCCCGTGAGCAGGCCCACGGCCAGCGCCCGCGCGCGGCGGGCGGCGAGCAGATCCCACACGCTGTCCCCGATCACGACGGACCCGGCGGGGTCCGCGCCGAGCCGCTCGGCGGCCGCGAGAAACAGGTCGGGATCAGGCTTCGCGTGGGGGACCTGGTCCCGCGTGACTACGGGGACGCGCGCGCCGATCTCCAGCATCTCCAGCATCGCGCGCGCGCTTTCCATCCGGCCGCTCGTCGCGATGGCCCACGGCACCCCGGCCTCCGAGAGATAGGCGAGCAACGCCCGTGCGCCGGGGAGGGGGCGCACCTGGGACACCTGGCGCTTGAAGGCTGCCGCATGAGCCTGCTGCATGCGCGCCACGTCCTCCGCCGTGAACCGCCGGCCGGTTTCCCGTCCCAGGGCGTCCAGGAACAGCCCGCCGCTCATGCCGATCCGCCGGTGGATGCGCCACACCGAGAGCTCGATGCCGCCCAGCTCGAGCGCTTCGCGCCATGCGAGCACGTGCTGGTAGACGCTGTCCACCAGCGTGCCGTCCAGGTCGAACAGAAACGCGGGCCCGCGCGGCGCCGCCATTAGCGGGCTCCCTGTGCCTGCGCCGCCTGCACGGTACCGGGCCGTGCGGGACCGGCGCCGGCGCCGGTCCGGACGATGGCCGCAGCGATCTCGTCGAGATCCGCCGGCGTGAGCTTGAGCGCCGCCGCGCCGATCCACCCGTCCACCTGCGCCGGAGTGCGCGCCCCGACTATCGCGCCCGTCACGCCCGGCCACTCGAGCGTCCAGGCGACGGCCACCGCGGACACCGTCGTGCCGTGCCGCTGGCCGATCGGCCTCAGGGCGTCCCGGAGCGCGAGGTTGCGGCCGAGGTTCGGCGGCTGGAACTCGGGCGCGCGCCCGCGCCAATCGTCCACAGGGAACCTCGCGACCCGGTCCGCGGTGAATCCATCCGTGAGCAGGCCCGACTGCATCGGGCTGTACACGATGACGCCGGTGCCGTGTGCTGCGCACCAGGGGATCTCCCGCCCGGCGACCTCGCGACGAATCAGCGAGAAGGGCGGCTGGAGCGAGTCCACGTGACGGATCGCGTGACACCGCTCGAGCAGCCCAACGTCGAAGTTGGACACGCCGGCCGCGCGTACCTTCCCCTCCTCGATCAGACGGGCCATCGCCGCCCACGAGTCCTCGACGGGCGTTCCGGTCTCGTCCGGCCAGTGGAACTGGTAGAGGTCGATCCGCTCGACACCGAGCCGCCGGAGCGAGGCCTCGGTCTCCCGGCGGATCGATGCGGGTTTCAACACGCGCCGCGGCTGCGCCATCGGGTCACGCTCATCCCAGACGAGGCCGCACTTCGTGAACACGAGCGGCCGGTCACCAGCCGGAAGCTCGCGGAGCAGCCGGCCCACGACTTCTTCCGAATGGCCGAGGCCGTAGACCGCGGCCGTGTCGATCCAGTTGATGCCGAGCTCGCGGGCGCGGCGCATGGTGGCGAGGGAATCCGCGTCGTCCTGGGGCCCCCAACCGAAGGCCCAACCGCCCCCGCCGATGGCCCAGGCGCCGAAGCCGACGGTCGTGATCTCGAGTCCGCTCGAGCCCAGCGGACGGGTAGGCAACATCATGGTGCAAGTCTCCTTACGTGATTCTGGTGCTACGGAACCAAGAGCACTTTGCCTGTAGTCCGACGCGCTGCGAGCTGCCGATGCGCTTCCGCAGCCTGCGCAAGCGGGAACTCGGCGCCGATGCGGAGCGTCAGCCTTCCGCGCCGGGTCCACTCCAGCACTTCCCCCGCCCGCGCGACCAGCTCGGCGCGCGTGGCGATGTAGTGGACGAGGCTGGGCCGCGTGAGAAACAGGGACCCCTTCTGGCTCAACACCTGCGGGTCGAGCGGCCCCACCGGCCCGCTCGACTGGCCGAACAGCACCATCATGCCGCGCCGCGCGAGGCAGTTCAGTCCCTGCTCGAACGTCGTCTTGCCGACTGAGTCGTACACGACTTGCAGGCCCGCGCCGCCGGTGAGGCGCTTCACCTCAGCCTCGAAGTCCTGCTCCGTATAGAGGATCACGTCGTCTGCGCCGGCCTCACGGGCGAGCGTCGCCTTTTCCTTGGTGGACACTGTCCCGATGACGCGCGCGCCCCGCAGCTTCGCGATTTGGCACAGCAGCAGACCCACGCCGCCAGCCGCGGCGTGCACGAGGCACGTGTCGCCGGGCTTCAGCGCATAGGTGGTGGAAGCGAGGTAGTGCGCGGTCATCCCCTGTAGCATCGCCGCGGCCCCCTGCTTTGCCCCAATCCCCTCCGGGAGCACGACGATCCGGTCCGCGGGCACCACCTGGTGTTCGGCGTACGCGCCCAGGGCACCGGTGTAGGCCACACGGTTGCCTACCCGCACCTCGCTGACGTCGGGGCCGACCGCTACCACGACCCCCGCCGCCTCCTGACCCGGCGTGAACGGCGTGGCGACCTTGTACAGGCCGGTGCGCTGATACACGTCGATGTAGTTGACCCCGGTGGCCTCGATCTTCACGAGGACCTGCCCTGCCCCGGCCGTGGGGTGCGGCACCTCCTCGTAGCGGAGCACCTCGGGGCCCCCCGGAGCATGCACACGAATCGCTTTCATCGCCGCCTCGCGCCTCCCCCCATACCCCTCATCGCATGGACAATGGCTCCGACCCGCGTCCGAGACCAGGGCGGGGTCGGAGGCGCGTCCGTCAGGCGACGGCGCGTCGCTCGCGACGACCCTCGAGCACGCGGACGACCGCGGCAAAGACCGCGTACGCCGCCAGGGCCGTGGCGGCGGCCGCCTTGTCGGAGGGCGGCGGTGGTCCGAAGAACACGTACGCCTGAATGGCGAGCATGGTGAGACCAAATGCGATCATGGGCCGCCGCCGCGTCGCACCCATGCCCAGATAGAGCCAGATCCCCCCGAAGAGGAGCGCGGCCTCGAGCCCGAACGCCAGGACCGGAAGGTTCCACAGGCCGAGGCCGACTTTGAAAGCGTTGTCGTAGAGCGGCAGGTCGGGGCGATGAACCACGAAATCGAGCACCCAATGAGAGAACACGGCGAGGGCGACCATCAGCGCCGCCTTGCCGGTCGAGTGCCGGGCCGCGAGACGGTAGGCCGCGAAGCCCGCCACCGACCAGAGGAGTGCCGCCGTGAGACTGTGGGTGTAGGGCATGTAGTACAGGTCGAGCGGGTTCGTCGCGGTGATGCCCGGGACGATCCGCACCTTCTCGATGCCGAGCAGCACCAACGGCGCCCAGGCAACATCGAGCAGCTGGACCGCGAGAAACAGCACCCACAGCGGGATGGACGCGTCGCTCTTCTTGGCGGCGAAACTCACGCCGTAGTGACCGACGAACATGGTGCTTGAGTCCTATCGAGCGGCTGCGACTCGCTGAGAATCTACATCCCGGTCGTCTCGATGCTGCTCCTGTCCGTCGCCGTCAGCCTGATCATCCACCTGGTGCGGCGGCTCTTCTAATCACTCCGTCGCAATGGGTGGCTGGGATCCCACCCGATCGTGTGTAGACGGCAGCGGGGGTACGCTCGTACAATGCGGACCATGATCTCGCACCTTCGGGTTTGGACCGCGGCATGCGCCGCGTGTGGGGGATGCTCGCCTCGAGCTGTCGGGACGTCTCTCCGAACGGCAAGAATACGCGGTCTCTCGACCGAATGCGTGGGACGTAGGTTGGTGTAGTCGCTACACCGGGTTTGGCCGATGCCAACGCCCCCACGTTACGGTGCAAGAGCGTGGGGGCGTTCGCGTCGGGGGCAGTGCGAACCGCTCAACCAGGAGACTCGGGATGATACGCCGCGTAGTGACTTCGATTGCGCTCTTCGCCGCCGCCATCGGTGGCACCATCGTGCTGTCGGCGACGCCCGATGACGCTGCCGTGCAGCGCGACAAGCCGCGACCTCGGCGGCTGACGTTCGAGAACGCGCTCGCCGGCGTGGCGCCCGACGGACGGGCGAGCGTCTGGGAAGGATCGGTGGGCGGCGCGATACAGGGCCGCCTCAGGGTCGAGCAGCGCCAAGTGGAGGGCCCGTCCGAGGCGGCGAGCCCCGTGTGGCACGTGGTCACGCAGTGGTCCGTGACCGACCCGTCGGGCGCCGGCTCGTTCGAGGCTCAGCTCGAGGGCATGGTGGATTGGCGGACGGGCATCAGCCGCTTGAGCGGCGTGATCACCCAAGGCTGGATGCAGGGGGCCTGGGTGCAACAGGAGGGCCGATTCGTCAACGGTGATGCGACGGGAAGCCTGACGATCGCACCGGAAGTAGCACGACGATGACACGGCTCATCCGACTGCTCGCCGGCACGTGTGCGGCGACCGAGGGTGTGGGTCAACCGCGCGCCGGACCAGCAGGAAGACCCGCTCACCCTCCCGCGATCGCCGGAATGACGGTCACCTCGTCGCCGTCCTGCACCGGCGCACCGAAGCCGCCGCGGAAGCGCATGTCCTCGTCGTTCACATAGAAGACCACGAACGGATAGGGGTTGCCGTCCTGGTCCCGGAGGCGTGACCCCAGCGCTGGAAACCGGGCCGCCACGTCGGCGACGGCCTCGCCGAGGGTGCGGCCACTCGCCTCGACCGTGCGAGCGCCGCCCGTGTGGGCCGCGAGCACGGAGGGAAGGTTCACTGTAATGGACATGATGCTGTCTCCTGAAGGTTCGATTCCGGTCAGGGGGCCTCGACGAGGGCGGCTACTTCCCGCAGCCGCGGCGCGATCACCGGAGCCTGCGGCAGCGCACCGCTCACCGCCTCCACCGTCTTCAACCCGTGCCCCGTGACGCACAGTACGACCTCGTCGTCCGGGCGGAGCCGGCCGGCACGCGCGAGTGCGAGCGCCGCCGCGAGGGTCACGCCGCCCGCGGTCTCAGCGAACACGCCGGCGTCCTCGGCCAGAACGCGCATCCCGCCGACCAGCTCGTCATCGCTTACCGCCGCCGCCCAGCCGCCGGACTCGCGGATCGCGCGGGCGGCGAAACCCCCGTCCGCAGGATTCCCGATGGCGAGCGAGCGGCAGATCGTGCTCGGCACCTCGGGCTCGATCTGCGTCCCGCCGCGCTCCACCAGCCGCACGATCGGCGCGCAACCGCTCGCCTGCGCGCCGTAGAGCCGCGGGGCGTTCCCCGCGACCAGCCCGGCGTCGAGGAACTCCCCGAATCCCTTCCGCAGCTTCGAGACGAGCGACCCGCCCGCCATCGGCGCGACCACCGCCGCCGGCAGGCGCCAGCCGAGCTGCTCGGCGATCTCGTAGGCGAGCGTTTTCGAGCCTTCGCCGTAGTAGGCGCGCAGGTTGACGTTGACGATCCCCCAGCCGAACCGGTCCGCGACCTGGGCGCACAGCCGGTTCACGTCGTCGTACGTGCCGCGCACTCGCACGAGTCTCGGGCCGAAGACACTCGTGCCGACGATCTTCGCCGCCTCGAGCTGGTCCGGAATGAAGATCCACGCCTTGAGCCCGGCGCGGGCGGCGTGGGCGGCGACGGCGTTGGCAAGGTTTCCGGTCGACGCGCAGCCGATCGTATCGAGCCCGAACGCCGCCGCCGCATTGATCGCCGCCGCCACGACCCGGTCCTTGAACGACAGCGACGGGTGATTGACCGTGTCGTTCTTTACCCAGACGCGTGCCACGCCCAGCCGGCGGGCCAGCGCGGGAGAGTCCACCAGCGGGGTGAACCCGCTGTCGAGCGAGAGGACGGGATCGCCGTCGAAAGGGAGCCACTCCCGGTACCGCCAGAGGGACGGGGCGCGCGCAGCGATCGCCGAGCGGCTCGGGAGCGGGCGTGCGGGATCCCGGATCGGGTCGAGGGGCCCGAGGCACTGCTCGCAGATTGCGACCGCGGCGGCCTCCCGCTCGGCGCCGCAGTTGCGGCAGCGCAGCGGCCGCGCGGCAAGCGGTGGGGAAACGAGGGTGGTCTGCGTGGCCGGCATGGAGAACCTCAATAAAAAGACCCGGGCAGTGAACGCCGCGGGCGGTCGCTTTTTAGCACCTTGTTTAGCGTGGCGGCAATACGCGGCAAATCACCACGATGACTGTTGTCCCTCGAACTATAGCACCCTCACGCCACCGCCGCCAGGCTCGACACCCAGCTCCGGATCCGCTGCAGGGCCAACTCAATTTCCGCAGGCTCCGTCGCGTAGCACAGCCGTAGGTGACCCGCCCCCCCCGGTCCGAACGCCGTCCCGGCCAGCGTCGCGACGTGGCTCTCGGCGAGCAGCCGCTCGGCGAACGTCTCGCACGTCATCCCGGTCCGCTCGAGAATCCCGCCCACGTCCGGAAAACAATAGAACGCCCCCGTCGGTGTCGCGCAGCTGACGCCTTCGATGGCGTTGAGACCACGCGCCAGCAGGTCGCGCTTGCCGCGGAGCCCCGCCACCATGCGCCGCACGGGGTCCTGCGGCCCGGTGAGCGCCGCGAGCCCCGCGTATTGGACGAACGTCGCCGTGCAGGAAACGTTGTTGATGAGCAGCGTCGTGACGGTCTCCGCGAGCCACTTGGGCATCACGCCGTAACCCAAGCGCCACCCCGTCATCGAGTACGTCTTCGAGAAGCCGTCCACGACGAACGTCCGGTCGGCCATCCCGGGCAGCGCCGCGATGCTGTCGCACTTGCCGTCATAACGGATCTGCCCGTACACCTCGTCCGAGATCACCCACAGGTCGTGCCGCTGGGCGAAGTCGGCCAGGCGGGCGATGTCGTCGAGCGTCCCGATCCCGCCCGTCGGGTTGTGCGGCAGATTGAGGATGATGGCCCGGGTGCGCGGCGTCACGCGCCCGACGATCGCGGCCACGTCCGGCGCGAAGGCGTTGGTCTCGTCGAGGGGGTAGTACACCGGGCGACCGCCCGCCAACCGCACGACCGACTCGTAGATCGGGAAGCCGGGATCGGGACAGAGCACGTCGTCGCCCGGCTCTACCAAGGCGAGCGCCGCGCTGAACAGCACGGGCTTCGCGCCCGGCGCGACGACCACGTTCTCCCCCGTCGCGCGCACGCCCCGCGCCGCGAGCGACTGCGCGATCGCATCCCGCAGCTCCGGGACGCCTGCGGCGACCGCGTAGCGGGTGCGGCCTTCGCGCAACGCGCGGATCCCCGCCTCCACGACGTGCGGCGGGGTCGGCATGTCCGGCTCGCCGATCTCGAGGTGGACCACCTTGCGTCCGGCCGCCTCGAGGTCGCGCGCCGCGCCAAGCACGACATAGGCCTGCTCCGTACCGAGCGAATCGAGACGTGTGGCGGAACGCATAGACCGTCCTGTCAGTGACAAACGAACCCCGGGACGCTGCCCCGGGGTCGGTTTGTAATTTACGAGCGAGCGTGCGGCCGCGACCTACCCGAACGGGGGGGCCCTATTTGGCCCGCTCCAGGTACACCCCCTCGCGGGGATCGACCCGGACCTTCTCCCCCTCCGCAATGAAGTCGGGCACCTGGACGGTCACGCCGTTCGACAGCTTGGCGGGCTTCGTGCTCGCGGTCTTGGTTGCGCTCCTCATCACGGGGGAGGTCTGCACCACGGTCAGCTCGACCACCGCGGGCAGCTCGATGCCCACCAGACGGCCGTGCAGCCACTCCACCTGGATGTGCATCTCGGGCTGGAGCCAGTCGGCGTGATCGCCCGCGGCCTGGTCGTCGAGCGTGTACTGCTCGTAGCTGTGGGTATCCATCACATGCACGCCGGACTGGTCCCGGTACAGGACCTGGAACTCCTTGGTCTCGAGCGGGGCCACGTCCACGAAATCGGTCGCCGAGAGGCGGGTGTCGAACGTGTTCCCCGTGACGAGGTTGCGCAGACGCACCTGCACGAACGCGCGCAGGTTGCCCGGCGTGCGGTGCGTGAACTCCATCACACGGCACGGCTGCCCGTCGATCAGAATCACGTGGCCGCGCCGGATATCGGTCGCCTTCATTCTTATCGCACTCCTAGAGAAGCAAAACGGCGGGCCCAAGCCGACGGCCCGCGCGTCACGGGCGGGAAGATAAACCCGGCGGGACCGGGGTCAACGCCTCCTCACAAGCTGGAGCGCTGCAGCGTGACATCCGCCCGAACCCAGGAGCGCCTGAACCGTTCATCGAGAGCCGCCGCCTCGCCCGTCTTGTGCTGCGCCCGCAACGCCTGCGCCAGCCCGTAGAGGGACCACCCGTTCTCGGGGTTGCGCCGCAGATCCTCCCGGTACACGCGCTCCGCTTGGGCGGCGCGCCCCGCTGCGAGCAGCATCGCCCCAAGGGATTGGCGCACGGGGTAGTACCAGGGAGGCGGCTCGTCGTAGACGAGGGCGTCCTGGATCTTGACTGCCTCGGAAAGCGCGCGCGTCGCTCCGTCGGCGTCCCCCCGCCGCGCCGCGATCACCCTTTTCAGCGTTCCGACTGCCACCGCCAGCAGGTTCCCGCCGGTGTTGAACCCGAGTGGCTGGCCGAGCACCGCCTGCCGGATGGCGACGACGCTGTCCCGCTCGACAGCGACCTCGGCGATCCGTCCGGTCGCGACGAGCGCGCGCGCCCGGGCGTAATGCCAGATCGCGCGCGTGTACCTGAGGTTCGCCGGCGGCGCCGGCTCCCGCAGGATCTCTTCCCACCGGCTGAAGCGCGTCAGGCCGAAGAGCCTCGCCGGCACGACGAACTCGACGAACGGATTCTGTCGGACCATGCCGAGCGAGACGGCCTTGTCGAGCTCCGCCGCGGCGCGGAGCGCCTCGGCGCTGCGCCCTTCCATCTGGGCCGCGGCCCAGAGGAAGTGCAGGTTGTGCGCGTAGTAGAAGGAATAGAACCCTTTGGCATTGGCGGGCCGCCGCTCGAAGAACGCCTCGTCGGCGTGCGCGGCGTGCTCGTTTGCCCGAACGGCATCCGCATACCGACCTACGCGCATGTACACGTGGGCGGGCATGTGCACGACGTGCCCCGCGCCCGGCATGAGCCCGGGCAGTCGCTCGGCGCACGGCACGGCGCGCTCCGGTGCGCTCGAGGCCTCGACCGCGTGGATGTAGAAGTGACACGCGCCGGGGTGGTCCGGGTACGCGCGCTGCACCCGCTCGAGCGTGGCCACGATCTCGGCCGTGCCGGGCCGCGGCGTGAGCGCCGGCGTCCAGTAGTTCCAAGGCGCGAGGTTCATCACCGCGTCGGCGTACAGGACGGCGGCGTCGGGATCATCGGGAAAGCGTCGCGTGAGTTCGTGCATCGCGCGGGCGTACGCCGAATCGAGACCTGCCCGGCTCGCCGTCGGGAGCTCCGCGTACCGCGTCGCGAGGGCTGCAATGAACGCCCGGTCGCGCTCGCCCGCCTGCGGCGCGCGCGCGCGCGCCAGCTGCATCGCGTCCCACGCGGGCCGCACTTGCGCCGTGTCCATCGGGAGGTTGATGTTCGGGCCGAGCGCGAGCGCGATCCCCCCGTAGCACATCGCGCAGCTCGGATCGAGCCGTGCCGCCTCCTGAAAGGAATTGACCGCCTCGTCGTGGTTGAACCCATAGACAAGGCGGAGTCCCTGATCGAAGTAGTGCTGGGCGAGCGGCACCGTGGTCGTGATCTCTCGGTGCAGCGTGCCGAGATCGTCGTAGAGCGGTACGCTGCTCGCCGCGCGCGCCGCGTCCCGCCCGCAGGCCGCCACCAGAATCGGCAGGGTCGGGACGGCGAACAGCACGGCACGCCTCAGTCGTCGCATCATGGTGCTGCCTCCGGTGTGTCTCCAGATTTGGAAAAGCTGTGCATCTGTTCCCCGGACCTCAAGGAGCGGTCAACGTGGCCATCGCGCGGCCCGGAAAGATCATCTGCGTCGGGCGGAATTACCACGACCACGCGGCGGAGCTTGGGAATGTAGTCCCGCAGCAGCCGCTGCTCTTCTTCAAACCGTCCACCGCCGTGATCGGCGACGGCGACGCGATCGTCCTGCCTGCGGAGTCCTCCCGGGTCGAGTACGAAGCCGAAATCGGGGTCGTGCTCGGCCGGCGGATCCGCCGCGCGAGCGCAGCCGAGGCGCTGGCCGCCATCGCCGGCGTCACCTGCGTCAACGATGTGACCGCGCGCGATCTGCAGCGCAGCGAGGCGCAATGGACCCGGGCCAAGGGGTTCGATACGTTCTGCCCGGTCGGCCCACGGGTGGTGCCCATGGGCCCGGCGCGCCTCGCCGATCTCGAAGTCCGGTGCCGCGTGAACGGCGTCGAACGGCAACATGGATACGCCCGCGACATGGCATTCGGGTTCGCGACACTCGTCGCCTACGCCTCGCAAGCGATGACTCTCGAGCCGGGGGACCTCATCGCCACCGGGACCCCGGCGGGTGTCGGCCCGCTCACGGCGGGGGACGTGGTGGAGGTGGAGATTCCCGGCGTCGGCGTGCTGCGGAATCCGGTCGCGACGGAGTCCCGTGAATCCCCCGGCGGGGAGGGCGGGGGGGGGGTGGCCCACGGCGCGGTGATAGCCATCGCTGAGTCCCAGGATGGGGCGGGCTATGCATTCAGGGAACATGCCAGCGGCGAGCGAAACCGTGCGGTGCGTTCCGGGGTAGCAATCTATCTTATCCCAGTGGCTGTCCGCGCCTGGCAACCGTGTGACCCACGTCACGAAGTCTATTCGGCAGGAGGTTCAGGACATGTTCAGCAACAGCCGTCTGGCGACGCGCGCCGCGTGGCTGCCCCTCGCGCTCCTCGTCGCCTCAGGGTGCAAGCAGGGGCCGTCGCCCGAGACGCAGGCGAAGATCGACAGCCTGTCGCAGGCGTCCGCCGAGAAGGATCGCCTGGTGCAGGAGATCGCCGAGAACACGCGCTTGGTGAGCGAGATCAGCCGGGAGCTCGCGAAGGTCAACGTCCCCGCGAAGCGGCTGAAGGTGACGGGTGAGTCACCGCTCCGGGCGTCGCGCGACACCTTGATCCAGAAGATCCGCTACATCACGGCGCGCGTGAGGGAGATCGAGCCCAAGCTTCAGGAGAGCGAGCGCCGCATCAGTGAGCTGACGACGGTGTCCGACAGCCTCCGCAACGACCTCGCTTCGACGCTCCAGAACCTACAGGGCGTGATCGAAGGCCAGAAGGAGACGATCGAGGCGCTTACCGAGCAAGTGAACCGGCTCACGGCCGAAAACGTGGCCCTGAAGGACACGATCGACAACATGGCCGCCGAAGTCAACACGGTCTACTACGTCGTGGGGACGAAGGAAGAGCTGGAGCAGAAGGGGATCGTGAAGGAGGAGGGGGGCGCGCGGTTCCTGTTCGTGCTGTGGAAGAGCGGAAAGACGCTGGTGCCGGCGCGCAATCTCAATCCCAACGAGTTCACACCGGTGGACCGGCGGCATCTGTCTGAGTTGCCGCTGCCCGCCTCTGATCGCGAGTACCGCATCGTGTCGCGGCAAGACGTGACCGCGCTCGCCACGCCGCCGACCGAGAACGGCATGATCTCGGGTAGACTGAAGATCGCCGACTCGGCGCGCTTCTGGGCGAACTCGAGGTACCTGATCATCGTCGAAGGCTAAGGCTTGACCGTGCCAGGGGTGGGAGCTACCCTCCCCTGGTGATCCACCCCTGGCACGATCTTCCCGCAGGACGCCACCCGCTGGACCAAGTCACCGCCATCATCGAGATCCCGGCGGGAAGCCGCAATACCCCGGAGACTACGGCTTCGTCCCCCGCACCCTCTCCGAGGACGGAGACCCGTGCGACGTGCTGGTCCTCATCCGGGAGCCCACGTTCGTGGGGTGCGAGATCAGCGTGCGGCCGATCGGGATCCTGCGGATGCTCGACCGAGGCGAGCCGGACGAGAAGATCGTCGCGGTGCCCGCCCATGATCCGTTCCAGAACGAGTTCTTCGACATCGCGGACATCCCCCGGCACTCCCTCAAGGAGATCGAGCATTTCTTCCAGATTTACAAGGATTTAGAAGGGAAGCGGGTGAACGTCGTCGGTTGGGACAAGAGCGAGGTCGCGATGCAGGAAATCATGAAGTCTGTCGGGCGGTACGAGGAGAAGTACGGCAACGGCAGAAAGCTCGAAAGGCTGGTAGATTGAGCGCGACGGGTCGGGCGGTCTCGAGCCCTGAACGACCGACCTGTGGCAGTTCTACCACAAACTCGTAGAGCGCTGACGTGCGCGCAGTCACACGCCGCGTGGCACGAGCGGTGACAGCAGGCAGTGCGTGCGGGCGCGAGATTTGCGACGGGAACGATCCAGGACAGGAGGGCTCATGCACGCAGTGATGCGGCGGTACCGTGTGAGACTGGGGACGGTGGAGCAGGCGGTGCGCTATGCCGACAAGCAGTTCGTGCCGCTTGTCCGGCGCATTCCCGGCTTCCGGGCTTGTTATCTGTTGGACGCGGGGAACGACGTTCTGGCGACGATCGGCTTGTTCGACACCTTGGAGGGGGCGGAGGCGGCCTTCCGGCTGCACCGCGACTGGTTCCGGGACGAGTGGTCGTCGTTCCGGCCGCTGCCGCCCGAGGTGGTCGCAGGGCAGGTCTTGGCCCACGCCGCCGCACTCGAAGAGCGGCCGCTGGTAGATCGGCGGCGCCTCGCAGACCGGCGCCGGACGGTGCTGTTCGCGCCGGTTGAGCGGCGGAGCGGCGCCGAGCGGCGGGCAGGCGTCGAGCGGCGGGCCGAACCCGTCGGCCAGCCGGACTGGGC
>JBOHSI010000097.1:0-10134 GCA_050733055.1 Gemmatimonadales bacterium
ATTTCCGGGTAGTACTGGACCGCCCGGATGCCCGCGTGACTGAAGGCGAGCTTAAGATAGCGGTTGCCCGCCTTGGAGCCGGAGCGATGGCGGGTGCGGCCGCCCGAATGGTCGGCGCCCGGGACGAAGGCGACTATAAGAGAAGAACTGCCGGGCCGAGGGGAAGTGCGTGATGCCGTCGATCTCGGTGTAGACGGTGAAGGCGTTCACCTTGTCGAGGCCCGGGATCCAGAGGAGGCGCTGCACGTCGGCGTTGGGGATCAGGTGCGGGGGCAGGGCGCGCTCCAGCGTGGTGATCTGCGTCTCGAGCAGGTGGATCTGGGCCGTATGACAGGCGGCCTGCAGCTGGTAGAGCGCCGCCAGCTCGGCCACGGTCTGGACATTGAACTTCTCCAGCAGACGATCGATGCTGTTCTGGGCGCTGACGCATTTCTCGACCAGGCGGAGCCGGGTCCGCATCAGGTCGCGTGGGCCGCGCTGCTCCGGACGGATCATGTGGGCTTCGGGGATGAGGCCGGCGCGCAGCAGCAGGGCCAGCACGTCGGAGTCGACCTGGTCGGTCTTGACCTTGGCGGCCGAGATGGCCTTGAGCCGGGTGGCGTGCGCGAGGACGAGCTCGACGCCCAGCGCCTGGAGGACGTCCGCGAGCCCGTACCAGCCGCCGGTGGATTCCACCACCGCCTTCTGCGGGCCGGGGAACTCCGCGCAGTACTGCTGGAGCGCGAGCGGCGTGGTGAGGACGCGGGCCTGTTTGACGCGCGGGCCGTCCGGGCCATAGGTGGTGATCACGCAGTCGCGCTTGTGCTGGTCGATGCCGGAGTACCACATGGAAGTGCCCTCCTGGGGTCGCGGCTCGCGATCTTGAGCGGTCGCTGAGACAGTACCCCTTGAGGGCACTTCTTGGAAACATCACGCGCGTGAAGCTGCAGGGACTTTTGGACCGTGGTAGCCACTGTTCGCGCCCCAACAGCGCTGCTTCAGGGCTCGAGTGAGGAGGCGGCCGAACGTCGGTTGCGGGAGGCGGGAATCGGGGTATCGTTATGTTCGTGGCCGGCGGCATTATCGCGGACATCGCCAAGGGGCGGTCGGCGGGAGGGGAGGGAGTCCAACGAGATCTGTCCTTCCTCCCAGACTACCTCTGGGACATCCAACCTGCTAAACCGTCACCCCAGCGGCCGAACCCAGCTCCCCCGGAGGAGCGGCACCTGTCTCATCCCTCACGACACAAGGAGGACGATCATGCCTGCGCACGCGACCATGCTCTCACCCCAGCAGCTCATCGATGCCGCCAAGGCCCCCCTGCTGACCTACGGCGAAAAGGATTGGGATGCAGTGAGAGCCAGCATCACTCCTGATTTCGTCTACGATGAAGTCGGCACCGGTCGAAAGGTCCAGGGACTCGACCAGGTGTTGGCCCTGTGGCGGGGTTGGGCCACCGCGCTCCCCGACTCGAAGGCCACGTTCCATAGCGCTCTGGT
This sequence comes from Gemmatimonadales bacterium, assembly GCA_050733055.1. Lineage (GTDB taxonomy): Bacteria > Gemmatimonadota > Gemmatimonadetes > Gemmatimonadales > GWC2-71-9 > DASUAL01. The sequence goes on from JBOHSI010000097.1 coordinate 1,479, forward strand.
GAGCGGAAACACGGTCGTACTCGAAGTGACGTGGCGGGGCACCCACACGGGACCGCTGGAAATGCCCAACGGTCCGATCGCGGCGACCGGCAAGCGCATCGAGCTCCGGGCGTGTAACGTGATCGAGATCGCCGCCGACAGGGGGAAAGCGAAGCTGCAGCGGCAGTACTTCGACATGGGGACCATGCTGCAACAACTCGGCATCATGAGCTAGCGGACATGGGCTGGACTCCCGCGTTGCTGCGGGAGGTCATCAAAAGTGATGTCCGTCTACGCCGGTGGGTGACGCCGCACGGCGTGCACGGACATCACGCCAGCGGAACGAACAAGCGCTTGGCGCTGGCGGGCGCGGCCACCACGATGATACCGGGATCCGCAGGCGCGGACGCCTACTCTCGCACGCCGCGCTCAACACCCTCCACCAGTTCCGCGATGGCTCGTAGCAAGTGCACCAGCCCATACACGAGCAGACCATCGTACGCCCCAACCGTCATCTCCATCCCGCCAAGCGCCATTTCCACGGTGTCACCGGTGATCGATTCCCACACTTCAGCGAGGCTGGTGACCACGAGGACGAGGGCAACGACGAGGTTCGTCGTCGGGTGATGGAGCGCGGCGCGTAGCTTTCTCACGGAGCTCTCCCTGTTTGTGCGATTCAGGTCACATCCAGCGCCGGACCGTGCCGGAATCATGCGAGCAACCGTGGGGCCAGGCCAGCCGCCGGTAAGTTCGGATGCTTCTTGGGGCTCGAGGGGCGTCGCCGCTTCGAGCTGGCGGGCGCGGCCACATAGGGTAGAATCCCCTTCGTGCGCCGGATGATTTGCGACAAGCGCGTCGGGACTGCTGCGCCGGCGAACTCCGCGCCCGCAGCTGAAGCGCACTCCCTTAGGCAGCGGTAGGATCGCTAATGCACGAATCTCATCGCAGGTCGGTCACTCGCCCGCTCGCGGTCGCGGTGGTCCTCAGCGCCCTCTCGGTCCAGCTCCGAGGGCAAAGGCCGCCGCCCGACTACCAGCTCGCGCGGGACCTCCTCGCCGAGCTCGTGGCCATCAATACGACCCACGAGCACGGCAACACGACGCCGGCTGCCGAGGCGATGGCGCAGCGACTGCTGGCGGAGGGCTTTCCCGCGGGTGACGTACTCGTCGTGGGGCCGGCAACGGCGAATCGCAATCTCGTGGCACGCCTCCGTGGCACCGGCGCGCGGCGTCCGATCCTCCTGCTTGCTCACCTGGACGTGGTCGAGGCGCGGCGCGAAGACTGGTCGCTCGACCCCTTTACCCTCACCGAGCAGGATGGATACTTCTACGGCCGCGGCACGAGCGACATCAAGGACATGGCGGCGCTGTTCGTCGCCACGCTGATCCGCTTCAAGCGCGAGGGGTTCGCCCCCGACCGGGACGTCATCCTCGCGCTCACGGCGGGGGAGGAGACCGGGGCCGACTACAACGGCGTCCGGTGGCTGCTCGCTAATCGCCGGGAGCTGATCGACGCCGCCTACTGCATCAACGGCGACAGCGGGGACCCGCTGGCGCGCGAGGGCCGGCCGTTCACTCGGAACGTGCAAGCCAGCGAGAAGGTCTACATGAGCCTCACGCTGGAGGCACACAACCCGGGCGGTCACAGCTCGCTGCCCACCCGAGACAACCCCATTTACCATCTCGCCGCCGCGCTCAGCCGGATCGCCGCGCACGAGTTCCCCGTTCGCCTGAACGAGATCACCCGCGGTTATTTCGAGCGGGCGGTCGCGACGATGCGGCCTGCCTTGGCGGTAGACGTGCGGCGCGTGCTGCGGACGCCGCCGGATGCGGCAGCAGCGGCCCGCCTGTCCGCGCAGTCCCCCTTCTTCAACGCCCAGCTGCGCACGACCTGCGTGGCCACACGCGTCGAGGCGGGCCACGCCGAAAACGCCCTCCCTCAGACGGCCCGCGCCGTCGTGAACTGCCGGGTCCTACCCGACGAGCGACCCGCGGACGTCGTGGCGACGATCCGCCGGCTCGTGGGGGACGCGCCCGTCGCGGTGACGGTGACCGACTCGGCCGTCCCTTCGCCGCCGTCGCCGCTCGTGCCGGAGGTGATCGGGGCGCTCGAGCGCGTCACGACCGCACTATGGCCAGGCGTGCCTGTGATCCCGAACATGGAGACCGGTGCGACCGACGGGCTGTACCTCCGCAACGCGGGGATGCCGGTCTACGGCGTGTCGGGCGTGTTCCTCGACGCCGACGACATCCGTGCGCACGGCCGCGACGAGCGCATCGGCGTGCGCGAGTATTACGAGGGCGCCGAGTTCACCTATCGCTTCGTGAAGGCGCTGGCAACCCCGTGAGGACCTGCCGCGTGGGCTCGTCGGCGCCCTTCCTCTGGCACCGGCGGGCGAGTCGCGTTGTCCGTTAGGCCGCCGGTACGACTTCACCTTACCGATCCTCTGCCAAGCCGATACGTTATCGGCTTGGAACTCTCTATGCCTATCTACCTCTGGCACGCATCCTACACAGCGGACGGCACCAAGGGGCCCCTCAAAGACGGCGGCTCCAAGCGTCGGGCAACGGTCCAGCAGATGATTCAGAACGCCGGCGGCAAGCTCCATGCCTTCTATTACGCCTTCGGTGAGGCTGACGTCTACGGCATCTACGCCTTCGGTGAGGCTGACGTCTACGGCATCGCCGAATTCCCTGACCAAGCCACGGCTGCCGCTCTGAGCCTCGCGGCCAATGCCACCGGCGCCGTCGACCTTCGAACGACCGTCCTGATCACTCCCGAGGAGATGGATGCGGCAGCCAAGAAGTCAGTTACGTATCGACCGCCTGGCGCGTAACGCGATGTCGAGTAAAGTGTCACGCTCAGGGCGCCCGGTCCGGCAGGTAACGAAGTTGGCATCCCGGAGGGCGTCGTGAACTCCAAGTTCTGGATCGCAGCGGCGAGCTACCTTGTTCTCACCTTCGTCATCGCCGCCGGTTGGCACCTTGCCCTGTTCAAGGATGTCTACGCGCGGCTGGGTGTCTTCACGAGACCCCGGCCGATCATTCCGCTCGGGATCCTGTCCATGGTTCTCCAGGCGGCCGTCGTCGCGTACCTCTACCCCTTCTTTTACCGGGGCGGAACCCCGCTCGCGGAAGGAGCCATGTTCGGCTTGCTCCTCGGCGTTTTCATGGGCAGCAACGCCGTCTTGGCGGAGGCTGGGAAGAATGAAGTTGGGTCGCTTGGTACGTGGATTGCGCTGGAGGGGGTGTACTACCTGCTTCAGTTCACATTGGTCGGACTCGTCGTCGGTTTGGTTTACGGGGTCCTCCCAAGCCGCGCCATGTAATGCCGCGCGATCCGTTGGACGGCAGCAAGCGACCAACCCCTCAACACGCTCCCCAGGCCTCATGACCCTTCGCCCCCTGCAAACCGCTCCGATCTTCCGCATCTTCGACGTCCCCAGGGCCAAGGAGTTCTACCTCGACTTTCTCGGCTTCACCCTTGACTGGGAGCACCGTTTCGCGCCCCAGCTCCCAGCCTACATACAAGTGTCCCGTGATCGCCTCGTGCTCCACCTTTCCGAGCACCACGGCGACGCCTGCCCTGGCTCGACCGTCTTCGTACGGGTGCAGGGCCTCGCCGCCTATCATGCCCAGCTGCTGGCCAAGAACTACCCCTACCTGCGACCCGGCATCGAGCGCACCGAGCGCGGCTCGCTTTGCGTCGAGGTCATCGACCCCTTCGGCAACCGGATCCGCTTCGACGAGTCGCCCGACTTCAAGGCGTAGGGTACACGGCTGCGTCGCTCATCACTAGATTGTGTGAACCAGCATTCACCGCATGCTAGACGCCATCAAGAGTTTCGTCGCCCGCCGGATCGTGCGCCCCGAGTCGGGCTCCCAGCCCACTGAGGGCCAGTCGGGGCCAAGTGGCATCCAGGTCGCAGCCTGTGCGCTCCTGCTCGAGCTTGCGCACGCCGACGACGAGTTCAGCCCGGCCGAGCGCACTCACATCGAGTCAGCGCTGCACCGGCATTTCGGGCTGGACGCGACCACCGCTCGGGAGCTGATGGAGCTCGCCGAGGCCGAGCGGCGGCAATCCGTCGATCACTACCAGTTCGCCCGCACGATCACCCAGCAGTACGACCTCGGTCAGAAGATGGTGCTGGCCGAAGTGATGTGGGGCGTCATTCTGGCGGACGGCGAGATTCGCCGGCATGAGAGTTACCTCGTCCGGAAGTTGGCGAACCTGCTGGACCTGGCGCCTGCCTATCTGGCGCGAGCCCGCCGTGCTGCGACGCCGCCCTCCTGACTCCCCGTGCGCCTGGAACGAGTTCTCGGCACGATCCGCGTTCGCCCCGCGACAGTCGACGACGCCCCGGCTTGGCTGAGAATGCGCGAACGGCTGTGGCCGGAGGACGGTTCGAAATGGCACGCCAGCGAGATTGAACAGTTCTTCGCCGGCAAACTCCGCATGCCCCTCGAGGTCCTGCTTGCCGTGGACGACTGTGGCGTCGCCGTCGGTTTTGCCGAACTATCGGTCCGCGCGTACGCCGAGGGCTGCGTTACGGATCGGGCCGCCTACCTCGAAGGATGGTACGTGGTGCCCGAAGCCCGCCGCCAGGGCGTCGGCCGGGCGTTAGTGGCTGCCGCGGAAAGTTGGGCGCTTGCACAGGGGTGTACCGAGTTCGGCTCCGATGCGCTCATTGACAATGAGACGAGCGCAGCCGCCCATCGTGCACTGGGCTTTGTGGAAACGGTCCAGATTCGGTGCTTTCGCAAGACGCTCCCACCGCAGACTGCTGTCCCCTAGAAAACGCTTGAAGCTGACGGACGATTGTCGCTGTAGGGGGATTCTGAGTGTTGTGTGTTGGCGCACCGGCGTACCCGAACGACCTTGCGCCGGCGCGCGAGTCGCCTGCAGCTTAAACGCGATCCGTTAGATCCTATGCTGGGCGGGAGGTAGCGGCCGAACGGGCCGCGGCTGTGTAAGCTCCTTCGCTGTACCCCTACATCGGAGGAGCCATGATGACCACAGCAGCGACCCCTGCCGATCAATCTACTGCACCGGAGCCGGTTCTCCACCTGGCCTTCGAGCTTGGGCAGACGCGGTGGAAGCTGGGGTTCACGACGAATGGGGTCACTCGCCGGGGCTTCGCAGGCGCCGCTGGCGCATCCTGGATGAGGTGCGTGGCGGCGGAGACGCCCAGCCACCACGGATAGAAGGTCGTTCGCGGACCTGTGCGTCCGCACGTGATTGGAAGCGACCAGCGCGCCGGCGTGTGAAGGGAGAACACAGGTGACCGAGTGACACGGAGCCTGCTCGGCGTGGGCGTCGTGTCCTCACGACGAAGGTAGCTTGACAGCAGCGCCCACATAGAAGGTGGCGCTCGTGGGGCCGCGCCGCGGCCAGTCGCTCGCCCCACCCCTCATCGGAGCCTCCTGCGTGGATCTGCTCGTTGTTGTTCTTCGCCTCGTTCACGTCGTTCTGGGAGCCCTGTGGGTCGGCATGGCGGTCTTCACGGCCACCTTCCTGATGCCCGCGATCCAGGACACGGGGCCGGACGGCGGCAAGGTGATGGTCGCGTTGCAGCGACGGGGAGTGATGACCGTCCTGCCCGTCCTCGCCCTCGCCACCCTTGTTTCGGGGGTCTGGTTGTACTGGCGCGCGTCCTTTGGCTTCCAGCCGAGCTATCTGACCTCGCGGGTCGGGGTCGCCTTCGCGTTCGGTGGTGCTGCCTCCCTCGTGGCCTACGGTCTCGGCATCACGGTGATGCGGCCGGCCATGCTCCGGGCCACCGCGCTCGCGCAGGCAGTGGGGTCGGCGGCGACCGAGCAGGAGCGAGCGGAGCGGCTGGCCGAGATCCAACGCCTGCGTGCTCGAGGCGCCACTGCGGGGCGGTTGGTGGCCTTGCTCCTCATCGTAGCGGCAGCCGTGATGGCAATCGCCCGCTATGTCTGAGCTGCGGGTAGGCAAGAGCGCGGCCTAACGCGGGCATAGGGTAGGTGGCGCGGGACCGCGCCGCCCCAGGCATATGGCGATCTACCTAGTGGTCGTTCGCCCTGACGGCAGACCACGCTACATCGTCTACCGGAAGGGCAGCGGCGGCGTTGCTGCTCCACCGTGCAGGTTACGCGGCGTTCGGTAGGCGGAGCTGATCCGGGGCGACCGGAGTCCAGCGTCAATGCGAATCCACCTGGTTGACGGCACCTACGAGCTGTTCAGGGCTCACTTCGGTGCGCCCGAAGCCGTCGCGCCGGACGGCTCTGCGGTGGGAGCAACGCGAGGATTGCTTCGGTCCCTGTTGTCACTGCTGCGCGAGGACCGGGTAACCCACGTCGCCTGCGCATTCGATCACGTCATCGAGTCCTTTCGGAACGATCTCTTCGACGGATACAAGACCAGTGAAGGCGTGCCGGAGGAGCTGTTGGCCCAATTCCCGCTTGCCGAGCGCGCCGCGCGGGCCCTGGGCCTGGTGGTGTGGCCGATGGTGGAGTTCGAGGCCGACGACGCGCTGGCTACAGCAGCTGCGCAGGCGGACGCCATGCCCGACGTCGAGCAGATCGTAATCTGTTCGCCGGACAAGGACCTGGCACAGTGCGTGCGCGGCACCCGCGTCGTCTGTCTGGATCGCAGCCGCCGCCGAGTGCACGACGAGACGGCGGTGCGCGACAAGTTCGGCGTGGCGCCCGCCTCGATTCCCGACTGGCTGGCTCTGGTTGGTGACGATGCGGACGGGATTCCAGGCATCCCCCGGTGGGGCGCCCGCTCGGCGGCAGCGCTTCTGGCTCACTACGGCTACCTGGAGGGAATTCCTGACGAGGAATCGCACTGGAAGGTCGCGGTTCGCGGGGCTGCGAGCCTCGCGAGGAGCCTCAGGGAGCATCGGGAGGAGGCCTTCCTGTACCGCCGCCTGGTTACTCTTCGCGCAGACGTGCCGCTCGCGGAAGGGCCGGATTCGCTTCGCTGGCGCGGCGCCTTGCGCACCGAGCTGGTCGCGCTCTGCCGTGAGATTGGTGGCGAGGAGATCCTCGAGCGCGTCCATCGCTGGCGGGAATGAGGGGGGGGTGCGCCCGCCGCCGCGTTGCGCGCTGGCGAGCACCGGCTAGCTTCCCAACGACGCTGCGTCGTCGAGGTCCCCATGATCAAGGGCGTCCATACCATGTTCTACTCGTCCGAGCCTGAGGCGCTGCGAGCATTCATCCCGGATAAGCTGGGGTTTCCCCACACCGACGTGGGTGGTGGCTGGCTCATCTTCGACCTGCCCGAAGCCGACATGGGATGTCACCCTGCCGAGGCCGATGACGCAGGAACGCACGACATCTCGTTCTACTGCGATGACATCGAAAGGACTGTCGCGGAGCTCCGCGCTCGGGGCGTCGAATTCATTGATGCCCCCACCGAGGCCGCTACGGGCGCGCCACGCATTTCCGAATGCCCGGTGGGGTTCAGGCTCAGCTCTATCAGCCGCACTACTCAAAGCCCTCGCGCCGCTAGTTCGCTATGGCACCCATCGACACTCTGCGCGCGCATTTGACGCGACTCCTCAGCTGGCGGGATGCTCACGCTGACTTCGACGCCGCTGTCGCCGATCTTCCGCCCAACGTCCGTGGCGTGGTGTCGCCCGGCCTCCCATACTCACCGTGGCAGCTTGTCGAGCACATGCGTCGCACCCAGGCGGACATCTTGGCTTTCTGCGAACGGCCTGACTACCGTGAGCTCGAATGGCCGGCCGACTATTGGCCCGCCGCGGCGGCTCCGCCCGACGCCCAGGCATGGGACGCCAGCATCGCCGCGTTTCGCCGCGATCGCGCCGCGCTGGAGCGCATGATCGCAGACCCCGCCTGTGACCTCTTCGCCAAAGTGCCCGCCGGAACTGGGCAGACATTGCTGCGCGAAGTCCTGCTGGTGGCGGATCACACTGCTTATCACGTAGGGCAGCTCGTGGCCCTGCGCCGTCTCTTGGGCCAATGGGCCGCCGCCTAACAAGCACTTGAACCTCCCCGGGCGGTCGGGTCTCGCCGGGCTGCTGGTCCTGGCGCTCGGAGCCTTTCTCTGGTCGCCACCCGATTGGCTGGTCGACAACCTGGCGGCTGTACGGCCCGGATGTCTCTACCGGGCGCGGCTGCCCGCGCCATTGATCGCGCTGACCATCGACGACGGCCCCGACCCGGTGAGCACGCCGCTGATCTTGGCACAACTGCGGCGACACGAGGCGCACGCCACGTTTTTTCTCATTTCGAGCCGCGTCGCCGGGCGCGAGCAGCTGGTCCGCGACCTCGTGACCAGGGGGCACGAGGTTGGCAACCACCTCACGCGTGATGAGCCCAGCATCAAGCTGAAGCCGGCCCAGTTCGAGCAGGCATTGCTCGAGGCACATCGCGTCTTGGCGGCTTATGGCCGGGTCACGTGGATGCGGCCGGGTTCCGGATGGTACTCGCGATCGATGATCGACATCATCCAGCGGCACCAGTATCGCTGTGCGTTGGGGTCGATCTACCCGTTTGATGCCGCCCTGCCTTCGCACCGGCTCGCCGCTAGCTACATCCTGCGCAACGCCCGCCCGGGAGCCGTGGTGATCCTCCACGACGGCGGTGCGCGGGGATTACGGACCGCGCGGCTGCTGCGTACGGTGCTGCCGGAACTGCGAGCAAGGGGCTACCGAGTAGTCACGCTGAGCGAGCTGGTAGGTGCG
>JBOHSI010000098.1:0-28196 GCA_050733055.1 Gemmatimonadales bacterium
TGCCGGCGCGTGAGAATCTCAAACACTTGCGGGACAGCGAGCAAGTGAACGGCAGTTCTTTCGCGTGGCGGTAGAGCCACTGCGGGGTCACCCCCAAGAGCGCTGCAGCTTCGTCGACATTCAGCAGTCGATCTCCCACATCGATGGGGGAGGGGTGGTCAGATGCGTCCGTGAGTGCCCTTAGATCGTCGAGCACGGCGCGATATACCGGCCCCAAAGGCGCGGAGGCGTTCACGCGGTCAGCCTCGTCGGTGCGTCGTTCGTATGCGACGATGAGCGCCGCCACCCCCGTGTCGAGGGTTGCGCCGGACGTGCCCCGCGCTGTCACGAGCGCCTGGTCCCCCGCCCGGAGCCACGCCGCAGCCGTCCTCCCTTGCCGCCCTCCAGGTACGCCCGGCGGAATCGCCGCAACTCGGCGAGTTGGATCATCGAGATGCCATAACGAGTGACGTCTTTGAGCAAACCGAGTCGGACGTAGCGATTCACGGTCATGAGGCTCTTACCGAGGAAGGCGGCGGCCTCGATCTGTGAGAGGTAGTCCCGGGGGCCGACCTGGATTCTGTACTCGCTCGTGCGGAGGCGGCGCACGAGAATGATCCCCGCCTGCGGACCAGGCGGGTTCTCCTCGAGGACTCGAATCAGATCGGGGCGGGCGCGGCCCATACGGGGTGTCCAGAATGTGTTATAGCTGTTATCTTACCGGTGCGGCCGGCGGACGTCAACCCTTAGAGAAACGGGGGAATCGGCCGGTCCCGGCCGTTATCCCAGCGTAACTGCCAGTGCAACCCGCCGGTGGAAGCGCCGGAGGAAATGCCGGGTCCCTAGCGGTGTAACGAGCAGCTTCACTAGCGGCTTCACCAGCGGAGTGACGAGCGGGCCTTGAGAAGGGGAGTCGTATGGGTACACAATCGACGCATCACGTGCCGGAGGCGCTCCGGCGCCACAATCTCGAGCAGCAGCGTGACCCTGAGCTAGTAATCAACAATCTGAGGAGGCGTGTGCCGGTAGTGGTGCTGTGGCGGCAGCGCGATGGCGACCGGGAGCGGTGGATCTATCTGGAGCGAATGCTGCCGGAGGACTTCTCCATGGAGACTGTGAAGCAACGCTGGGGCGGCGGCGCGTATCGCATCCGCCTGTTCGGGCCATGGGACCGGGCAAGCCGCCAGGAGCGGTACATCACCCAGGTGGCGTTCTGGATCTGGCACGGGTTTCCGCCTACACCGGCTCTCCAAAGTCGACTGACGAGCGTCCCGCGGTGATTTCCCTGACGCACGGGCTCTCTACTAGGCGATCTTCAGGTCGCGCAACACGAGAGCTACGCCACGTCTTTTGTTAACGCCTGGGCGGCGAGCTTGATCCCCTCCGACAGCGTCAGGTACGGGTGGAAGGACGAGGTCAGGTCCTCGATGGTCAGTCCGAACTTGATCGCTAGCGCCGGCTCCGTGATAGCCCGACGGCGTGCGGCGCGGCGCCGCGAACAAGCCCCGCCGCTCGTAATAGCGAATCGTCTGAATGTTTACATCCGCCGCCGTGGCGACCTGACCGATGGTGAGTGGCATCGTGAATCCTGTCGTCGTGCCTGAGAGGGCAATATCAACCCTGTACTGAGGTACAAGGTCAAGGGCCCCCCGACGGCACATCGTGATGTGTGAGGCAGGAGGCCCAGGTTCCTAGGCGCGGAATCGTTCCTCGAGCTCCACGCCCAGCCCGTCGCCGATCCGGTTGACGAACGCGTAATACGCCGTGACCGCGCAGATATCGTGAATTCCCCGATCGTCGAACCCGGCAACCCGCAGCGCCGCCACCGCTTCGCCAGTGACCGTGTGCGGCGCCTGCGTGAGCGTCAGCGCGTAATCGAGCATCGCCCGGTCGGCCGGCGAGAAGTCCGCCGCGCGGGGGTCCGCCACCAGGGCATCGACGAACTGGTCTGCGGCCGCGGCCGGGCGACCGGTGAGACGCAGGAGCTGACGGAGGCCCGCTCCGTGATGGGCGATTCAGTAATGGCATTGGTTGGCCGCCGAGACCGCTACCGCCAACATCTCGCGCTGGATGCGCGTGAGCGGACTCGGGCCGCGCATCAAGTCGAGGTAAAGTTCGTAGTGCAGCCGCATGGCGCGTGGATGGACGCCGTGGACCCGCAGAATGTGATCCCGGTCGGGCACTTGGTCCGCTTCTGGGATCTGGTCGTCGGATACGTAGGGGATGAAGGCCCCGCGAGGGACTACCCGGTCAAAGGGGGTCGCGAAAGATGCCACGTTTCCAACGATAGGGGAGGTCGAGGATGGCCGCGGGTTCGCGCAGGCGGCCGAACGCCCCGAGCGTTGCCACGAGCACGGCGCGCTGTTGCACGTCCGCTCCCGGCTCACCGAATATCCGCCCCAGGCGGAACGGCACGAAGACGTTGCGAGGCGACGGTGACCGCACCGAGGCCTCCCGCACCACGGAGAGCGTGACGGTGGAGATACCGGCCCGCTCAATCTCCCGCGCGATCAGTCCCACGGACCGATGGCAGGTCGTTCAGCCGGGCGCCGCGACGACATAATCCACGCCGTCGTCCACGAGCAATCGTGCGATGGCTGGCGCCGTTTCTGTCACCAGACGCCGCTCTTCCGTCCCGAGGATGTGCCCCATCGTGCCGACATGGCGTGGAGCGACGCGGCCGATCCTTCCCGCAGCGGCCAGCTCGCGCAGGCGCTCGAGTGGGAAGACGCAGTTCAAGTCGCGGTCGGCCGCCCGGTGGTCGTAGTAGTCGTGGGTGATTGTCAGGTCCCGCATCGCCGAGTCGCCCGGGATGACGCGGAAGCTGGCGTCGCCCTCGGGATTCGCCATGTCAAACGGTCGGTCGCGCTTCAGGTGCACCCCCGCGCTCGTGACCAGGGCGATGCTCGCCTCGGGCAGAGACACGCGTGCCGGCGCCCACGGGATATCGCCTCTCTCGGGGCTCCACCGCCGGGCAGCGAGCTTCGAGAGGATGGGGAGTCGCCCGTAGAGCGTCGCGAGCCAGCGATGTTGCTTCGTCACCACGGCAAAATCCGGATCGACCGCGATTGGTTCCCAGAGGAGCTTGGCGAGCGGACGATCCCCCTGGCGTACCGTAAACGAGGGAGGCCGAAGGTCCTGCGACGCCCCATAGGTCAGTGCTGTGGTCAGGGCGCCGTGCTGGCCGTCCGAGCCACGACGATGGCTTTCTCGACTCGCTGCGCGAACACGTGCGCGCCGGCGGGGGCCATGCGGGTCGCATCGCCCTTGAGCTCGTAGCCGTCGGAGAGCACGAGCTTCCCGGTGGTCACCTCGATCAACTGGGCTGAGAGCACCCAAACGAGGTTCGAGGTTTTCGTCACTGTCCCCTTCGCCACCCACTGCGCACCGAGCTGGCGGCCGATCGCGAGCGCGCAGCTGTTGTCGCACGGGTTGCCCTGCGTCGCGGCGGCCACGGCACCTGCTACACGCGCCGAGTCCAGGACCGCGACGCGCTCCGATGCCTCGAGCGTGGCGAGCAACCTGCTCGTCGCTGCCATGGCGACCGCCGTGTCGCCCGGCTCGAGCACGTTGGCGTGCTCGCCGTCGAACCGCAGGTTCAGTACGGCGAGCGCGGGGCGTGAGCGGCCGCTCTGGGCCGCGAGGTGGCCGCCGGCGACGAGCAGCAAGAAGAAGAGAGACACGCGGCGGGCAGACAAGCCAGCCTCCAGGTCGTGAGTTCTTGGTGCCAGCAGCAATCTAGCAGCTTGCGGAAAAGGACGCTCCGATCTTCTACGGGCGCCCTCTACTCCTCATCGTCGTTTCCTCCTCGTCGTTCTCCTTCCCTTGCTTCACCCGCTGAATCGTGATCCTAGCGACCGGATCCTTCCAGCCATGTACGGTCGGGATGAGGTCGCCGACGCCCAAGATGCCCGGGTGGTGCGTGATGACGCCGCTCTGGGGCGTCCGCAGGTTTCCGTCTGGTGGCCGGCTGGTGGGGCCGATCGCGAAGCACGGATCCACAATGTGGGTTGACAGTTCGTCGTTCACTTCCGTCCCGGCATCGTAGCCCGCTGTGTTGAACGTTTCAGGCTTGAAGCCCCCAGGCAGCTTGACGGCGTCGAGCCCGGTAAAGCCATCGTTTGTGCAGATCAGCATGATCGCGAGCGACAGGCGATTGGCGTCGGCCTTCGCGCTGATTCGGATCGTGTGCGACGCAGGGAAGGGACCAGGGCAATTCACGCAGCCGGTGGGAGTTGCAACAGCCTGCACGTCCGCAAAGCCCGGCTGGCCCGTCAGGCTCGACAGCGCGACCGAGTTGTCGCCGTCTTCGGCGATCAAACGGATCCCTTCCGAGGCCGCTTGGCCCAGCCTCCACACACTCTGCTTTTTGGTGTGGGTGGCGGCCACGCCGGGAGAAAGCGGCTGCCCGCCGGTGAGGTTCGTGATCGTAACGTCATACATGCGCACCGCCGCGTCGTTCGCTTCGGTCGCGCTGATGCCCGCAGTGCGATTCGCGGCGGGAGGTGCGGTGACCTGGCGTCCCTCCGCGCAGGCCGCGACTCCCAAGGCGACAAGCAGGTAACTCAACGAGTTGTTCATGCGCAGTTCCCCCGCAGCTACGAGTGGGTAGGGTGCGGCGCCGGTCGAAAGCGCCCGAACAGCGACCGCTTTTCGCAGCAGAATGTGGAGCCCGACGTGGCGAGCGAGAAGTAAGGAAAACGAATCTTAGAGGATTCTCACGCTCCTCTAATTCAGCGGCTTGCTGGAGACGCTACGGAGATGGCCGCTGCGCGGCTCGGTGGTTCAGAAGAATGCGCTTGATGACGCGCCGCCGTTCACCAAGAGCCAGGAGTGTGAGCTGATACACCTCGTCGTCGGCGCCCACCACCCCCGAACACCCGCGGCCTTCGGCGCCGACCTGCTTTGCGAACTTCCGGACGAGCTCGAGCTCGGTGATATGCCGCGCCAGCACCCCGAAGCTTGTATCCGCACGCGAGGCCGTCGTGGCGAGACCGATGCACAGCAGCAGCCACGTTTTCAGGTTCGCGTCGGGAGCTCCCGGAGTGCGGGTGCGGGAAGCGCCGCGCGTGCAGCCGGCAGCCACACCGTGAAGGTGCTGCCCTCTCCCAAGGTGCTTTCCACTTCGACACGACCGTCTTGAAGCTCTGCGAGCAGCCGCGCGATCGCGAGGCCGAGGCCTGTGCCGCCGAGGGCGCGGCTCCGCGACTGGTCGATCCGAAAGAAGCGGTTGAAGATCCGCTCCAGGTGCTCGGGGGCGATGCCGGGTCCGGTGTCGCGCACGCTCGCGCCCACCATGGTGGCGTTCGCCTCGAGCGCGAGGCTCACGCTGCCGCTCGCGGTGTAGCGCACCGCGTTTGAAGCGAGGTTGAGGAGGATATGTCGCGTCCGGTCGGCGTCGCCGACTGCCCAGGCGGGTGGGGACGGGGCGGCGCGCACCTCGAGCTCCCGCCCCGCCGCCATCGCCTGGGTGATCTCCTCGACCTCTCGCAAGACCGCGGCCAGGTCGAACGGTTGGCGGGCGAGCGTGAGCTGGCGGTTCTCGCCTCTCGCGATGAGCAGCAGCTCCTCGACCATCTTGGTCGTCCGCTCGAGCTCGCGCTCCATGGCCGCGAGCGCCTCCCGGACCTCCGCGGGCGACCGGCCGTCGGCGGAGGCCCACTGGACCTGAGCGCGGAGATGGGTGAGCGGCGTCCGCAGCTCGTGACTCGCGTCAGCCGTGAACGACTCGAGGGCGCGGTGCGCTCGGTCCACGCGCTCGAGCATACGGTTGATGCTCGCGGCGAGCTCCGTGACCTCGGCCTGGCCCGTCGGGCTTGCGAGCCGGGTGCCGAGTTCCGCAGGGCCGATCGCTCGGGTCTCGGCTGTCACGCGCTCGAGCGGCCGCAAGGCATCCTCGACGGCTCGCCGCGCCCCGCGCCGCGCGCTGGAAGCCACCAGCGGAAGAAGAATGGCGGCAGCACCCGCGAGGCCGGCGAGGGCGAGGGCATAGGGCTCCCGGCTGGCGACAACGTAGATGTCGAACGCCCCGGCCGCGCGGTGCAGCACCCGGTAGCGCCACCGTGCTCGCTGTGCGATCGCGGCAAGCAGCAGTTGGCGTACGGCTTCCGGCGCCGCGGATGGGGGGAGCCCCTCCAATCGCTTCGCCGGCATCCCCGGTGACAGGTAATAGACCTGCGGAGTGCCGCCCGCGTCAGTCGTCGTCCGCGTGATCGCGACCTGACCCCCCATCCCGAGGAGCTGGTCGGCGAGCATGGCCGGGGCCACGCCCGCCCGGGCGCCGCCCGCATCAGCGTAGGAGCTGAGTAGGGACTGGATCACATCGGCCGAGTGCTCGAGCGAGCGGCGCAGCACGGCCTCAGCCGCCACCGCGAACACCACCACGACGAGGAGCGCGTAGCCTGCCAGCGCCATCCACGCCACGCGGCTGAAGCGGGCCGTGAGCACGGCTCCGAGCCGACGCTCGCTCACGAGGCCTCGAGCCGGTAGCCGATGCCGCGCACCGTGTGGATCGGCGGGCTCCGTCCTGCGAAGCTCAATTTCTTGCGCAGGTAGTTGACGTATACGTCGACCACGTTCGTCTCGGGGTCGAACTTGTAATTCCAGACCGCCTCGGCAATCCTCGAGCGGGATACCGTGCGGTTGGCGTTGCGCATGAGGAACTCGAGCAGCGAGAACTCGCGCGGGCTCAAGTCGACCACGCGTCCATCCTGCGTGACGCGGCGCGAGAGCGGATCCAGCGCGAGGTTCCCGACCTTCAGCGTGGCATCCTTATGGCGCAGCTCCGCCCGGCGAATGAGGGCGTGGACTCGAGCGATCAACTCGGAGAGATCGAACGGCTTCGTCAAATAGTCGTCGGCCCCCCCTTCCAGACCACGCACCCGCGCCTCGAGTTCGTCCCGGGCGGTAAGCATCAGCACTGGGGTGAACACGCCTCGCTGACGTAACTCCTCGACCACGCTGAATCCATTCTTGCCGGGGAGCATGACGTCGAGAATGATGCAGGAGTAGGTGCCACCGAGCGCCCGCTCCAGTGCCCGATCACCCGACTCGGCTTCGGTGATCGCGTAGCCTTCTTCGCGGAAGGCCTTGCTCAGAAACCGCCGCAGATCGCGGTCGTCTTCGACGAGAAGTATCTCCACGCCCAAACCTACGACAGGCTGCTTCGCATCGGCAACGATCGGCGGCGAAGATGAGACAATTCTCATAGAAGTGAGG
The DNA here is from genome assembly GCA_050733055.1 of Gemmatimonadales bacterium. GTDB lineage: Bacteria > Gemmatimonadota > Gemmatimonadetes > Gemmatimonadales > GWC2-71-9 > DASUAL01. The sequence goes on from JBOHSI010000098.1 coordinate 7,198, forward strand.
CCGAAGACGATCCGTGCGGATGAGAACAGTATGACAATGCTCTAACATTGCGCGTTCCACCTTTTCCTCAGCCTGTCGGCCTGACACATTGCCCCCGTGCCGCCCGACCACTGTCGGTCGGAGACGGCCGTGCGTCCCACCACACTGAACGAGAAGGAGTCACACTGATGCGCCACACGATTGCACGCCTAGCGCTGCCCAGCGTCGCGCTGCTCGCTGTCCTGTCCCTCAGCCGGCCGCTCGCGGCGCAAGCAGACAGTGCCAAGGCGATGGCTCACGACGCCATGGGCCACGATGCGATGGCGATGTCGAAGAGCTTTCACGGCAGCTTCACCGGGGTCGGGAATCACCAAGTATCGGGCGGATTTGAGGTCGTCACCGAGAACGGCAAGCCGGTGCTTCGGTTCACCCAGGACTTCTCGCTCAGCAAAGCACCGGACGCCTACGTCGTACTGAGTAGCACGACGGGCGTCGATCGGCGGTCGAAGTATCTTGGCCGGGTGAAGACCTTCTCCGGCGCCGCAGCGTTCGAAATCCCCGCGGGCACCGATCTCGCGAGTTTCAGCCACGTGGTGATCTGGTGCAAGAAGTTCAAGGTGGCGCTGGCCGACGCGCCGCTCGCCTCCGGCGAGGGGATGATGCAGCACGATCAGATGAAGCACTAAGCCGCCTGGGCGTAACCGGTCGGATCGGGCCCCCGGTCCGATCGCCCTCACAAAGGAGCACTCCATGGGTTTTCCTTGGTCGTTCGCCGCCGCGTGCGGTCTCGTGGCGAGCCTCGGGACCGCGACGAACGCCTCCCTGCGGCGGCCGGTTGCACCGAGGCCGGCCGTGCCCTCCGGCGGCACGCCCGCACCCGAGCTGACCAACACCAGCTGGCTCAACGCAGACCATCCACTGCGGCTCGCGGAGCTGCGCGGCCGGGTCGTGCTCCTCAACTTCTGGGTGTTCACCTGCTATAACTGCACCAACACCGTGCCGTCCCTGGTCGAGTTCGACCGACGCTACCGGGACCACGGGCTCACGCTGATCGGCATTCATACGCCCGAGTTCCCACCGTACTCGGGGGAACATGACAAAGGCAACCTGGCGCGGGCCCTGGCGAAATACCATATCAGCTACGCCAATGCCCAGGACAACGACCGGCGTACCTGGGACGCCTACGGGATCCACTTCTGGCCGAGCTTCGTGTTGATCGATAAGCGTGGAAAGATTCGGTATACGGGGTACGGCGAGTTCCACCTGAATGACGACGACTTCCGCACCTGGGACGGGCGAATCCGGGAGCTCCTCGCCGAATGAGCCGCGGCCTAACGCTCCTCTTCTTGCTCAGCGCCGCCGGGTCGCGCTACCGCGTGGCCGTGGAACACCCGGATCTGGTGTCGGCAGCTGCGGAGTCGTCTCAGGTTTTTCGGGAGACCTTTCAAGCAGGCTGGCAGGTCCGGTGGATGGAGAAGGCGCTGAACAAGAGGCGCACTCGCTATGACGTGGTGCAGGAAGGCGACGGGCCGGTCTTGAGAGCGACCAGCGACAAGTCGGCTTCGGCATTGTGGCACAGACTCGACAGTCGCGCGGGAGAGACGGGTCAGATCTCGTGGCGTTGGAGAGTACAGGGAAGCCTCTCGCCAAACGAGCACGAACGCGAAAAGCGAGGGGACGATTACACGGCACGGCTGTTTGTCGTGTTTGATTCCGATCTCTTCAGCCCGCACACCCGGGCCGTCTGCTATGTGTGGGCCGCCCGTGAGGACATTGGCGCGGTGTACCGGAGCCCTTACGCCGACGGTGTCGCCACGATCGTCGTCGAGAGCGGCGACCGGCACGCCAGCGAGTGGGTCGCCGAGGAAAGGGATTTCGTGGCGGACTATCGCAGCGTCTTTGGAATGACACCGAAGACCGTTACGGCCGTGGCCGTCGTGGTCGACACTGATAACACGGGCTCAAGCGCCACGGCCTGGTTCGATGACATCGCTTTGGCGTCGAGCGGCTCACGGCCTGGACGTGACAGGGTTCCATGAAACGACGCCCGGTGCTCGCGACACTCGCCTCGCTGGCCACGCTGCGGGCGCTCGCGCCCCTCGGGGGTCTCACCGCGCAGGGGCTGCCGGATCACTCGGGGTTTTCGGCCGTGCTCCGCGAGCACCTCCGCGGCGGCCGGGTAGATTACGCCGCCCTCAAGACCGATTCGGCGCGGCTTCGGTCCTATCTCGATCAGCTCGCCGTCGCAGACTCTGCCGGTGTCACCGCGGCCGATCAGAATACCCGGCTCGCCTTCTGGATCAACGCGTATAACGCCTGCATGCTGAAGCAGGTGATTCAGCACTATCCCATCGAACGGGCGCCATTCGATCGTCTGATCGGGTCGACCTCAGCTCGCGCCGGCTTCGTGCGGGACATCTCTGGCGTCTTCAAGCGGAAGCATTGTCGGGTGGCGGGGGCGCTGCGGTCTCAGGATGACGTCGAGCACGGCATCCTCCGGCACATGGGAGACGCCCGCATCCACTTCGCGATCAACTGCGCGGCGCGCTCCTGCCCAGAACTCGCGGCCGAGGCGTACGTGCCCGAACGAGTAGATAAGCAACTCGACGCCGCGGTGCGCCACCTCGTGGAGACTGACACCCAATTCCGGATCGTGATGGGGGAGTACCCCGTGCTCCAGGTCAACAAGATCCTGGACTGGTATTCGAAGGACTTCGGTGGCTCGGACGGGGTGAAGCGGTTCTTCGCGCGATACCTGCCACCGGGGGCGGCTGCCTACATCCAGCGGCCCGATGTGCGGCTCCGTTTCTTCGACTATGACTGGACGCTGAACGACGTCGACCGATGACCCGTTGCCATCCATGCGTGACGGATCCGCTACGGGCTGATCTGGGAGCGCTGCCGCGATTGGGGCGTGGTTGGGCGCTCCTCCTCCTGCTGGGCGTCGCCGGGTGCCGCACGGCAGTCCCGTTCAGGGTGGCGGTGGAGCGAGGGACCGGGGTCAGACGGTTCACGCTGCTCGGTGCGCCGGGCGCGCGCATCAATGCGCGGCTCAAGCCGGCGCTGGAGCTCGAGGACGGGACGGTGCTGCGGTTCGACGCGCCCCACCTAACCCCAGACTCCGCGTATTTCGCCGACGCGCCCACCGTGGAGGCTCCCCTCGACGAGGGCACGCACCGCGGCATCGTCCGGGCGAGCGTCTGTCCCGCGGGCGAAAAGATCTGTCGGAGCTTCGTAGTGCCAGTCCGGTTCTAACTGTCGTGTGTTGGCATGCCGCGGCCGGCGGCTGAAGGAGCTGTGGGGCGCGAGCGCCCCTCCGGCGGAGGTGCAGCCGTGACGACGATGGCAAGATCCGTCCGGCCACAATTGGTCGTATCCGAGTAAGCGCTAGCGCGTTTGCCATGAGCGCATCGGGGCACCGTGTGCAGTGCCAGCCACAAATCGGAGGTCAGCGTGTCGATTCTCGCAGAGCGTACTCCCCTTTACGTTCCTGTACTGTCCTTCTTCGAAGATGACGGCCTGACGTACGCCGTCGATGGTGCCGCGCCGAACTGGATCGTCGTCGAGCCCGCGGGCCGGCAGCTGCTCGAGACCATCGCCGGCAGCGCAGGCTTCGTCACGGTAAATGGCCTCGTCGGGCGGTATGCGGCCGAGCGGCATGTGGACGCCAGCAAGGCGTGGGTACACGTCCACGACTTCCTGCGGGCGCTCGACCGCGCCGGCATGTTGGCGGACAAGCCCTTCACGCGCGAGCCGTATCCTGGCCGTGCGGCGCTCGTCGCGCCGGAGGGACTGCGGGAGTTGTGGCTGCAGATCAACAACGCCTGCAACCTGTCTTGCACGCACTGCCTCGTCTCGTCGGGCCCCGGGAAGGAGCCGGGGCTGCCGCTCGAGCAGCTGCTCTCGATCGTGAACCGAGCGGTCGAGCTGGGGCTCCACCGGCTCTACTTCACGGGCGGCGAGCCGTTCGTCCGCCGGGACATCTTCGCGCTGCTCCGCCACGCGACGGAAGCGAAGGGCCTCGAGGTCATCCTGCTCACGAACGCGACGGTGTTCCAGGGGAGGGTCCGACGCGAGATCGAGGCGCTCGACCGTTCCCGGATGCGCTTCCAGGTATCGGTCGACGGGGCAAGCCCCGAGACGAACGATCCCGTCCGCGGTCCGGGCACGTTCGCGAAGGCGCTCGACGGCGCGCGCCTGCTGGCCGACCTGGGCTACGAGGTGGCGCTCACGACCGTGACCACCAAGCGGAACCTTCCCGAGCTGCCCCGGCTCCCGAGCCTCGCGAAGGCCGCCGGCGCGAAGAGCCACCACCTGATGTGGTCTCACAAGCGGGGTCGGGCGGCCACCAGCCTGAACGGCTTCTTCCCCGAGGTCCCGGAGCTCATCGCGGCTGTGCACCGCACCGCGGACGCCGCCGAGGCCGTGGGCGTGGCGCTCGATAACGTCGAGGCGGTGAAGCGCCGCGTGAACGGCGTCCCGGGCGTGAAATACGACCTCGGCAACGGCGGCTGGGACTCGCTGTGCGTCAACTTCGATGGCAAGGTCTATCCCACCGCGGCGCTCGCGAACGAGCCGGGGCTGTATTGCGGCGACGCGACCCGGCAGGATCTGGCGGAGATCCTCGACCGCTCGCCCATCGTGCGCCGGCTGCGCGCGGCGAGCGTCGCGGAGAAGCCGGCGGTGGCGGCCGATCCGTTCCGCTTCCTCACGGGCGGTGGCGACTGGGAGCACGCCTGGTGCTTCTCGGAGGGCGACCCCCTCGCGCCCGATCCCTACTACCCGATTCAGCTCGCCCTCGTGCGGCGCGTGATGACGACCCTGGGGAAAGAGAAGCGCGTCCGCGCGAACCGCCGCTCGGGATACGACGCGCCGCTGGTGCTGCACGCAATGGGTGAGGGGGCGATCGCCTGTGGCACGGCGGACGGCGCCCTCGCCGAGCAGCCGGTGCTCACCCTGCACTCGAACTGTGTGCTGTCGTTCGACGTGGACAAGCCGCGCGCCAAGGTGCGCGAGTACTACGCAGCGGCTGCCGAGCACCCGAAGGCGGATCTGTGCTGCCCGACCAGGTACGATGCGGGGGCGGTCGCCCACATCCCGCAGGAGGTGCTCGACCGGTTCTACGGGTGCGGGTCGCCGATGCTCTCCGCGAACATCCGGCCCGGAGAAACCGTCGTGGATCTGGGCTCCGGGGCGGGGATCGACCTGTTCATCGCCGCGAAGCTCGTGGGCCCGACGGGCCGGGCGATCGGCGTGGACATGACCGACGCGATGCTCGCGGTGGCGAACGAGAACCAGCCGAAAGTCGCCGCAGCGCTCGGCTATGACGTGGTGGAGTTTTGCAAGGGCTACCTCGAGCAGATCCCGGTCGAATCCAAGACGGTGGACCTCATCACGTCCAACTGCGTCGTGAACCTGTCCCCCGACAAGCCGCGGGTGTTCGAGGAGATGTGGCGGATTCTCAAGGATCACGGCCGCATCGTCGTGTCCGACATCGTGAGCGAGACCGACGTGCCGCCGCACCTCAAGGTAAACCCCGAGCTGTGGGGTGAGTGCCTGGTGGGCGCGCTCACGGAGGAGCAGTTCCTCTCCCAGCTCGAGCGGGCCGGGTTCTACGGCCTCACCGTCCTCAAGAAGACCTACTGGAAAGACGTGGAGGGCTACCCGTTCTTCTCGATCACGGTGCAGGGTTTCAAATACGAGAAGGCCGCCGGGTGCGTCTACAAGGGCCACCGCGCCGTGTACCTCGGTCCTGGCAAGGCGTTCGTCGACGAAGAAGGCCACCTCTTCCCACGCAACGAGCCGTATGCGGTGTGCACCGACACCGTGGCGAAGCTGAAGATGCCGCCGTATCAGGCGACGTTCGCGATCCTCGAGCCCGGGGAGGAGCGGGCGGGTTACGCTTGCTGCGGCCCGGACGGAGGGTGCTGCTGATGGGCGCGATGGTGCTGATCCTCCTGACGCTGGGTGTCGCGTTCGCCAACGGGGCGAACGATGTCTCGAAGGGGGTCGCGACGCTCGTCGGTTCCGGTGTGACGGACCTGCGGCGCGCGCTCTTCTGGGGCACCGTCTGGACGGTCGCGGGCGGGGTCCTAGCGGCCTTCGCCTCCCAAGGCCTCGTGGCAGTGTTCTCCGGGAAGGGCTTGCTCGCCACTCCCGTGAGTGGGCCCGCTTTCCTCGGCGCCATCGCCGCCGGGGCGATCGGCTGGCTGATCGTGGCGACGCGGACGGGCATGCCCGTGTCCACGACGCATTCGCTCGTGGGCGGTCTCGTGGGCGCCGCGCTCGCCGCCCAGGGCGTAGCCGGCGTGAATTGGGGCGGGGTGATTCGGAAGGCGGCGCTGCCGCTCGCCGTGTCGCCGCTCCTCTCCCTAGCGCTCATGGTGGTGGTCTTCCCGCTGATCGGCCTCGCGTTCCGGCGCTTCAACCGCTACTGCGTGTGCGTGGAGCGCACCGAGCGGATGGTCGCCGTGGCGGGTTCCGCCGCGGCGCTTGGCCAGGGGTCGTCGCTTCACGTGATTGCAGGCGCCGACTGCCCGCCGGCGGTCGTGGCTCGGATGAACGCGATGGACTCGCTCCACTGGTTATCGGCCGGGTGCACCAGCTTGTTTCGCGGCTTGAACGACACGCCGAAGATCCTCGCCATCGGCGCGGCGGCCGGGGCGAGCGCGGGGATCGGCGCCCACTGGCTGTTCCTGCTGGCGGCCCTCGCGATGGGCGCCGGGAGTTTCGTCGCCGGGCGGCGGGTCACGGAGACGTTGGCCGGCAAGGTCACCCGCATCGCGCCCGACGACGGCTTCGCGGGCAATCTCGTGACGTCGGCACTCGTGGGTCTCGCGTCGTTCCTTACGCTCCCCGTCTCGACGACGCACGTCTCATCGGGCGCGATCCTCGGGATCGGGCTGCACCGCAAGGACGTGCACTGGCGCGTGGTGAGGGACATCGTGCTCGCCTGGGTCGTCACCCTGCCCATCGCCGGAATCATCGCGGGCCTGACCTACGTGGCGCTGACTCGTCTGGGCTAGACCGTGCCGACCCACGACATCGTGATCATCGGCGGCGGCACTGCCGGCCTGGTCACCGCCGCCGGCGCCGCCGCCCTTGGCGCGAGGGCAGCTCTGGTGGAGCGCGAGGCGCTCGGTGGAGACTGTCTCTGGACCGGGTGCGTCCCCTCGAAGGCCCTGATCGCGTTCGCCCGGCGGCGCCGCCAGGGCTCGGACGGCACGTGGCCCGATGCGGTCGCCTGGCTCCGGTCCGCGCAGCAGCGGATCGCGCCGCACGATGATCCGGATCGGTTCCGCAGCCTGGGCGTCGATGTCGTGCTGGCGTCGGCGCGGCTCGTCGGGCCGGGGCGGGTAGACGCGAACGGTCACCTCCTGCAAACGAAGCGCCTGGTGCTCGCGACGGGTGCCGCTCCCGCATTCCCGGCCATCGATGGTCTGGAGGCAGCAGGCTACCTGACGCATCGCACGGCGTTCGACCAGCGGACCCTGCCGCCTTCGCTCACGATCCTCGGCGGCGGCCCGATCGGCCTGGAGTTTGCGCAGACGTACGCCAGGCTCGGCGTCACCGTAACGGTGCTCGAGTTCCTGCCCGAAATCCTTCCCCGCGAGGATCCCGAGGTGGCCCGCCTGATTCGAGAGCGTCTGGAGACCGAGGGGATCTGTGTGCGCACGGGCGTTCGCGTGACCCAGGTGGCGTGTGAAGGCGGAGGCAAGGTCGCCTACAGCGCCGCCGGCGAGCGGTTCGCGGCGGCGGAGCTGTTCGTCGCCACCGGGCGCCGCCCCGATTTGGGGGGCCTCGAGCTGGAGCGTGTAGGGGTCGAGCTGGACCGGGGCGCCGTGCGGGTCGACGACCGGCTGCGGACGACGCAACGCGGCGTCTGGGCGGCCGGAGACGTGACCGGGGGCCCGCAGTTCACGCACGCAGCCGAGTACATGGCGCGTGTCGTCGTCCAGAACGCGCTCACGCCTATTGGCACGCGAGTCGACTACCGTCTCGTCCCGCGCGTGACGTTCACCGACCCAGAGGTCGCCACGGTCGGCCTGACGGCTGACGAGGCGGCAGCCGCCGGTTTGCGCCACGAGTTCTATCGCTCGGACTTCGCGGACTTGGACCGCGCGATCGTGGACGGTGCCGACACGGGGTTCTGCAAGGTGCTCACCAGGCGGGACGGGACGATTCTGGGCGCGACCATCGTCGGGCGGGGGGCGGGCGAGCTGATCATGAGTCTCGTTCTGGCGATGCGGCACGGCATTCCGTTGGGGCGGCTCGCAAGCGCGATCTATCCATATCCCACGATGGGCGAGATTGTGAAACGGACCGCACAAGAGTGGTACCGCGCGAAGTACGGGGACACGCGGCGCGGGCGGCTGCTCCGGCGCTTCGTCCGGTGGTGGTTGTGACGCCGCGGGCTCGCGCGCTGTTGAAGCTGCTGGCACTGTTCAGCGTGCTCGCGCTCGCTTGGCTCGCGTTCCGGCACGTACCGGTCCGAGAGCTCTTGAGCAGCGACGGGCTGGGGCAGCTTCGCGCGACGTTGCGGGACGCCTGGTGGGGGTCGGTGGCCTACGTCGTCCTCTATGCCGTGCTCTCGGCCCTCAACTTTTCTGGGCTCGTCCTCACGCTCGCCGGCGGAGCGCTGTTCGGGTTCTGGCGGGGAGCGCTGCTCAACACGATCGGGGCCAACCTCGGCGCCACGGGAGCCTTCTGGCTGGCGCGCGCGTTGGGGCGCGAGGGCCTACGCGCGCTCGTGGGAGACCGCCTGTCGGGGCTCGATCGCCTGGCCGCGGCGCAAGGCCCGATGTGGCTGCTCCGACTCCGGCTCATCCCGGTCGTCCCGTTCAATCTGCTGAACCTCGCTGCGGGCCTGACGGCGATGCCCTGGCCCGGCTACGCGGCGGTGACGGCGATCGGCATTCTGCCGGGAACGCTCGTGTACACCTACTTCGCCGACGCGCTCGTCGCCGGTGTCGCCGGGGGCGCCCGCGCGGCGCTCGTGCGTGTGCTCCTCGCCGGCGGCCTCCTCGTGATCCTGTCGTTCCTGCCAGGTGTGGCGCGCCGGCTGCGCTGGGTGGAGGACTTGCGATGATCGGCGTGGTGATCCCGACGCTCAACGAAGCGGCGTCCCTCCCCGCCCTGCTGATGGCTTTGCGCGGGCTGGGCACGGCGGTCCCGCTCGACGTCGTCGTGGCCGATGGGGGGTCCACGGACGGCACCCGGGCCTGCGCGGCGGCGGCCGGCATGCGCGTGCTCACCGCACCGCGCGGGCGCGCCTGGCAGCTCAATGCCGGGGCGCGGGCCGTCCGCGGTGAATGGCTGTTGTTCCTGCACGCGGACGTACGGCTCGCGATTGAGGCGCAACGGGCCTTGGTCGCGGCGGTCCAGCCCACAAGCAAGGTCGGCGCCGCCGTGTTCCAGTTCGCCATCGAGCTGCCGTGGGTCTGGAAGCACTTCATCGAGCTGGGGCAGAGGGTGCGAGAGGTGCTGTGGGGACTGCCGTACGGGGACCAAGGGCTGCTCGTGCGGCGGGAGCTGTTCGAGACGGTTGGCGGGTATCCCGACATCCCCCTGATGGAGGATGTCGCGATCATTCGTGGGCTGCGACGACACACGGCCATACGGCGACTGCCGGCGACGCTCCTGACGTCGGGGCGCCGCTACCTGCGGCACGGGGTCGTGCGCACGTGGCTGCGACACGCAGCGCTGATCACCCTCTACTCCGCGGGCGTTTCCCCGCATCACCTGGCGCGCTGGCGCCATGCGTAAGGCGCACGTCGTCGCGGTCTTCGTCAAGGCGCCCGTCGCCGGCCGCGTGAAGACGCGCCTGGCCGCCGAGATCGGTGTCCACGACGCGGCCGAGCTCTACCGGCGCCTCGGGCGACAGGTCGTCGCGGCGTGCGTCGGTCGAGGGCATGACACGGTCGTGTGGTTTGCGCCCGGGGGAGCTCACCGAGCCGTGCGCGATTGGTTGAAGGGCCTGAGCATCGCGGCTTTTCAGGCCCAGGTCTCCGGTGCACTGGGGACGCGCCTCGCCGCACCATTTAGGCAGCACTTTCGCGAAGGGGCGCGCCGAGTGATCGTGATCGGATCGGATTGTCCTGGGGTCGACGCCCGCCTCGTGTCACAGGCGGTGGCGGCAATAGACCAACACGATCTGGTCATCGGGCCAGCGAACGACGGGGGGTACTACTTGATCGGGCTGCGGGCGCCGGTCCCCCAGCTCTTTCGTGGGATAGCCTGGTCGACGGAGGCCGTGCTGGAGCAGACCTTGGCGCGGGCGCGCCAGCTCGAACTCAGCGCGGCACTCCTCCCCACGCTGCGAGACGTCGATACGGCGAGCGATGCTCGCGCCGTCGGTATCTTACCGCGTGGGGTGGCCGTTCCTTCACAACAGGAGGTGGCCCCGTGGTTGATGCAACCGAACAAGGCGTAGTCACGGTGCGCGGGGGCGCGGACGGATTCGCGCAGGAGATCACCGCGGGCCGCCATCGGCTGAGCGCCGACGAGCCGGTCACCGCAGGTGGGACCGACTGCGGGCCTGGACCCTACGATTTGTTGCTGGCGGCGCTCGGCGCGTGAACGTCCATGACGATCGCGCTGTATGCGCGACGGAAAGGGTGGCAGCTTGGAGGCGTGACGGTTCGCCTCCGCCACTCCAGGATCCACGCCGACGACTGCGCCGAATGTGAGACGAAACAGGGCATGCTCGATCGGATCGAGCGGGAGATCGCGGTCGCCGGCGGGTTCACGGAGGAGCAGCGTACCAAACTACTCGAGATCGCAAACAAATGTCCGGTCCATCGGACGCTCACGTCTGAGATCAACATTCGGACGACTCTTGATTGAGAATGTCGTCCAGGTGTGCCCCGATTGTGCCCCAGCTACTGACAAACACCGGCGACCATCGACCTTTCCGGTAGGTGGCGGCCGGGAAGGCAGTGAAAGGCTAATCGGCGGTTACTGCGGATCGTCGTCCATGGGATCCTTCGTTATCCGACCTGAAAATCCGCGTGTCGGCAGTTCGATTCTGCCCCTGGCCATTGCACATCAATGAGTTAACCAACGACGAGCCTCGGGGTTTCTCGTCATTGGCCCCCAATTCTCCCCCGGGACCTGCAGTACGCTGCGCGTGGTGGCCTCGCGAGCTTCGTGCAGCGTCGCGAGGGTTGTCCATGTCCTGTTGTTTCCCTGTGACACCATGACCCACTGGAGTCCCAGGGCCTCCGTCCGGTACGTCGCCGACACCGCACCAACCCGCCATCGCTCCTTGAGTTGACCCGCTCGGCTATACCGCACAATTCTTGCTGTTGCACTCCACGATCGGCATCGTGTACGAACGCGGTCACACGCGGTCTTCGAAGCAGGAATTCCCAGGTCCTTGATGAGCACACACCAGAGCGGCCTCAAGCGCCACAAGCTGATCGCCAGCGCCCTGGTCATCGCATGCGGGGAAGGCACCGCACCACCCGCCGGCACGGCCGCAGCCACCCAGCTTGTGTTCACGGTGCAGCCCACTACGATGACGGCGGGGACGATCACGCCAGTGCAAGTCGCCGCCCGGGATGCCCAGGGCAGCACGGCGACCGACTTCACGGGGAGCGTAACACTGAGGATCGTGACCCATCCCGCGGGTGACACGCTCCCGCGGACCACGACGGTCGCGGCGGTGACGGGCGTCGCCACGTTCGTCGTCAGCATCGAAAAGGCCGGCAGCTACACGCTCGCAGCTACGGCCACCCGGCTCGCCAGCGCCACGAGCGAGGCGTTTACGATCACGCCGGGGCTGTCGGCGCAGCTTGTCTTCACGGTGCAGCCGAGTAATACGCCGTCTGGTGCGGCCATCATTCCGGCCGTGGAGGTCACCGCTCAGGATGCGCACGGCAACGTCACACCGAGCTTCAGGGGCAACGTCACACCGAGCTTCAGGGGCAACGTCACGCTGTCCATCACGGCGGGGACGTGGACCAGCGGGGTAACACCCTCGGGAACGACGACGGTCGCCACCGTGGCGGGCGTTGCGACTTTCTCGACGCTGTGCATCGACAGGAGTGGGACGGGCTACAGGTTGTCGGCCACGGCCACGGGGCTCACAGGGGCGACGAGCGCCGCTTTCGACATCCACCTCGGGGAACCCTCCCTGGCATTGACCGAGCAGCCGACCAACACGGCGGCAGGGGCAACCATCAGCCCTGCCGTGCAGGTGACGGTGCAGGACGCGCGGGGGAACGCCGCCACGTGCTTCACAGGCACCGTAACGGTGGCGATCACGTCGGGGACGGGCAGCCTGGGCGCTACGCTCTCGGGCACGACGACGGTGGCGGCGGTCGGGGGCGTCGCCACCTTCTCCACCGTGAGCATCGACAGGAGCGGGGCGGGCTACAGGCTGTCAGCCACGGCCACGGGCCTGCCCGGGGCCACGAGCGTGGCCTTTACGATCACTGACGGGACGGCGACGCGGCTGGTGTTGACCGTGCCGCCCTCGTGCGACGAGCCCGGGATGACGGTCAATCCCGGCCGTAGGGGTGACGGCGCAGCGCCTCCTTCGGCGGTGTCCTGAAGCCATGATTTGCCTGCCGCCTAACGAGCGCTGAGGCCGTGTGAAAACTCGCCGAGACTGACCGGTGTGCGCGCCCGCAGCGCGCGGGGTCAGGATCGGTGCAGCGAAGAGTCCGGAAGTGATTCGGGCACGAGATGGGCGTCCTGGGAGGGGCGTACGACGGGGAAAACGGCGGCGAGGCCCCCTTACGCCAGCGCGTCCACCAGCCGGGGCACGCTCACCAGGTTGAGCACCCGCTTCAGATTGTAGGCGAGAACCGTGAGGCTGAACTCGCCCCGGACTTTCCGCAGGCTCTTGAGCAAGAAGTAGCCCTGGTCCATCCCCCGCTTCATCGTCCCGAACGGATGCTCGCTGAGCGCCTTGCGCTGTGCAAACAACGCGCGCTCGCGCCCCAGGCGCCGTTCCATCTCTTCCAGCAGGTGCTCGTCGATCCACCGCGTGATCTTGCGCCCGTCGTGGTTGCGCGTGCAGCGGGGCCGGAGCGCGCAGCGCCCACAAGCACTGGTCCGATAGTTCTTGATCGTGCGGCCTAACTCGACGGTGGTGGAGTGGTAGGTGAGCGTCTGGCCAGCCGGGCAGCGATAGCCGTCCTCGGCGGGATCGTACAGCTGCGACGCGCTCGCCGCTCCAGATTCAGTCATCTCGATCGACGCGGGTTGATGATGCTCGTCAGCCGGTGTGCACCAGCACCCGGCGACGGGATCGAATCTTCCCGGCATCGTAGGGGACCCCATCCCGCCACATCGCGTAGAGAATCCCCGCCAGCCGTCGTGCCAGCGCGACGATGGCGATCCGCTTTCCGCGCCGCTGCGCGATCGTCAGCGTCCACACCCGGAGTGCCGCCGTCTCCGGTGACCGGGACCGGAGGATCCGCCACGTGGCCTCGACCAGGAGCCACCGCACACGACTGTTCCCCGCCTTCGTGATGGGCCCCACGCGGCGCTGTTCACCCGAGCTGCGCTCGCCCGGCACCAAGCCGAGGTAGGCCTCGCACTGGTGGGCGGAGCCGAACCGCGTGATGTCGTCGATCGTCGCGACCAACGCACTCGCGGTAACCGCCCCGATCCCCGGGGCGGTCATCAGCAACGCGACGATCGGATCCGTCTGCTCCAGCGCCGCCACGCGCTCATCGGCCGCGGCGATCGTCTCGTTCAGCGGGCCCAGCACGCTCACCAGGGCTCGAGCTCGGCCGCCAGGGTCGCCGGCAGCGCCAACGCCCGGAGGTGGACCGCCACCCGCTCGGCCGCACTGCTCGGCACCCGCAGCCCGTCCCGGCGCACCAGCGCCTTCGCCAGCGCCACGTAGCGCGTCCGCGTCCGCACCAGCGCGTCCCGTACCGCCAACTCAGCGCGCACGTGGCGCCGCGGATCGGAGAGGCGATGCGCCCGACGATAGGTTCCCTGGCGACCGGCGTCCATCAGCGTGCGCGCATCCCGCTTATCCGTCTTCACCCGGCGCGAGCGGGTGGCATACATCGGCGCGTAGTTCGGATCGGCCACGATCACCTCGTGGCCCAGCGACTCCAGGTGACGCGCCACCCATTCGCTCTCGGTACTCGCCTCCAGCAGAATCCGGGCCCGCAGCCGGTTCCCCAGCACGGCGGTGAACCGCTCTCGGCTCGTGACGATGCGCTGCTCGGTGACCGTCCCGTCCCCGTGCCCGAGGCAGAGCTGACTCTCGCGTTTGTGCAGATCGAGCCCTATCGTATCCATTGGTAGCTGGCCTCCCGGTGTGCACCCCGTCGCAAGACGGTGAGTGCGTGAAAAAGAGTGTGGGGCTCAGCTTGCCACCACGGAACCGTGGAGGTCCAGCTACCGCTTCATACCAACTAAGCGCGATCCGTTGGGCAGCATGGCGAGAAACCACGCACTTCTGCTCGGTAAGCTGGTCCGCAACCTTCAGTCGCTGGAATGCCTCCTTCGCGTGTTCTTAGTGAAGCGTGGCACGAACAAGGGGGTTCGTGGTCCCGCATCCCACGCCTGCCAAGTTGAAGGTCGGCGAGAGTGTGCCGGAAGACAGTTCACGAACTACGACACTCTCGGCGAGTTGATCCGAAAGTTCAACACAGACATTGCGCCACATGACCCTTCTTTACAGGATGATCACTGCGGCAAGAGTGGGATCCGACGCGTGGCTCGGCCGATGGTAACATATAGCCCCACAACAACTTGTCCGGATCGATCGCAGTATGAACGACCTCTCTAGACAGGTGCCGGACTGCGCCGAGCAACAGCAACAATGCGGGAACGGCCAGCCACGGGAGACGGGTTGCGCTGTCGGCGCGGATCATGCCGACGCCCATTCCAAGAAACGCCGCGATCAGGACACAGTTCAGGTAGAACGCGAACATCCGGACGTAGCCCGGAACGTAGCGGATGAGCGCGAGCTCGAGGAAGAGAACCAGGAAGGAACAGCCGGCAAGCCGCAGTGCCACCGCCAAGCGGGGCATCGCGCAGCTGGCCCTCCAGAATGGCGTGCCCTGTCATCTGCCCCGATGGCGCCTGCGTCCAGCGGGCCCTGCGTCGTGGCTGCCGCCCTTTGGACTCAGCACCCACCCGCGGAAGCTGCGATCGGAGCCAGCCCGGCATTACCGATGAGTCGCGCGCCACTGCCTGAGACTGTGGCCGAGGCGCAGAACGCATTACTGAGCAGCACACCATTGCTCCCGGCCATCGTGAACGAACCATTCACGCGGGAGAAAGACATCCCGAAGTTGCTGCCGGGAACGGTCATGTTGCCCGTTACACGAACCCCTCGCATGCGATTCATGCTCCCGCTCACGCTGACGTTACCGTTGAGGGTGACACTGCCTCCGGTAGGTCCTTCGCCAAAGAGCGTGACGTTACTTCCGGAGAAGGTGAGGTCGCCGGTTAAGGTCCCGGATCGGACGAACACGATGATGTTACTCTTCGCCAGCTCGGCGTTGACTTGTTGAACCGTCATCCCTGACGTGATTGTCGTGATCTGGCCACCAATGGCGTAGTTCACGTTGGCCATTTCACTCGAGCCGCTGCCTCCCGAGGCCACGGCGATCTCCCGTAGGTCACCCTGGTTGATAGTAGCAGTGAGCTGGCCGCTTGCCCCCTGGCCGCTTAGCGA
Source organism: Gemmatimonadales bacterium (assembly GCA_050733055.1). Taxonomy (GTDB): domain Bacteria; phylum Gemmatimonadota; class Gemmatimonadetes; order Gemmatimonadales; family GWC2-71-9; genus DASUAL01. Next base: position 22,832 of record JBOHSI010000098.1, read on the forward strand.
GATGGTTCGGTTTCCAGCCATGACATCAGCGAGCACCGCGACCGCAGTGGCGTCGGTGGTTGCCGAGGGGCCGCCGGTTACCGATACCGTGACCCCGCTCCGAGCGCTGCCTGGCGCCGGCACTGTCACTTGATTGGCATCATTGACGGTGGGATTTACCAGCACGACAAAAGTGGTCTGACCGATCGTCACCGGTGGAGCCGTGGGGTCGTCACCTCCGCACGCCACCGAAGCCGCAGTCACCATGACCATCCATACCGTGAACTTTCTATTGTGGCGCACATGACCTCCTAGGTGAGCTGCGCAAGTCCCGTGGGATTACCAGACTCGGCAATGTTGCTCTCCGATGGGAGCCGCGTCGTGATCCGTGTCACGGTCCCCACCTGTGCCCCGGAATCTAGCCAGGCGCAAGAAGTTCAAGCCGTTACGCCGAGTTCATAAGCTGCGGATGCGTGAGGGGGTGTCAGGGCAGCAGCACGCGCCCGCGAGCCGTTTGAGGATCGCGGGACCGATGCCTACCACCTGTGTCAAGTCAGTCAGTTGCCGGTAGGGTCCGTTGAGAGTTCGATCATCCACGATTGCTCTCGCTTTTGCCGATCCGATCCGCCGCTGTCCTTTAGGCTGCTGCGTGCACGCTCCAGCGATCCCCTCGCCTCGGCACGAAGGGAGAAGGGAGAGCGACCGATGGCAACTACACCATATCTCTATTACGAAAACGTCGAAGCCGCTCTCACGTTCTTAAGCAAGGCGTTCGGACTCCGCAAATACGGGCCTCAGACGCGCGGCCCCGACGGAAAGATCAATCACGCCGCAATGCAGCTAGGCAGTGACTTGGTAATGATGGGGCGCCCACCGTCCGGGTATCGGAACCCCAAGCGGCTCGGGCAGGCGACGCAGAGCCTCTACATCAATGCATCGGACGTCGACAAGCATTGCGAGCGCGCGACGAAAGCAGGCGCTACCATAGTCGAAACACCTGCGGATACCGCTTATGGCCATCGCCGGTATGGCGTAACAGACCCCGGAGGTCATGAATGGTATTTTGCCCAGGAGATTCGCCGCACGAAAGCGAAGCCAAGACAGAAACGCAGCAGCCTAACCCGCGCGGAGCCTGCGTGGAAACTCCGGAATGTGGACAAAGAAGGGGTCCTCCGACCTTTCGCCGAGTGGAGATCGTCGCTCCTGAGCGAAGTGTCAGCGTCGGAATTCTCGGAGGCGACAAGTGGAGCGAGTTTTCACACAGGCTCCGCTTGGAGTTGGCGGGCGTGGGAGCACTGGCTTCCGACGGACACCCGGGGGACAGCGACGAGAAAGCCTGCAGCGCGGCGGAGCCCACCAGCCCGCTGATGCTGGCGCCCTGTAAAAGTGTGGTGGACCCACCGCGCCATTCCCAAGGCTCAACACGACCTGCGGCGCCCGAGTAGCCAGTTGAGCGACGAGGACTTGGCGGCGTTCAATCAGTACATGAAGGAGGCCGACCTTCGGGACGTGTTGGCCGAGATGTTGTCCGAGGTGGTCACTTCCAGGACGCGCTGGTGAAGGAGCTCCGCTGATCCGCGCGGCCGCTATCCCCCGACTGTCCCCCGCAGCCCGAGCCGGTGACAGACAGTACTAGCACGACGGCCGCCGGGGGTGGCGGCCGAAGTGCTGATGTGCTGACGCCTAGTGTCTGATGCTGGCCAATGGCGCCGGAGCGGCGGCGGTGCGCGCGACGACTGAAAATCCGCGTGTCGGCAGTTCGATTCTGCCCCTGGCCATTGACCAGTCCTGCATCACGCTGCTTTCACAGACCGGGCGCCACCTTGCGCGCCGCTCGCAGCACCCGTGCCACGGAGATCCACCTCGTCCAGTCCCGCCGAAACGGCCGGGGCATCCATGCGATCACTACCCGCGACCGCGGTGAGCGATAGGTCCACCGCCGCGCCGCCCGCAGCGAACGGAAGATTCCCACCACTTTGAGCCCGAGAGCGAACGCCAGGTGGTAGAAGCCACTTTCGTTGCCGATCAAGAGATCGCAAGCGGCGAGCTTCGCGACGGCGCTGTCGAGCGGCTCCCGCACCGGGCGCAGGTTGGCCCGCTCGGGCAGATACCCGGGCGCCCCAAAATGCGCCTCGGCCTGGCCGAGGAACACGAAGACGGTGACTCCCGAGCGCTCGGCCAGCGCGCCAGCCAGGGCGCGAAACTTGTCCGCGGACCATACCCGGTCTGGATGCGCGGCGCCGGGCTGGATGGCGACGAGGGTCTCTCCCGGCGGTAACCCAGCGCGGAACGCCCGGCGGGCTGCCTCTTGCCCGGCGTTAGCATGAGGCCGATCTCCCCTCGCGCCTCGAGCTCGGGGAACAACGCGCGGAGTTGCTCGAAGCGCACTCGAAGCACGTGCCGCCCGCCCCACTTCCGTTGCGGCGGCGCGGTGTGCCAGTTGGGGTTCGAGACCCCTCGCAGCGCCTGGGTCCACGGACCACGCTCCGCCTCCGTGTTCCAAACCCAGCGGCTCTTCCGCTGCTCGAGCCAGGCGAGCCGCTCCATATCCGACAAGTCGGCGAGCGGCCGATGATCGAGGATGGTGGCGGTGTCGCGTACGTTCGCCGCGAGCGGAAACAGGCCCGGCGCCAGGAGCTCGACGCGGAGCTGGGGATGTGCGGCTCGCAAGGCGCGCAGGCTGGGTAAGAGTGTGAGCGCGTCACCGATCCCTCGCTCGGCGATGGCGAGGAAACCGGGCTTGGAGACATCTTCCGGCGAATCCCAATTGCCCACAAGCACCACGCGGCTGATCGTTCGACTAGCTCGTGTCCGTGGCAAGGCCGCGGGGCTTAACCTGCTGGGCCCACACGATAGTTGACAAGGTCCAATCAGCCCCAAGCGGCGGAGACCCGCGCCATAGATGAATAGGCTATCCGCAACGGGTCGGAAGGCGAGTGGCTAGAGCGGCTAATGCGTACGGAATGTTTTACGCAGAGGGGGGCGATTTGGTCTAGCGCGACCCGCTCAGTCCGCGGCGGTGGTGACCGGCTCTTCTCGCGCCGGCGCCCCGAGCACCCAAGACCGGAGCCGCGCCGAGGCGTCCGTGATGACCAGATAGCTGCAGGGGATCACGACCAGCGTCAACAGCGTGGACACCGACAGCCCGCCGATCACGCTGATCGCCAGCGGCTGCATCATCTCCGAGCCCTCGCCCAGGGCGAGCGCGAGGGGCAGCATGCCGAGCACGGTGGTCAAGGTCGTCATGAGGATCGGCCGTAGCCGAACTGCGCCTGCCTCTACGACCGCTTCCTCCGCCCGGAGCCCGCGATCGCGGGCGAGTTCCACGTACTCCACCAGCAAGATCGCGTTGTTGGTCACGATCCCGGCGAGCAGGATCACGCCGAGCAGCACCGGCGCGCTGAGCGGCGTGCCGGTGATCCAGAGCGCGAGCCCCACACCCACCAGCGCCAGGGGGATCGTGACCAGGATGACGAGCGGGTTGGTGACGCGCTCGTACTGCACCGCCATCACCACGAATACGAGGAACACCGCCAGCACGGTGACGATGGCGAGGTTGCGCTGGTTTTCGCGTATCGCCTCCTCCTCGCCGCCGTAGAGCAGGCTGTACCCCTCGGGCAGTTGGAGCGACGCGAGCCTGGCGCGCACCTCGCGCGTAACTGCCCCGACCGTCGTCACGTCGTCGTTGACGTCGCCGGTGATGCGCAGCTGGCGGTTCTGGTTGGTCCGGAGCACGCTGGTGGGCCCCATACCGAGGTGCACCTCGGCTACGTCGCGCAGATAGACGGGCCGGTCGCGGCCGGCGAACAGCGCCACCGAGCCGACGTCCTCGGCGGAGCGGAAATTCTCCCGGGGCAGTCGTACTCGCAGGTCATACTCGTTGGCGCCGTCGGTGAAGCGGGTGGGGATGGCGCCGTCGAGGGCGGTGCGCACCGTCTGCCCGACCGCGGCCACGTTGAGGCCCATATCGGCGGAGCGCTGGCGATCGATGCGAATGGCGAGCTGCGGGCTGGCTTCCTCGGTGGACGGCTGGAGCGCCTCGAGACCGGCGATGCCTTGGATGCGCTGGATCAATTCGCGGCCGAGTTGTTGGAGCGTATCGAGGTTCTCCCCCTGGATGCCCACCGCGACATCCGAGCCTGCGACGCTGGTCCGCAAGCCGCGGATGCGCGGCGGCCGAACGAAGATGCGCGCGCCGGGGATGGCGAGCGAGTCGATCTTCCGCTGCAGGGTCGCGACCCAGCGCGGCGCGGGCATGTCGCGCCGCTCGGTCGCGGGCGCGAGCTGGACGTCGAGGGAGCCACGCCCCGGCCGCTCGGCGGTGCCGCTCCCGAAGAAGCTGCCGCCCGCCGTCGTGAAGACGTGCCGCACGTACGGCATCTCCCGGACGACCTGCTCCAGCCGGTTGGCGACGTCGTTGGTGCGCTGGGGGGACGTGCCCGGCGCGAGCGTCATGTTCACGCTCACGTTGCCGTCGTCCACGGTCGGCAGGAACTCCGTGCCGAGATTGCTGGTGAGGGGCAGCACGAGCACGAGGGCCGCGAACGACGAGCCCAGGACGAGCCAGCGGTGGCGCACCGCCACGGCGACGAGGGCACGATAGCGCAACGTCACGCGCTCGAGCGCCCGTTGAAAGCCCACGACGGGTCGGGAGCGCTCTACGCCGCTCGAGCGGCGGACTTTGGCGAGCTGGGCGGAGAGCATCGGCACGAGGGTGAGCGCCGTGGCCAGCGACGTGGCGATCGCGAAGGAGATCGTGAGCACCAACTCGCGGAAGATCAGCGCGGCGAGCCCGGTGATCAGCAGGAACGGCACGACCGCGGCGAGGTGCGTCATCGTGGACGCGACGACGGCGGAGGTGACCTCGGCCGAGCCGGAGTGGGCCGCGGCCTCGGAGTGGCCCCCGGCGAGCTTCGCGTGGCGGAAGATGTTCTCGATCATGACGATGGCGTTGTCCACCAGCATCCCCACGCCGAGCGCCAGCCCCCCCAGGCTCATGATGTTGAGCGTGAGGTTGCCCATCCCCATGATCACGAATGTTGCGAGCACGGCGAGGGGGATCGACAGCCCGATGATGAACGTTTTCCGCAGACTGCCGAGGAACAGCAGCACGGCGAGCATGGCGAACCCCGCGCCGAGCATCGCCGCCTCGCGCACGCTGTGCACGGCGTTGATGATGAAGAACGCCTGATTGAACAGCACCTGATGCTGGACGTCGGGCGGGATGAAGCGCGACGTCTCGAGCTGCTCGAGCCGCCACGCCACTTCGCGGGTGACCGCCACCGTGTTGGCGTCCGGCTGCTTGCGAATCGACACCCGCACGGCCGGGACACCGTCGAGACGCGCCCAGATGCGCTGTTCGCGACTCGTGTCCGCCACCGCCGCC
>JBOHSI010000099.1:0-6995 GCA_050733055.1 Gemmatimonadales bacterium
GTGCGGCACCCAAGCGCGCGACCGACGCCGCTCAGACCTACTTCGCGCGGGACCCCGCGCGGCGACCGGCCCGCGTGGAGTTCGCCGCCGGGCTGACGGGCGCGCTGCTGTTCGTCGCGGACGCCGGCCCGGGCGTGCCGCTCGAGGACCGCGACCGCATCTTCGAGCCTTTTTATACCACCAAAGCGCCGGGCCACGGCACCGGGCTCGGGCTGGCGATGGTGGCGCGCGCAGTCGACGACATGGGCGGCGTGGTATGGGTGGACACGGCACGCGAGGGCGGCGCCGCGCTCAAGCTGTTCTTCCCCGCAGCCGGAGGAGTGCCTTGACGCGGGTCCTGGTGGTGGACGACGAGCCCGGCTTGCGCCAATCGCTCGGCCTCCTGCTGAGGGATGCAGGGTATGCGCTCTTGACCGAGACCGACGGCAAGCGGGCTCTCGACCGGGCCCTCGCGGAGCCGTTCGACATGATTCTGTGCGACGTGCGCATGCCGGAGATGGATGGCCTGTCTTTCCTGCGCGCCTATCGCGCAGGCGGCGGCTCGGCGCTCGTGATCATGATGAGCGCGTACGGAGGGGAAGAGGCGGCGCTCGCCGCCATGAAGGAGGGCGCTTACGACTACATTCCCAAGCCGTTCCGCCCCGACGAGGTCATCTTGACCCTCCGCAAGGCGGAGGAGCGGGAACGGCTCAGACACACCGTCGCGGCACTGAAGGCACAGCTCGATCACGGGCCGGCCGCTCGCGCCTTGATCGCGGAGAGCCCGGCGATGCGGGCGGCCCTGGACCTGGTCGCGCGCGTCGCCGAGCACAAGACAACGGTGCTCGTGACCGGCGAGAGCGGGACCGGCAAGGAAGTCATCGCGCAAGCGATCCATCGCGCCAGCCCGCGGGCGGACGCCGCGTTCGTGGCGATCAACTGCGCCGCCATCCCCGAGACGCTGCTCGAGTCGGAGCTGTTCGGCTACATGCGGGGGGCCTTCACCGGAGCCACGGCGGACAAGGTCGGCCTGTTCGAGCAGGCCGACCGCGGGACCCTGCTGCTCGACGAGATCGGCGAGCTGCCGCTCGGGCTGCAAGCGAAGCTGCTCCGGGTGCTCGAGGACGGCGAGGTCCGCCGGGTCGGAGACAAGAAGACGCGCCGGGTCGACGTGCGCCTGGTCGCGGCTACGGCCAAGAACCTCGAGGCCGAAGCAGCCGCCGGTCGATTCCGCCAGGATCTGTACTATCGCCTCAATGTCGTCGCCATCCACCTTTCCCCGCTGCGCGAACGCCGGGAGGACATTGCTCCGCTGGCGCGGCACTTCGCCGCGCGGCTGTCCCGTCGCCTCGGGCGGCCGCTCACGCTGAGTCCGGCGGCGTGGGCATGGCTGGAACAGCAGCCGTGGCGGGGTAACGTCCGCGAGCTAGAGCACACGCTCGAGCGGGCCGCGGTGCTCTGCGACAAGGAGACCCTGGAGCCGGCGGATCTCCGGAAGGAACCGCTCGCGGCTCCCCGCGCCGCGGGGGAGCAGGGAGCGGGGAGCGGTACCCTCCGCGACGCCGTGGAGGCTGCGGAGCGCGAGCTGATCCAGGCCGCCCTGGCCGCAGCGGGGAGCAACCGGCGCGAGGCCGCGCGTCGGCTGGGGATAAGCCTGCGCACCCTGTTCTACAAGCTGCGGCAGTACCGCCTCGAGTAGTGCAAAAAATTGCACTCAGGGCGAAGTTTTGCAGTCGAACCGCGTCAGACCCGTTGGGCGGAAGTTGTTGTACGCGAATTTGTTAGGTCGCGGCACAATAGATGTAGGTTGTGCTCGACGATCAAGGGGGACCATGCGCCTGGGACGCGTCGGGTTCACGGTGATCGAGCTCTTGATAGTCCTGGTGATCCTCGGGATCGCCCTCGGCTTTGCCGCGCCCAAGATCGATGTGACCAAGTTCAAGGTTGAAAGCGCCGTGCAGGCCGTGGGTACGACCCTCCTGGCAACGCAGCGTCTGTCCATCACCACGCAACACGACGTCATCGTGCTGTTCGACCAGGCGAACGAGGCGATGCGCATCCACGCGGACAAGGACAACGACGGCATGATAGATCCGGGGGAGCACGTCCGGGCCGTGCCGCTGGCCGAGGCGATCGTGTTCGGTCGCGGGACGGCGCCGGCGATGCCGATGGGCCCGGGACCGATCACGTTCAGAAAACTGATCGCGGGCATGCCCGCGCTCGTGTTCCACCGCGACGGCAGCGCCAGCGAGGCGGGCGGATTCTACCTCACGTCGCAACGGGCGGCCACGACGGGGATGCGCCCGCAGGACGCGCGTGCCGTTGCGCTGGAGCGGGCGACGGGGCGGGCTTCCTGGTATCGCTACAGTCCGCCGGCGTGGCGGAGGGTGTTCTAGGTGGCTGATCGACGGGGTTTCACCCTGATCGAGGTCTTGATGGCCCTGACGATCCTGGCCGTCGTGATGGTCGGGTTCGTGTCGACCACGGGCCGGGCGGTCCACGTGGCGGCGACGAGTGATCGCGAGCATGCGGCGATTCAGTTGGCCACGGATCGGGTCGAGCAGGTGCGGAGCGATCCCAACTACCCCAAGCTCGACAGCCTGTACGCGGCCACCGAAGCCAGCTTTCCGACATTGCCCGGCTTCACACGCACCACGAGGATCGTACGCACGACGGCGGGCGCGAACGATTACAAACGGATCACCGTGACGGTCACCGGCCCTGGGCTGGCGGTGCCGGTGACACGAACGGTGACGGTGGCGGCGCCATGATCAGATCCCGAGACCGCGAGCGTGGTATGACGCTCGTGGAGATGCTCTTGGCGTTGCTGGTGTTCTCGCTCGTCATGGCGGGAGCCCTGGGGTTCTTGCGGGCGCAGAGTCGCAGCTTCACGCTTGGCGCCGAGCGGGTGGCGATGTATCAGAACACCCGTTACGCCTTGAACGAGCTGGAGCAGGACCTGCGCACCGCGGGGGCGGGGGCTCCCGATCAGCAGCCACAGCTCATCTATGCCGGCCCGAGCGTCGTCGCGTTCAATGCCAATTATTGGACGAACACGCCGGGGGACGTCGCGCAAGCGGTCTACTACAATCCCGACGCGCCGGATAGCGCCGTGCAGGCGCTGCGACAAGTGCAGAAGATCACGATTCCGCAGACGGCGTTCGCGTATCCGGATACGAGCTACTACGAAGGGCCCGCCAACAGCAATGCGGAGACGATCATCTTGTACTTCGCGTTGGACACGGCGACTGCCCGGCCGGACGACTATGCGCTGTTCCGGCAGGTCAACAATCTGCTCCCCGAGGTCGTGTCACGAAACATCCTCCAGACGCCGGGGCTGCCGTTCCTACAGTACTACAGGCTCTCGACTCCGTTGGGGGGCGGCACGCCGACGCTCTCCTTGATCCCGGCGGCCAGCCTGCCGTGGACCCACAGCGTCAAGGTCCATTTGGCTCTGAACGACACCGGGCCGGCCGCGCGCATCGACAGCGTGCGAGCCGTACGGGTAAACTTTACGTCCACCAACGGCCGCAGCGGCAACGTTGAGCGGCTGCGGACGCTGTCCCGACTCATCGGATTGCCCAACGCCGGCTTGGTGAACAAGAAGAGCTGCGGGGACGTGCCGCAACTCGGCGGAGCGGTGCCGGTGGCGGCGGAAGGTTACGCGGCAGATAGTGTCACGCCGGTCGTGAACCTCACGTGGGGCGCGGCCACCGACGAGATCGCCGGCGAACAGGACGTCGAGCGATACGTGGTGTGGCGGAAGCGGTCGACCGAACCAGGCTGGGGCGATCCGCACGTGACCATCCCGGCCGGAACGCCGCCGTACCATTACCAGGACGCCTCCGTGGCGCCCCTCACGTCGTACTACTACGCGCTCGCGGCGCAGGATTGTACGCCCACGCTATCCAACCAGGCGTCGAGTAACCTCGTCACAACATTGCCCTAGATGGAGCGTCCCATGCGGTACCGTGCGGAGCTGCGAAACGAGCGAGGGATCGCCCTGATCGTGGTGCTGCTGGTCGTGCTGGCCGTCGCGGCCATCGCGGGAGGCGCGGCCTTCCTGGGCACCAATGCGACCCTGATCAACAAGTATCACCAGCGCTTAAGCGTTCTCGAGACCGCGGCCGACGCGGGTCTCGAAGAGGCACGCTCCGCGATCAACGGCAGCCCGAAAACGCTCTATCCCGACACGGGGTACAAGACGCTGGAGAACGGTGTGGCCATCTACGCAGCCGACGGCTCGGTGATCCCGAACGTGCGGCGGTGGACCTACGTCGGTCCGACCGGCATCACGACCGGGCAGTACGGCGTCTTCGGGAGCATCGTGGTCGTCGTCCAGGACGCCCAGGGGAACCGCGCGGTACGGCGTCGGGAAGTGTACCAGGAGAGCTTCGCCAAGTACGCCTACTTCACGAACATCGAGGGCAACATCGTGTTCTCCGCGAGCGACCAGCTGTTCGGGCCGGTGTTCTCGAACGACATGATCCAGATCGGCAGCGGCGGCCCCGGGGCCACCTTCTGGGGGCCGCTCGCCACCGCCAAGACGATCAAGAACAGGGGGAACGGCCACTACAAGGCGGGCTACACCGAGAACGCGCAGCCGATTGCGTTCCCCGACGTCGCCGACCTGGGCAAGCTCAAGACCCAGGCACAAATCGGCGGGACGGCCATCATGAGCACCACCGCGGGCTCGGTGGGCGAGGCCACGACGCGGATCGAGTTCGTCGCGCTCGACCTGAACGCGGACAACGACTCCACGGACTCGGACGAGGGGTTCATGAAGGTGTATCAGGCGGCCGCGCCCGAGAACGCCTGGTGGGTCGTGGCAGATACGTTCCAGTACCACTCCGGCGGCGCTACCGGCGTCTCGCAGTCGTGGAACTGCGGGCACACGGTGGCGGCCAATTCTGATCACGGCACCGCGTTCAGGACGTTCCGACACCACAAGAGCGCCGGCGTGACGGACGTTCAGACGTGGGCGATCATGCAGGGGACGCGGCGCTGCTATCTGGGCGGATCGGACATCCTCAACGACTGGACCCTCCCCATGCCCGGCGGGTTCCTGGCGACCGACTCACTGGGCAGCTGGATTCCGTGGGCGGGGTTCGTGGATCTACGGGTCAGCGCGGTGCGGCCCGTGGATGCGGCCTACCTGTGGCCTCTCAATCGCGCGCTCAATCCCAACTTCAAAGGGGTCATCCACGTTGAGGGCAAGGTGGCGCTCAGCGGGAAGCTGCGCGGCCAGATCACCGTGGCCGCGACGGACGACATCATCATCGCGGACGACATCACGTACGTCACGAACCCCGGCGGAACCACCCCCTGCAATTCCCCGGGGCGGGACATCTTGGGGCTGTTCAGCGGCACGGACGTCGTGGTCGCCGATAACCTGATCAACGATCCCATCTCGCCCAACAACACGAATGCGTTGTTGACCTGGGACCCGGACGGTGGGGACGAGTACATCCACGCCGTGGTGCTCGCGTTGAGCGAGTTCAAGGTGGCGAGTCACACCACCGGGCCGACGCACTTCGAGAAGTGCGGCACGATCAACTGGGGACGCGGCTGCCTGTATCTCACGGGCGGCATCATCCAATGGCAACGCGGCGCCGTAGGCCTGGTCGACGGCCACGGGAACCTCAAGCGGTATCAGTACGACAATTGTGCGGCGGACAACCCGCCGCCGTACTTCCCGACGACGGGCCACTTCGTCCGCGGGCACTACTACGAGGTCGAGCCGACGGGGTTCGACATCGCCACGTACTGGCCGCTCCTCGTTCCCAAATGACCCACTGGTCCTCCTTTCTCACGCAACGCCCCGCGTCGGCGGGGCGTTTTCTTGGAGGCTCTAGCGGCCACCCACGTCGGTTCCGCAACGGACGACCGCCGGCCGGCTTGCGCAACGCTGTGTGATGCACCACACAAGATTCGTGTGTCCTCCATCGCTCCGCATTTTCCCGACAACCTTGCCAGATGCAAGAGTAGCGGGAGGGAAACCGGCAGGAGAGTCAACGCCTCGTCGATATCGTAACTCATGATTCCGGAGAAGCTAACGACGTATTCCGATCGCTAGGGGCACGGCCTTTGCTCGACAGGGGACGGGCTTCTGAGCAGTCAGTGTCTCCAACGAGGACAGTCAATGCGCGTTCTTCTAGTGCTTGTCGCTTTGCTCGCCGCGCCGCTCGCGTTGAGCGTCGCGCAGGATCGCGGCTCGCCTCCCACCCCGCCCGCCTGGGGACGGACGGGAGAGCGGGGACGGGGTCATGACGTGGCGCATTGCGCTGCGCGCGCCGAAAGGCACCCTGGCAAGGAAATCAACAAGTGCGAGCCGCTGGTTACTCTGCCACCCCCGCCTACGGGGACTGCGGGGATCTCCGGGAAGGTTTACCACAACATCGACGGGCGTCCCGTCCTCGTGGGATGGGTCGTCACGCTCGACGGCACTGCGTCAGCGGCGACCAATTCGGAGGGGCTCTACGCATTCACGTCTCTGCCCGCCGGCAATCACTGGGTGTGTGTGGTGGTGCAGGAGGGCTATGTCCAACAGCAGCCCACGACCCCCGCGCCGTGCGCCAACGGGATGGGTCATACGCGCACTCTCGCCGAGGGCGAGGTCTATCCCTTTGCCCACTTCGCGATGGTCACTCCATAGCACCGAGAGGACGATCCACTTCAACAGGCCCCGGTGTTGCGTCGCCGGGGTCTTTGCTTTTTTGCTCGAACGGCTCGGCCCTGCCCATCGCGTAGTGCAGAGCCTTGCACTCGAGCGGCGTTTTGCGCTACCTCCGTCTAGAGCTTGCTCCATAAGTTGCCGAGTCCCAATGAGTTCTGTTCCGGCATGGAACGTGTACATTGGAGTCCCCAAACGAGGGATTCCATGAACAGCAAGGGCTTCACCGCGATCGAAATGGTCATTGTCGTGGTCCTAATCGGGACCATAGCAGCGATCGGCTTTCCGCGGATCAGGGACAGCATCGAGAAGGCGAACCGGCGGGCGGCCCGGACGGCGGTGC
>JBOHSI010000100.1:0-12801 GCA_050733055.1 Gemmatimonadales bacterium
CCCTCACCACCATTCCCCGTTCTCCCTCGTCCAGCACTACCCATCGTCACGGCTTCAACTCCTCCACCAGCCGCTGGAAACGGGGTTGATCACGAATCACATCGAACTCCGGCGCACGGAGTAATCCTCCAAGCAGGAGGCCCCAGCGGCGCGCGTTCTCCAAGGTGCTGAGCGCACGGTCCGGCTCCCCCGCGACGGCCAGCGCGATCGCCAAGTATGCGCTCTCTCGAAACAGGAGGCGCGGGCCCGACGAGTCGCCAGCAACTATTGCTTGATATAACCGATCGGCGCGCGCGGGCCGCGAGCGTGTCACCGGCAGCCGCATCGGCCAACACCCGCGTCACCTGGGTCCAACGCTCCATGCCGGCGCTGGCGAATTGCTGCACGAGGTCGGCATCCCGTCTCGCGCCCGCCGTGTCCCCGAGCAACCGGTGCGCGCGCGCTCGGTCCACGTAGACCTGGACGAATGTGGAGTCCATCGCCACAGCGCTGTCGGCCCAGCTGAGTGCTTGCGGGTACGCGTGCTGCAACAGTCGCAGCAACGCCATGAAACGCATAGTTCTCGGGCGTGCGGGGTCGATCGTCAGTGCTCGGCGGAACGCGGCTTCCGCGGACGAGTCGTCCCCAAGCCAGATCAGTGCCTGGCCATAATGGTGGTGCGCCTCTGCGTTCTCAGGGTCGAGGGCGATGGCCCGCTGGAACGCGTCACCCACGCCGCGGAACGTCACGGGGTTTCGGATTTGGAGCCAGTACCCCCGCGCCATCCAGGCGTCCGAGCTCGTCGAATCGAGCCGCACGGCGCGGTCGGCGGTGGCCATGCCGTGCTGCAGGAGGCTCTCGGCTGGCAGGCCGGGTACGGGCCACTCAAAGATCAGGTACTGGGCGTATGTGTAGGCGATGCGGGACAGTGCGGACGCGAACGTGGAATCGAGTCGCAGGGCGGCTTGATACTCGGCGAGGGCCCTGGCGAGGCCGCCTTGGGTGCGCTGGGCCAGAGCGTAGTTGCCTCGGAGGTAATGGTCGTAGGCGGCTGCGCTGCGCGTGGGACGCACTGCGAGCGACGCCCGCTCCGACGGGGCGAGCCGACCGGCAACGGCCGCGACCACCGCGCGCGCGATGTCCTCCTCGATCGCCAGGAGGTCGGCATCGATGCGATCGTATTGCTGTCCCCACAGCCGGTTGCCGTTCGCCGCGTGCACTAACTCTACGGTCACCCGCAGGCGCCCCGCCCCACGTCGTATCGTGCCATTGACGAGGAAGGCCACTGCCAGCGTGCGGCCGAGTTCCCTGGGGTCCAGCGTCGCGTCACGGTAACGAGCAACCGCGGTGCGGGATTTTACTTGCAGGCGCTCGATCTGTCCTAAGCGCGCGATGATCTCGTCGGTGAGCCCGTCGGCGAGGTAGGCGTCGGTGGTATCGCGGGACAAGTTGTCGAAGTAGAGCACCGCCACGCTGTGCGGAGCGGGGGCAGGCACGACCATGGCCCGCTGCGGGCGGCACGGCGGCGGGGAGCCGTCAGGGCACTGAACGGCAGCGGTCAGGCGGACGGGCGGACTGGCGGACAGAAGTCCCGCTGCTAAAACGAGCGCCCAGATCGACCGCCCGACCGTCGGACCGCCCGACCGTCGGACCGCCCGACCGTCTCATCGCGGCCGCGACTCTTCGACCAGATGCTGGAACCGCGGGTGGGAGCGCAAGGCGTCGAATACCGGCAAGCGCAAGAAATACGATAAGAACCAGCCCCGCGGTTTCACCGCTTCCAGCACGTCGATCGCGCGGTCGGGGCGGTTGGCAGCCACAAAGGTGAAGCTCAGCCAGTGTCCCTCGATCGCGCCGAGAACGGGAGGATTTCCAGCCGCGGCCATAACGCTGTCGATGCGAGCTCCGGCGGCGAGCGTGTCGCCCTCGTATGCCTCAACCGCAGCCAGCGCCGCCTGGCCCACACGTCCCGCGCCGAGGCGGATGGCGGTCTCGGCATCTGCTCGCGCCCGCATGGTCTCTCCGAGCAGCAGGTAAGTCCTCGCGCGGGCGGCGTAGCCGTAGGCGAACCCGGGATCGACCTGCAAGGCGCTGTCCTGCCAAAGGCGGGCCTCCGCAGGGCGTCGGTGAATGAGCATCAGGGTGGCGAGTTGCGCTAGGGTGATCGCTCGCTCGGGCTCGAGCGCTAGCGCGTGCCGGTACGCCGCTGAAGCGGCGGAATCTTCCTCGAGCGCGACGAGGGTCTGACCATACTGGTGATACGCCTCCGCGTTACCGGTGTCCAGGACGATTCCGCGCTCGAGCGCGTGCTTGGCGTGCGTCAGACTCGTCGCATGCCGTTGCGCCAGGAGATACCCTCGCGCCATCCACGCGTCCGAAGCGGTGGAATCGAGCCGAGTGGCGCTGTCCGCGGCCCGAAGCCCCTGGGCGAGGAGGCTCTCCGCAGGCAGGCTCGGATGCTCCCACCCCCAGTCGAGGAACAACGCGTAGGCGTACGCGGTCCGTGCCAGCGCGCGGGGAAACGCCGGGTCCAGCCGCAGAGCGGCGCGGTACTCGTCGGTGGCGCGGGCGACGGAGCGCGGGGTTCGCTGCCCCAGGTAGTAGTTGCCGCGCAGGAAGTGGTCATAAGCCCGGGGATCGCGCGTCGGGCGCTGGAACAGCAGGGCGCGCTCGGCGGGCAAAAGGCGGCCCGCGATGGCCGCCGCCACCGAGCGCGCGATCTCTTCCTGGATCGCGAGGAGGTCCGCCTGGGTTCGGTCGTACTGATCGCCCCACACGCGGTCACCGGTCGCCGCGCGCACCAGCTCCACCGACACGCGGAGCCGTGGCCCCGCCCGCCGCACGGTGCCGTTGACGAGGTACGGCACGCCGAGGGCACGGCCCAGTGTTGCGGGGCCGCCCACGCTCCGGCCCCGGTATTGCTGCACCGCCGTGCGCGACTTCACCCGCAGCCGCTCGACCTGCCCGAGCCGGGCGATGATCTCCTCGGTCAGCCCGTCGGCGAGATAGGCGTCCGCCGTGTCACGCGAGAGGTTGTCGAAATAGAGCACCGCGACGCTGTTACGCGCCGGGGCAGACGCCGCTCGCGCCGGCTGCACCCGGCAAGGCGGCGGGGAGCCGTCGGGGCATTGCAGGGCGGTAAGGCGGTACGCCGGTAGGGCGGTAAGCAAGGCGCTCAGAACGAGCGGCCTACTACCGTACCGCCTTACCGCCATACGGCCGATCATTTCGGCGCCCCCGGCGGCCGAGACTCCTCGAGCAGGCGCTGGAAGCGTGGCATGGCTCGCAGCGGAGCGAGTTGCGGGGAGCGCATGATATTCCACAGAACGGCGCCACGTGGGGTGGCGAGCTCGAGCAGGTCCAGTGCCTCGTCGAACCGCCCCACCGTGACCTGGACGGTCGCCCACTGCAAGGCTTGCCACGGGTTGAGCCCGGGGCGCGCCGGGGCGGTGGCGAAATGCTGCGCGATCATCTGCCTCGCCGTCGCCGTGTCACGAGCCGCTGCAGCCAATTGGGCCCGCCCCGCTAACGCTAAGTCAGGCGGGCTCGTGTGCTCCAGCTCGGCTAAGTCGTCGGCCGCGCCCGCCGTGTCGCCCTGGCGCAACCGGGTTGACGCGCGCATCAACCGGAAGTTGGGGTTGGTCGGGTCCACCGCCACCGCGCTATCAATCCACAGGCGGGCCTCGGCGTACCGTGCGTGAGTGCGATGGACGCGGGAGATGTGCTCGAGGGTGATGGCTCGGGCCGGCTCGATGGCAAGGGCTCGGCGGAAGGCCACGAGGGCCTCGGCGTCGCGCCCGAGGGTGTAGAGGACGTAGCCGTACTGGTGGAGCGCCTCCGCGTTGCGCGGGTCGAGCGCGACGGCGCGCTCCAGGGAGGCCGTCACCCCTCGCAATGTTCGGGGGTCCTCGTGCGACCGTGTGTAGCCCCGCGCCAGCCAAGCATCAGCCGAGTTCGAGTCGAGAGCGATCGCGCGCTCCGCCGCTTCACGGCCGCGCAGGACGAGGCTGTCGTGCGGGAGTTGCGGGTGGGACCATCCCCAGTCGAGGAACAAGGCGTAGGCAAGCCCGATCCGCGCGGAGGCGTCGGCGAAGGTCGGGTCGACCCGGCTCGCGGCCTCGTACTCCGCGATGGCGCGCAACACGGACTCCGGAAGGCGCTGCGCTAGGTAGAAATTGCCGCGCAAAAAACGATCGAAGGCCGCCGGGTTCCGCGTTGGTCGCGAGGCGAGCCAGGCCTGCTCCACCGGCAGGAGGCGGCCCGCGATCGAGGCCACGACCGCGCGGGCGATGCTCTCCTGGATGTCCAGGAGATCGGCGTCAGTTCGATCGTACTGCTCGCCCCACACGCGGGCGGTCGTCGCGCCCCGGACGAGCTCCACGGTAACGCGCAGCCGGTTGCCAGACCGCCGCACGCTGCCGCTCACGAGATGGGCGACGCCGAGCGCGCGACCTAGCTCGAGGGGGCCGAGGGCCGTGCCCCGGTACCGCCGGACCGCGCTCCGCGGCGCGATCGCGAGTCGCTCGATGCGGCCGAGCTGCACGGTCAGCTCTTCCGCGAGCCCGTCGGCGACATAGGCGTCGGCGGTATCGGGGGACAGGTTATCGAAGTACAGCACCGCGACGCTGTTGGGCGAGGGCGAGAGGGACGCGCGAGCTGCCGGCGTGCGGCACGGCGGTGGGGAGCCGTCGGGGCATTGAGCCGCTAGACGGTTAGGCGGATAGACGGCTAGTAGGCTCCCAGCAACGACGACTAACCGTCCAACCGTCCAACCGCCCAACGCCTGTCTCATCACGGCCGCGACTCCCCGACCAGGCGCTGGAAGCGGGGATGCGAGCGGATCGAGTCGAATTCAGGCGCCTTCAACACATCCCAGCGGAGCACGCCGCGCGGCTGCACCCGCTCCAGGAAATCGAGGGCTCGCTCGTGCTGGCCCAATGCCGCGAGGGCGGCGCCGAGGAGGGCTTCGAGGGGTGCGGGACGATGGGGGTGCGGGAGCTCTCGAAGCACGCGTTCCATCCGCACTCGCGCGGCCACGGTGTCGCCCGCATGCAGCTCTGCTAGCGCGAGAACAGCTTCTGCGTACCCGTCGCCCGCGCTGAGTCGCACCGCCGTCTCCGCGTCGCTCAGGGCCTCCGCCGTCTGACCGAGCTGGAGGCGCACGCGGGCGCGCATCGCGGACGGCCAGAAGAACGCGCGATCCAACGCCAGCGCGCTGTCCAGCCAGCGACGCGCCTCGTCGTATCGGCGCCGTTGGTAGTACAGCCACCCAAGCGCGTAGAGCGAAACCGTCCGTTCAGGTTCGATGGCGAGTGCCCGATGGTAGGCTGCCGCAGCGGCGGCATCCTCGCCAAGCTCCCTCAGGTGGTGTCCATACAGGTGCTGCGCCTCGGCATTCCTGGGGTCGAGGGCAATCGCTCGTTCGAACGCGGGGCTCACTCCCTCGAGCGTTCGTGGATTCCGACTCGTTAGCAGCATGGCCCGGGCCATCCAGGCGTCGGAAGAGTTGGGGTTCCGTTGGAGTGCGCGGTCCACAGCGGCAAAACCGCGGGCTAGGAGGCTCTCCGGTGACACGCCTCCGTAGTCCCAGGCATACCAGGCGAAGAGCTCGTAACCGAAGGCAATCCGCGCCAGCGCCGGCGCGAATTCGGGGTCAAGCCGGAGGGCGGCTGAGTACTCCTCGATCGCGCGAGTGACTGAGCGCGGCGTCCGCTGAGCCAGGTAATAGTTCCCTCGCAGGAATCGTTCGTAGGCTTCGGGATTACGCGTCGGCCGGGCGGCGAGCGCCGCCCGCTCGGCCGGACCAAGCCGCCCAGCGATCCCCGTTGCTACCTCGCGGGCGATCTCCTCCTGGAGGGCGAGCAGATCTGTCGGGGCGCGATCGTAGGCTTCGCTCCAGACGCGAAAGCCGTCGGCGGCCTTTACAAGGCCGACCGACACCCGCATTCGAGCGTCGGCGCGGCGCACGCTTCCTTCGACGAGGTAACGGACGCGCAGCACTCGGCCCACCGTCACGAGGTAGTCGGGCACGGTGTCGCGCAGGCGACGCACCGCGTCGCGGCTGGGCCGCTTGATCTGGAGCCGCTGCACGCCGCCGAGACGTGATGTGATCTCCTCGGTTAGTCCGTCCGCGAGGTAGGCGTCGGCCGTGTCCCGCGACAGGTTGTCGAAGTAGAGCACCGCGACGCTGTTCGGCGCTGGAGCCGTGGCGCGCACCGAGGCCCGACACGGCGGCGCGGAGCCGTCAGGGCATTGGAGGGCGGACAGGCGTACCGTGAGACCGGTGCACAGAAGGATCGATGCAAGCCCGATCCTCCGTGCAACCGTCCGAGCGTCCGATCGTCCGCCCCTCATCACCGCAGCCCCGCGAGGATCGCCTGAAAGCGCGGGTCACCCTGCAGCGGCTGCCACAACCAGTGCCGCGCGAAGTGGACCGCGTTAAGGCGCAGCTGCCCAATCGACACCCGGCGCGCCCAGGCGACGGCGCTGTCGGCGACACCAAGGTGTGCGTATCCCCCGGAGAGAAAACCCGCCGTGAAGAAGGTGAGGCCAGTCGGGGCGCGCGCCAGCTCGGCGCGCAGCTCGTCAGCGACGACGGCGACCGCGACCCGGGCGGCCGTCGTGTCCCCTTCGGCGAGGGTAGCGAGCGCGAGCAGTATCCGCCCGGCGACTACGGAGAATCCCAGCGACACTGCTTGCCGTACCGCCGCCCGCGCCTCCTCCACGCGGGCCAAGCGCAGGCACGCGTCCGCACGAAACCCGTAGAGCGCCCCGTGAGTCGAGTCGATGGCGAGTCCCTGGGCTACCCAGGCCAGCGCCTCGCTGGGACGTCCCGCCACGTTGAGGAGATCCGCCATGGTGGCGTAGGCATACGCGTAGTATGGGTCGCGTGCAGTCACCCGCTGCTCCGTGGCGATCGCGCTGTCCAGCTGCCCCGCCGCGTACAAGCCCCACGCCAGCTGATGGAGCGCTTCGACGTTGGTTGAGTCGAGCGCGAGCGCCCGGCGATGGTAGTCCAAGCCACGCCCTGGATCCCGGTTGCGCACGCTCATCGCGGCCGCGAGCCACGACTCGGCGCTTGAGGAATCGAGCGCGAGAGCCTGCACTGCGGCCACGTGCCCGAGCCGCTCCAGGCTGTCCGCCGACAATCCGGGCGCGTCGGCGCCCCAAAACGCGGCGAGCATGTAGGCTTGCGCCAGGCCCGCGTGCGCTGGACCAAACGTCGGATCGAGCGTCACCGCGCGGCGGTACTGGGCGACGCCATGACCGATCCCCGATGGCGTCCGGGCCCGGACCGCCGCGCGGGCGCGGAGGTAGGCCTGATACGCCTCGGGGGAGACGGCTGGCGCACGCGGAGCGAGTCGAGCGCGCTCCTGGATCGTGAGCCGGCCGCGCACCGCGGAGGCGACCTGGACCGCCACCGAGTCCTGCATCGCGAACACGTCTTCGGCGGGCCGGTCGTAGGTCGCCGCCCACACATTGTGACCCTGGATCGCGTCCGTGATCTCGACCGAGACCCGAACCCGGTCGCGCGCGCGGCGCAGCGTCCCCTGGAGGACATACCTGACCCCCAGCTCGCGGCCGACTTGCCGCGGATCGACGGCGCCGCGGGCGCGATAGCGGAGCGCGCCGAAGCGGCTCGTGACCCGAAGGCCGTCCACCCGCGAGAGGCGGACGATGAGCTCCTCCGTGATGCCTTCGGCGAGCGCGGCGTCGGCCGTGTCGGGGGAGGCCGTCGCCAGATAGAGCACGCTCAGTGACGGTGTGCGCTCTGTGGCGACGGGGCGTGCGGCGGCGGGCCGCGCGCGGCACGGCGGCGGGGAGCCGTCGGGGCACTGGGCGACGGACTGACGGACGGAGGGACCGACCGACAAAAGGACGGTCAGGGCTAGCAGCCTCCGCCCGTCATTCCGTCTGTCCGTTCGTCCAGCCGTCATCACCGCCCGACCACGTGCCGCACGGGGTGTCAAGGTGCCCTCGCGAGCGGCTGGACGCAGCGGAACCCGGTATTGAAAACGGCGCTCCGTTGGTCCGGAAGCGCGGCGCGATAGAACGCGGCGGCGTTGGCCGGCGGCGTGTTGAACGCCCCCCCTTTGATCACGTGCCAACGCTCGCCTTGTCGTGCGGTCGCCGCCTCCGTGGCGGTCCACTCCCATGCGTTGCCCACCATGTCCACTGCCCCCACCCACGATTTGCCGAGCGGAAACGCGCTGATGGGCGCCAGGGAATCCGTGGCCCGGGCCGCGTTCGCCCGGCCGGGAAGCCAGTCGTTTCCCCAGGGATATCGGCGGGCGTCCGGGCCACGCGCCGCCGCCTCCCATTCGGCCTCGGTCGGGAGCCGCGCCGCCGAGTCACGCCACCGGCAGAACGCCTGGGCCTCGGCGGAGAGGACCCCGGTGACAGGCCAGGTCTCCGGCGGACGGACTTGCCAGGGCGCTGGCGCGCCGCCGGCTCGCACGAACTCCTCGTAGGCAGAGGCGGTCACTTCGGTGGAGTCGATGTAGAAGGAGTCGAGCGATGCGACCGCCGCGTCCCGCCCGTCGCCCACGACGTACTGTCCGCCGGGCACGAGCACTGTACCGGTCGGTGGTTGAGCGGTGCGGGAGCCCCAGGGCGGCCGGGTCGCCGTCCAGACGGCGGCGGCGAGAGCCGCGATACCGATGCCCGCGAGGGCCGCGCGCCGGGGCCACGGTCTCGACCACGCCGGCCGCTCTGCGGTCGGCCGGACGAGCATGTCCACGAACGCACGAGCCGACGCTGGCCGGTCGGTCGGGAGCTTCGCTAGGCCTGCGCGGACCGCGCGCTCGATGTGAGGCTGGACATCGGGCCGAACGGTCCGGAGCGGGCGCGGCCGCTCGGTGAGCACGCGGGCCAGGACCGCCTGGGCGGTATGCCCGGTGAATGGCGGCTCGCCGGCGAGCATCTCGTACAGCACTGCCGCCAGCGCGTAGACGTCGGTGCGCCCGTCGAGGCGCTCCGAGCCGCTCGCCTGCTCCGGGCTCATGTACTGCACCGTGCCCACCGATACGCCGGTCGCCGTCAGGCTATCCCCCGGCGCCGGGCCCGCGACGGCCTTGGCGATCCCGAAGTCGGCGACCAGAGCGTGCCCACCCGACAGCAGGATGTTTTCAGGTTTGACGTCGCGATGGAGAATCCCCCGCTCGTGGGCGTGTTGGAGCGCGTCGCCCACCTCCGCCGAGATGCGGAGCGCTTCATCGGCCGGGAGCGGGCCTTGCCGACGGAGGCGGTCTGCGAGCGACTCGCCCTCCACATACTCCATCACGTAGTACAGCAGTCCGTCGGCCTCGTCGGCCTCGAACAGCGGCACGATGTGCGGGTGGGAGAGCTGGGCCTCGAGCCGAACCTCGCGCCGGAAGCGGTCGGCTCCGAGGTACTGGCGTGTCTCGGGCGGCAGGACTTTGATCGCGACCTGCCGCCCCAGCTTCAGGTCGGTGGCGAGGTAGACCGCGGCCATGCCGCCGTGGCCCAACTCGCGCACCAAGCTGTAGCGGTCCGCGAGGGCGCGAGCCAGGCGGTCGAACAGCGGGTCGACAGTCATGACCGGGTATAAGTCGCAATCACAATGCCCCTTCTATCACCCGGTCGCAAGCAAGTCCTGTGCGCTTAGCTACCCGCGATGGGACGGGCGCGCTACTGGCAGCACGAGCTGGTGGACGGTAGGGCGATGACGGCCGCCATCGGGCCGCCCCTGATCACGTCGCCCCCACGGCGAACGGCAGCAGCGCCGTCCGAATCTCGCCTGCCGTCTGCCAGCGCTCGTCGCGGACCTTGGCCAACGCGCGGGCGATCACGGCCGCGAGCTCCTTCGGCACGTCACGCCTCATGCTCCGGATGTCGGGCGGCTTCTGGTGCTGCTGCATCTCGAGCACCGCTGCCGCGCTCACCGAAGAGAACGGCGGCCTGCCCGCCAGGGACTCGAACAGCACGACGCCGAGCGAATACACGTCCGTGCGGCCGTCCACGTCGGGGTGGCCCGCCGCCTGCTCCGGGCTCATGTACTCCTCGGTCCCCACGACGAACCCGCTGCGCGTCACGCGGTCGTCCCCGGAGCTCGCCATGGCGCGCGCGATGCCGAGATCGACGAGCACGGCGCCCTCCGGAGACAAGACAATGTTGTCCGGCTTGATGTCGCGGTGGGCGATGCCGCGCGCGTGCGCATGGTCGAGCGCGTCGAGTACCTCGCAGCCGATTCGCGCCACGCGGGGGATGGTGAGACGTGGCTCGCGCCGCAGCACCTGGCGCAGGCTCTCGCCCGGGACATACGGCATCACATACCACAGCAGGTAGTCCGTCTCGCCGCTGTCGATCAGGCGTGCGATGTGCGGATGGTCCAGCTGGGCGGCGTAGCGGATTTCGCGCAGGAAGCGGTCGGCCGCGACCGACACCGCGAGCTCGGGGTGGAGCACCTTGATCGCGACCTTCCGTCCGCTCTGGTCGTAGGCCCCGAAGATCGACGCGTTCCCGCCCCGACCCACCGCCGTGATCATGGTGTACCGGTCGCCCAGCGCCGTGCGGACCCGTTCGATCAGGTCGCGGGAGGGCATCCCGCCTACCCCGTGCCGCGGATCAGATCGTGAGCCAGCACCATTCCTTGGTCAGCGGCGTCCTGTTCATCTGCACGCCACGCTCCTTCGTGATCAGCAGGTTGTTGGAGTGGTTGTAACCGTACCCGCCGGCGGGGTCGTACAGCCCCGGCTCGTTCGAGAACATCATCCCTTCGGCCAACACGGTGGCGTCGCCCAGCGCGATGTACGGCTTCTGGTGGCCTTCCATCCCTGCCCCGTGGGCCGGGCGGTGGTACACGAACCGCTCGAGGCCGGCGCGCCGCGCGATCTCGTGCACCTTGCTCGCGACGCTCCGGCACTCCACGCCCGCCTTCGAGTACTCCTGCTGCGCCAGCGTCATCTCGGTGTGCACGTCCCACATCTTCGTCTGCGCGTCCGTCATCGGCGCGATGTGGCAAGCCCGATAGCCTTCACCGCCGTAGCCGCCGATCCGCACCATGATGCCGGAGAACTGGATGGCGTCGCCGCGCCGGATCCTCGAATGGAAAAACTGGTTGGGGTGCGGGTAGGCCGTCCCGATGCCCGTGCGGCACCCCACCGAGATGTCCACGCCCACCGCCGTGTGCGGGCGGCCGTCCCGTCTCATGTCCCTGAGCAGCAACTCGGTCCCGAACGCCTCGGCGGCGTGCCGCACGTCAAAATCGGTGGCGTCCGTGCCGTGCTCCAACACGTAGCGACGGCAGAACTCGAGGATCTGGTCGTGGTAGTCGATGGCCCGCTGAGTGAGGGCGATCTCTTCGGGCGTCTTGATCACCCCCATGCCCATCGGGATGTCGTCTGCGGCGCGAAACGTGGCTCCCTTCAACGCCGCGCGGAACTTGGTCAGTTGACCCTCGGGTGCGTCCCAGTCGAGCCCGATCTTTTTGGCACCGAACCCGCGCTTGTCGAGCCCGGCGAGCATCCAGCGCCACAGGTCCACCGTCCCCTGCGCGTTCACGACCGAGCCGACGCGCGGGTCGTTGCTCGTCTCCGCGTGGGGGAAGTCGAAATACAGCTCGTAGTCCTTGATCCACCAGCTGGCGACCAGATCGCGGTCGAGGCCGGGCACGAACAGCGTCGGCTCGCCCGTAGCCGGCACCCACAGCGCCTCGGGGCGCTCGGTCTGGCTGTGGAAGTAGCCGGTGAGATACACGATGTTCCAGCGGTCCTTGAGCAGCATGCCGTCGAGGCCGGCAGCGCCGAGGGCCTGCTGCAACCGGGCGATCGTGCTCCGGTACCACGCGATGGGCAGGCGGTCGGGAACGTCGACCAGGCCCGTTCCGGGATCGCGCGCCGGTGCGGTCCACCACCAGGGCAGCGACCCCGTGACGTCGCGGGTCGGGGCGAGCGCGCCGGCGGCGGCGAGGAGCGACGAGTGGACGAAGTCGCGGCGGGAGGGCATGGACGGCGGCTTCCTGAGCGGTTTGAGCCGCTTAACAATAGGCGTTGCGGCACACGACGGCCATCGGCGTGGGTGGGCGTGGTTGACCGCGGGAGGTGGTGGCGGTCGCGCGCGAGGTGGCGGCGGCGCTCGCCTACGCCCACGCGAGAAACATCGTCCATCGCGATATCAAGCCCGAAAACGTCGTCTTCGCCCGGCGGGCGGGCGTTGGTCTGCGATTTCGGGCTCGAGTGGCAAGCACGGGGCGCGCGCCGCGACTGCGTCCAGGACCGCGGACGCGCCCCGAGCCGGTGGACCGCGTTACCCGATCAGGTCACCTGTTCACCTCACTCTCGGTGCCGGCGGCGGGTCGCCCGGCTCGCCGGGTGCCATGCGCACCGCGGCTTCCAGGCGAATGATGTCATCGCGAACGTTCTCACCCCAAGCCTTCATGTCTCGCATCCACGCGGCGAGATACCCATGCAGCCTTTTATTTGTGGCCGGTTTGAATCCTGACCCCTTCGGCGCCGCCGTTTCGGCTTCAAAGTCCTCCTTCGCCGCGTCTAGTTCAGCCTCGAAGTCTCTCTCAAACCACGTGGCATTGAACTCATAGTCCCTGGTGCGCTTGCTCTTGGCCCTCGGCATGGCTACGCCTCCTGAAAGGGTGATTCTCGATTGATCTCTCCTGGCGATTCTGCTCTTCGCCTTTTTCGCGATTCTGCTCTTCGCCTTTTTCCGCGGTGGTTGGCGCATTACGCCTCCTTAAGAGTGATTTCACTCACGGACCAGCTTTCGCGAGGTCGCTTCGCCCCAGTGCCGCGAGGCGACTTCGAACCCGCTGCGACAGCCGCTCGTCACCTAGCGCCCGCGCCGCGC
>JBOHSI010000101.1:0-9438 GCA_050733055.1 Gemmatimonadales bacterium
GAGTCCCGCTCTTCTACATTGCCGCCTGTGCGCTGCTGGCCGGTTGTCCCGGCCGGCTGCCGCCGCTCGTACCGCAGCCGCTCGAGCCCGCAGACCGCGACGCCGCCGTGGCGTGGGCGCGGGCCACGCTCCCCGTGCGCCGGATCGCGATTCGGTTTCGGTTCAAGTACCAGGACAGCGAGCGGCGCTGGGGCGGCCGCGGCCAGGCGCGCATCGCGCCGCCCGATTCGCTGCGGTTTGACTACGTCGGGCCACTGGGGTTGGGTGCGGGTGCGGCGGTCGTAGTGGGCGATTCGGCGGTGTGGGCGGACCCCGAGCGAAACTTCCGTTCGCTCGTCCCGGCCTTGCGGCTGCTGTGGGCCGGGCTCGGCATCGTGAGGCCGCCAGCGCCGGCCGCCCACGTCTTCGGCCGGAGCGATTCCGGCGGCGACCGCCGTCGGCGGATCTGGCGGTTCGTCGAAGGCCCGGACACGCTGGACTACGTCGTGACGGAGGACGGCGGCCGGGTGCTCGAGGCCGAGTGGCGGCAGGCGGGGAAGCGGCTCGCCCGCAGTATAACGCAGCTCGACGCGCGCGGCCTGCCGGCTCGCGCCCGACTCGATTTCCCGGAGGGTCCGGCCCGTTTTGAGCTCTCGGTGGTGGTGGTGGACACCGCGGCGGTCATCGATCCGGCGCTGTGGCGCCGCCGCCGTTAGCCTCGCCGGCCTGACGCTGGCGGGCTGCCTCTACGGCTTCGCCGGCGGCGGCCTGCCCAACATCAAGACCGTCGCCATCCTGCCGTTCGATAATCAAACCCCGGAACCGGCGTTGACCAAGGAAGTGAACGACGCGGTGCTCGAGGCGTTTCAGGGGCGGCTCGGCCTGCGGGTCGCGGCCGAGCGCAACGCCGACGCTGTCGTCCGCGGCCGCGTCGTCCGCTACGAGCCGGACGTCCCGCTGGCGTTCCGTCCAGGGGAGGGGCGCGCCGACGTCACGCGGCGCCAGGTGCAGATCACGGTGGACGTCGAGATCTTTGACCAGCGCGAAGGGAAGACGCTGTGGCAGAAGCAGGGACTCACCGTGGTCGGGGAGTACCTGCCACCTCAGGAATCAGCCGGGCGCAAGATCGCTTTGGAGAAGCTCGTCAACGACATCGTGGACGGAGCCCAGTCCCAGTGGTGACGCGGCGCGGAGCCAGCTCGACGGGCTGCCTCGTCTCGTTGCTCGTATTCGTCGCGGTGCTGTACTACGGCGTGAACATCGGTGAGGTGTACTTCCGTTACTTTCGGCTGCTGGATGAGATGCGCACCCAGGCACAGCTCGCCGCCGCGCTCGACGACGGCACCATCCGCCGCCGCATCCAGGCGGCCGCGCAGGACATCGGCCTCCCCGACGCGGCCCAGGCGGTCAAGATCGTCCGCCGCGCGACGCCGCGCGAGATCGTCATCGAAACCGAGTACAGCGAGACGGTCGACCTCCCGCTGTTCCGCCACACCTTCAATTTCCATCCCAAGGCGACGCAACCGTTGTAGCGTGGGCCGCCGCGCGTGGGCCCTCGCGGCGTGCCTCCCGTTGCTGCTCGGTGCAGCGGGTCACGGGGACGTCGCGCGCTTCTTCGTGGTCCTCGCGATCATGCTCGTCGCCGGCAAGTTCGCGGGCGAGCTGTTCGAGCGGCTCGGCCAGCCGGCCGTGCTCGGGGAGCTGCTAGCGGGAATCCTGCTCGGCTCGAGCGCGCTCGGCGTCATCCCGACGGCGCCGGACGACCCGCTCAGCGGCGTCGTGCGGCTGCTCGCAGAGGTCGGCGTGGTCGTGCTGCTGTTCGAGATCGGCCTCGATACCGACTTGAAGGCCATGGCTCGGGTGGGCGGGGCCGCGATGTCCGTGGCGCTCGTCGGCGTCGCCGTGCCGTTCCTCTTGGGGTTCCTCTACTGGATCTCGCCGCTGCACTCCTACCAGCACACGCTCGCGGATGCCACCACGACCGCGATCTTCGTCGGCGCGACCCTCACCGCGACCTCGGTCGGCATCACGGCGCGCGTACTCACCGACTTGCGGTGCATGAGCGCCGTCGAGGCACGCCTCGTACTCGGCGCCGCGGTGATCGACGACGTGCTCGGACTCGTGATCCTCGGCGTCGTGTCGGGGCTCGCCGGCGGGACAGCGGTGAGTCTGTGGGGAGTCACGCGCATTCTCGCCGTGGCGGTCGGGTTCCTGGTGCTCGCGCTCGCCGTCGGCTTCGCCCTGGCGCCACGGGTCTTCGGGCTCATCGACCGGATGCGGGTGCGCGGCGTGTTGCTCGTCTCGGCCTTCGCGTTCCTGCTGCTGCTCGCGGCGCTCGCCGACCGCGCCGGCTCGGCCCTCATCATCGGTGCCTTCGCCGCCGGGATCATCCTCTCGGGCACGAATCAGTTCGACGCCATCGAGGAACGGATGAAGCCGGTGGCCGACATCTTCACTCCCATCTTCTTCCTGAGCATCGGCGCGGCAGTGGATGTACGGCTGTGGAACCCGTTCGACCCGGCGAGCCACGCGCCGCTCGCGATCGGCGGGGCGCTGTTCGCGATCGCTGTGCTCGGCAAGCTCGCGAGCGGCTGGGCGGCGCCGTGGCTGCGCTTCAACCGCTGGGCCGTGGGCATCGGCATGGCACCGCGCGGCGAGGTCGGGCTCATCTTCGCCCAGATCGGTGTCACCGCGGGGGTGCTGTCGAGCGGCCTGTTCAGCGCGATCCTGCTCATGGTGATCGGCACGACGCTCGTTGCCCCACCGCTCCTGAAGCTCGCATTCGACCGGTGGGGCAGCACGCCGGAGCCGGGGGAGCGGGCATGAACACTGCGGAGAAGATCAGGAGCTCCGAAGCAGCGGCCCGCTGGCGCAAGCGCCAGCCAGGCCCCGTCGTGTTCACCAACGGCGTCTTCGATCTGCTCCACGTGGGGCACTTGAGCCTGCTCGAGGCGGCGCGGGCCGAGGGAGCGGCACTCGTCGTCGGAGTGAACGCCGATGCGTCGGTCCGGCGGCTCGGCAAACACGAGGACCGGCCGGTGGTCCCCGAGCAGGAGCGTGCCCGGCTGCTTGCCGGGCTCGCGTGCGTGGACTGCGTCGTGCTGTTCGACGAGGAGACGCCGCTCTCGTTGATCACGCGGCTCCGACCCGATGTCCTGGTGAAGGGCGCGGATTACCCGCGCGAGGCGATCGTCGGCGCGGACGAGGTGGAGAGCTGGCGTGGCCGAGTGGTGCGCGTCGCCCTCGTACCGGGGTACTCGACGACAGAGCTGCTCGGGCGCCTCCGCCGCGCCGCGCGGTGACCCGTCATGAAGCTGCTGATCGCCACCCGCAATCAGGGCAAGACGCGCGAGATCCGCGACATTTTCGCGGGGCTCCCGTTCCAGCTCGCGTTTCCGCCCGAGCTGTACCTCGAGCGGCTGCCCGAGGAGCAGGACTTGGAGCAGGGCACCAGCTTCGCCGAGAACGCGGTGGCGAAGGCCCGCTACTTCGCGAAGCGCAGCAACCTGCCGACGCTCGCCGAGGACTCAGGGCTCGAGGTCGACCCCCTGGACGGCGCGCCGGGGGTGTTCTCGGCACGCTGGTCGCTGATGCACGGGCAAGAAGCACGCGTGCAAAGGGACGGAGGGCTCGAGGCGGCGAACAACGCCCTGCTGCTCGAGCGGCTGGCGGGCGTGCCCGAGGACCAACGGGCGGCGCGCTACCGGTGCGTGGTAGCCTACGTCGAGACCGCGATTGCCAAACCCGAGCTCGTCGAGGCCACGTGCGAGGGCCGGATTCTCACTGAACCGCGCGGCACCGGCGGATTCGGCTATGATCCATTCTTCTTTTCCAGCGAGCTTCAGATGACGTTCGCCGAGGCCCCGCTCCCGGCGAAGCAGCGCGTGTCCCACCGGGGACGGGCGATTCGGGCCCTCATCGAGGTGCTACTGCGCCGCGCGCAGTAGCTTGCGGGAGGAGGTGGGCATGCAGCGAGGTGGCCTCACATTCGTCCTGCTCGTCGGCCCCTGGAGTCTTGGCGCGCAGGCGCCGGACGGTGAGTGGACGATGCCCGCGAAGGACTACGCCGCCACCCGGTTCAGCGCGCTGACCCAGATCAACACCACGACCGCGGCCCGGCTCCGTGCCGTGTGGAGCTTCTCCACCGGCGTTCTGTCCGGACACGAGGGACAACCGCTGGTCGTGCACAACACGCTGTACGCGATCACACCGTACCCGAACGTCCTTTACGCCTTCGACCTCAGCGAGGAAGGGTACCCGCTCAAATGGAAGTACCGCCCCAACGTCAACGCCGCCGCCATCGGGATGGCCTGCTGTGACGTGGTCAACCGGGGTGCGTCCTATGCGGGCGGCAAGATCGTGTACAACCTGCTGGACGGTCACACCGTTGCGATCGACGCGGCGACCGGCAGGGAAATCTGGAAGACGCAGGTGGCCGACGTGCGCAGGGGCGAAACCACGCCCATGGCGCCCCTCGTGGTCCGAGACCGCGTGCTCGTCGGCAACGCCGGGGGCGAGTACGGGGTGCGCGGGTGGGTGAAGGGCCTCGATCTCGCGACCGGACGGCTCGTGTGGACCGCGTACAACGCGGGACCGGATAGCGACGTCCTGGCACGGCCCGGGACGTTCAAGCCGTTCTACGACCGCGGGACGGAGCTGGCGCTCGCGAGCTGGCCGGCGGACGGCTGGAAGCACGGCGGGGCGCCGGTGTGGGGCTGGCTCTCCTACGACCCGGGGCTCGACCTGTTCTACTACGGCAGCGGCAACCCGGCTCCATACAATGCCGAACAGCGTCCGGGGGACAACAAGTGGGCGACGAGCGTTCTGGCGCGCCGCCCCGGTGACGGCACTCTCGTCTGGGCGTATCAGTTCACCCCGGCGGACAACTGGGACTACGATGCCGTCCAGGAGATGATCCTCGTCGACCTCACGATCACTGGCCGGACGCGCAAGGTCCTCGTCCATTTCGACAAGAACGGCTTCGCGTACACGATCGACCGCGCGACCGGAGAGGTACTCCTCGCGGAGCCCTATGTGCCCGTCAACTGGGCGAAGCGGGTCGATCTCGCGACCGGGCGCCCGGAGGTCGAGCCCGCGAAGCTCACCGGCGCCTCGCGCGGCAACGTGAAGGACATCTGCCCGACGCTCGAAGGCGGCAAGAACCAGCAGCCAGCCGCCTATTCGCCGCGCACCGGACTGTTCTACGTCCCGACCAGCAACATGTGCATGGACTACCAGACGACTCCGGTGACCTACATCGTTGGCACCCCGTTCATCGGCCTGAACGCCCCGTACAAGCCCGGCCCCGGCGGACACCTCGGCGCGCTCATCGCATGGGACGCCGCCGTCGGGAAGAAGGTGTGGGAGATCAAGGAGAAGTATCCCGTCTGGGGCGGGGCTCTCGCCACCGCCGGGGACGTGGTGTTCTACGGCACGCTCGACGGCTGGTTCAAGGCCGCCGACGCGCGCCGTGGTCGCGTGCTCTGGAAGTTCAAGGTGGGCTCCGGCGTGGTTGGGAATCCCATCACGTTCACCGGCCCCGACGGCAGGCAGTACGTGGCAGTCTATGCCGGGATCGGCGGCGACTGGGCCTTGCTGACGGGCGACGTCCGCTCGGACGACCCCACGGACGTACGACCGCCGACGAGCTTCATGCCGGACATCGCGCGGCACACGAGTCTGGGAGGCATCGTATGGCTCTTCGGTTTGTAGCGGCCGCGCCGCTGCTCACCCTGCTGGTGAGCTCGGCGCAACAGCCCGTGCCGCCGTCGGTGCGCTACGACGAGCACGTCTTCGCCGGAGGAAGTCCCCCGCCTGCTGGCAGCCTTCACAATCCGGTCAAGGGAGACGCGAAGTCGGCCGTGCAAGGCAGCAAGCTGTTCACTGCGTTCAACTGCGACGGCTGCCACGCGGCGGGGGCGGTCGGGGGGCAGGGGCCGAGCCTTGCGGACGGGCGCTGGCGCTACGGCGGCGCGGACGACGCGATCTTCCACTCGATCTACTACGGCCGGCCGCGCGGGATGCCCGCGTTCGGGGGGATCCTACCACCCGAGGCCATCTGGCGGCTCGTGACGTACCTGCGGTCGCTCGAGCCGAAGCAGGACACGCCCACGGTTACGTGGTGAGCGCTGCCCACCCCTTCGGGTAGGGCAGGGTGCACGCGCGACCTCTTGACACCTCCCGGGCGAGGGGGTAACCTGCCGTGCCTTGATGCGACAGGGCTGATTGTTGTCAGGAGACTGAACGCACCGATGAACTCCGTGTCTGCGCTCGCGCTGATTTTCGTCCTGGTTCTGCTGCTGGTCCTGATCGGACCAGCGGGGAATCGCGGCGCGTCGCAGATGAGGGCACTGAGCTGAATCGCTGAACCAAGCAGTCGTGGCAGGAGCCGACGCCGCAGATCCCCTTCGATCCGCGGCGTTTTTTGTTTTTCACCACTCGAACCGGGAGCGCACGGAGCACACACTATGGTTCGCGACCTCATCATCTTCGACACCACGCTACGCGACGGCGAGCAGGCGCCGGGAAACACCATGACTCCGGAGGAGAAAGTCCGCCTGGCGCGACAACTGGACGCGCTGGGCGTGGACGTCATCGAGACCGGGTTCCCCGCCGCTTCGGAGGGCGATTTCCAGGGCGTCCAGGACATCGCCGCCGAGGTGCGGCGCCCGGTGCTCGCGGCGCTGGCCCGCTGCGTGGAAAAGGACGTCGATCTCGCCGGCGAGGCGCTGGCCGGCGCGGCCCGCGGGCGCGTGCACGTGTTCATCGCCACCTCGGACATCCATCTCGAGCACAAGCTGCGGATCGATCGTGAACAGTGCATCGAGGCCGCGCGCCGGGGCGTCCGCCGGGCCCGGCGCTACACCGACGACGTGGAGTTCTCGGCCGAAGATGCCAGTCGTACCGATCTCGACTTCCTGTGCCGGGTCGTGGAGGCGGCGATCGCCGAGGGTGCGACGACCATCAATCTGCCGGATACG
This sequence comes from Gemmatimonadales bacterium, assembly GCA_050733055.1. Taxonomy (GTDB): domain Bacteria; phylum Gemmatimonadota; class Gemmatimonadetes; order Gemmatimonadales; family GWC2-71-9; genus DASUAL01. Next base: position 6,960 of record JBOHSI010000101.1, read on the forward strand.
GTGGGGTATGCGCTGCCGGGCGACTACGGCCAGATGTTCCGCACCGTGCGTGAGCGCGTCCCCGGGACCGCCCGCGTCGTCCTCAGCTGCCACTGCCACGACGACCTGGGGCTCGCGGTCGCGAACTCGCTGGCGGCGGTCGACGCGGGCGCCGGGCAGGTCGAATGCACCGTGAACGGGATCGGTGAGCGGGCGGGAAATGCGGCGCTCGAGGAGATTGTGATGGCGAGCCGGGTCCGGCCGCAGGTGGTCAACTTCCGCTGCAACGTCCAGGCCCAGGAGATCTACCGCACGAGCCGACTGCTGTCGCATCTGACCGGCGTCCACCCGCAGCCGAACAAGGCGATCGTCGGCCGGAATGCCTTCGCTCACGAAGCCGGCATCCATCAGCATGGGGTGCTCCAGAAGGGCATCACGTACGAGATCATGTGCCCGGAGACGGTCGGCGTGCCGCACTCCAGGCTGGTGCTCGGCAAACACTCGGGCCGGCACGCCCTCGAGCGGCGCTATCACGAGCTGGGATACGACTTGAACCCTCCCGCGCTGGAGCGGGTGTACCGCGAGTTCACCAAGCTGGCCGACCGCAAGCGCGAGATCCTGGATGAGGATCTGCTCGCGCTGGTGCACGACGATTTCCGCGACGCGCCGGAGCGCTTTCAGATCACCCACCTGCAGGTGGCGTGCGGCACCGTCGGAGCCTCGGCGGAAGTGGGGATGACCGGGTCCTGGACGGGCGAGCGCCGGGCGACGGCGTCGGGCGACGGCCCCATCGCCGCCACCTTCGCGGCGGTGAGCGAGATCGTCGGCCGGCCGGTCGAGGTCGCCAACCTGACCATCCAGTCCGTGACGCCGGGGCGCGACAGCCTGGGCCAGGCCTCGCTCCAGGCGCGAGTGAACGGCAAGTCGCTCAGCGGGCACGGCGCCTCGACCGACATCGTCGAGGCGTGCGCCCGGGCACTGGTTCATGCGATGAACAAGGAGCACTACGCCGAGCGGCTCGAGTCGGACTCGCTCAACTCCACGTATCTCTGGGGCGTGTGATGAGCGGCGAGCGCTTGTCGGGCGCGCAGCTCCTGTGCCGGCTGCTCCTGGAGGAAGGGGTCGACCTCATCTGGGGTTACCCCGGCGGGGCGATCATGCCGTTTTACCACGCGCTGCCCGAGCACCCCGGGCTCCGACACATCCTCGTGCGCCATGAGCAGGCCGCGGCGCACGCCGCCGACGGCTACGCCCGGGCGAGCGGCCGGATCGGTGTCTGCGTGGCGACGTCCGGCCCCGGCGCGACCAACCTCGTCACCGGACTCGCCACCGCCCACATGGACTCTTCTCCCGTCGTCGCGATCACGGGGCAGGTGCCCCGTCACATGATCGGGCGCGACGCGTTTCAGGAAACCGACGTGATCGGACTGACGCTCCCGATCACCAAGCACAGCTGCCAAGTCCGGGACGTGACCGAGCTCGCCGACCAGGTCCGCGAGGCAATCGCCATTGCGAAAGAGGGGCGTCCCGGCCCGGTGCTGATTGACGTCCCCAAGGACGTGCAGAACCAGCAAACGACCTACGAGCCGGCGAGCCCCCCCGCCCCCCCGGCGGTTCCGCCGGCGCCCGTATCACGCTCCCGCGCGGAAGCGGTAGCCGCAGCGGCCGGGTTGATCGCCGGCGCGGCGCGGCCCTTGATCATGGTGGGACATGGCGTGATCCTCGCCGACGCCTACGACGCGGTGCGCCAGCTCGCCGAGCGGACCGGCATCCCGGTGATCACGACGCTCCTCGGCATCAGCGCGTTCCCCGAGTCGCACCCGCTCCACCTCGGGATGCCCGGGATGCACGGCGAGGTGCACGTGAACCGGGCGATCCAGCAGGCGGACGTGATCGTCGGAATCGGGCTGCGGTTCGATGACCGGGTGACTGGCAACACGGCCGGCTTCGCGCCGCGCGCGCAGATCGTCCACGTCGATCTGGACGCCTCGGAGATCGGGAAGAATGTCCCCACGGCGGTGGCCGTCGTGGGGGACGCGAAGGAAGCGGTGGCGGAGCTGTTGCGGGCGGTCGCGCCGCGCCGCTGCGACGCCTGGCGCCACGAGATCCTCAGCTTCGTCCGGACGCGCCAGGAGACATACCGGGGCGATCTCTCCCCGGAGAACATCGTGGGCGCAATCCACGAGGTGACCGGTGACCGCGTCACCATCGTCACCGACGTAGGCCAGCATCAAATGTGGGTGGCGAAGCTCTATCCCTACCGGCGGCCCAACACGCACATCACGTCGGGGGGCCTGGGGACGATGGGGTTTGCGGTGCCGGCCGCGATGGGCGTGGCGTTCGCGCGCCCCGCAGAGCCGGTGTGGTCGATCTCGGGCGACGGCGGCTTCCAGATGAACCTGCAGGAGATCGCGACGATGGTGCAGGAGAAGATCCCGGTGAAGATGGGGATCTTCAACAACGGCTACCTCGGGATGGTGCGGCAGTGGCAGCAGTTCTT
>JBOHSI010000102.1:0-9090 GCA_050733055.1 Gemmatimonadales bacterium
GTCGCCGTGTCGGCGGTCGAGCACAAGGCGGTGCTCGCCGCAGCGCACGCCGTGACGCACCTCGGCGGCGAGGAGGTGATCCTCCCCGTGGGCGCGTCCGGCGTCGTGGAGGAGGACGCGCTGGACCAGGCGCTCGCGCGCGGCGTCGCGGTCGTCTCCGTGATGTGGGTGAACAACGAGGTGGGCGTGATCCAGCCGATCGGGCGCGTCGCCGCGCGCTGTCGCGAGGCGGGCGTCCCGTTCCACTCGGACGCCGTTCAGGCGTTCGGGAAGGTTCCCGTGTCCCTGCAGGACGTCGCCTGCACCTTCCTCACCATCTCGGGCCACAAGATCGGCGCCCCAAAGGGCATCGGGGCGCTCATCGTCCGCGACCGGCACGCCGTGGAGGCGATCATCCACGGCGGCGGTCAGCAGTTCGGGATCCGGCCGGGCACCGAGAACGTGCCGGGAATCATCGGGCTCGCGAAGGCGGCCGAGCTCGTGGTGCGGGAGCAGGCCGAACTCGCGCCGCGACTCCGTGCCCTGCGGGACGAGCTCGAGCGCCGCCTGCTCGAGATCGTGCCTGACGCTGTGATCAACGGCTGGCAGGGCGAGCGGGCGCCGCATGTTTCGAACGTCTCGATCCCCGGGACCGACAGCGAGGCGCTACTCATGCACCTGGACCTGGCGGGTGTCGCCTGTTCCTCGGGTTCCGCCTGCAGCACCGGAGCCGTCGAGCCCTCGCACGTGCTCACCGCGATGGGCGTGCCGCACGAGCTCGGCGTCGCGGCGCTGCGGTTCTCGTTCGGGAAGGACAACGCCCCCGAGGACGTGGACGCGCTGGTAGCGGCGCTCCCCAAGATCGTGGAGAAGGTCCGCGCGCTGTCCGCCATCCTGCATCGATGAGGCGGCGGGGTGGGAGGTTGCCGTGAGGAAGCGTGTCCTCGCAGCTATGTCGGGTGGGGTCGACAGCTCGGTGGCGGCCGCGTTGCTCGTGGAGGCAGGGTACGACGTCGTCGGAGCCACGATGAAGCTGTTTTGCTACGGCGACACCGTTCCGGACCGTCCCTGCTGCTCCCTCGACTCGATCACCGACGCTCGGCTCGTCGCGCACAGGCTCGGCGTCCCGCACTATGTGCTCAACCTCGAGGACCGGTTCGGGCATGACGTCATCGACAACTTCGTGTCCGAATATGCGCGGGGCCGGACCCCGATTCCCTGTGTGCGCTGCAACTCGTTCACCAAGTTCCGCGACTTTCTCCACCACGCCGACGCCCTCGACTGCGCGTATGTCGCCACCGGGCATTACGCGATCGCCCGCGACGGCGCCCTGTACCGCGGCCGTGACCGTGCCAAGGACCAGTCGTACTTCCTGTGGGGCATCGACCGCGCCGTGGTGGCTCGCATGCTCACGCCGGTGGGCGAGCTCACGAAGCGGGAAACGCGCGCCGTGGCGCGCCGGCTCGGGCTCGTCACCGCCGACAAGCCCGAGTCGGTCGAGATCTGCTTCGTCCCCGACGACGACTACGTGGCTGTGCTCGAGCGCCAGCTCCCGGCCGACGCGCCGGCCCTCGCGCCCGGGCCGCTCGTCACGTTGAGCGGCGAGGTCGTGGGCGAGCACGACGGCTTCGCGCGCTACACCATCGGCCAGCGGCGCCGGCTGCCCGGCGGCTTCAGGGAGCCGATGTACGTCGTGGCGATCCGCCCGGAGACCCGCGAAGTCGTGATCGGCGGGGGGGACGAGCTGTTCGGGCACGCGGTGCAGCTCGAGGACGTGAACTGGCTCGCCGATCCGCTCACCGTGGGCGACGCCGCGTTCGTACAGTGCCGCTATCGGGCGCCGGCGGTGCCCGGCCGCGTGCGCGCGGCCGTGGACGGCACGCTGGCCCTCGATCTCGCCGAGCCGGTGCGGGCGATCACGCCGGGCCAGTCGGGCGCCCTGTACGACGGCGCCGGACGCTTGCTCGGCGGCGGCATCATCGCGTAACCCACGCCACATCCCTTGACTCCAGCTTGACCGGCGCCCCGACCCCCGGGGCGGGACGGTTCACATCTCGACTCCGGAGGTAGCGATGTCCGTCTCGACCCACGCACGCATCGGCGACATCTCCGCGAGCTTCACGCATCTATTGGAGCCGCGGGCGCCTGTATCGGCCGTTTCTGAGCATGCTGTAACCCCCGGTACCGCAACGTGCTCCGTGCACCTATCCGACCCGTGCGCCGCGTCACGGTGGGCCGGGAAGGGAGCGCGTACGTTGGCCACCTGACGTCATCCCCAAGTCAGCAACCGGAGGAAGCAGCATGTCGGCATATCGTGGTACCTGGCGGGGCCTGGCCGCGCTCGCCCTCGTCGCCGCCGCGTGCAGTGACAGCACGGGGCCCCAGCTTTCCGATCCGCAGCAGCTGAGCTCCGACCTCCAGACGGTGTCGAGCACCTTCGCGACGCCGGCGTTCCAGAGCTTTAGCGCGCTCGGCATGGCGCCCGGCTCGCCCGTGCCAGCGTCGGCCCGGGCGGGGGCACTGCTGTCGGCTGCGCGGATCACTGCGCCGCAGTTTGCGCGCCAGCCCTACGCTGACGTGCCGGCGCGACTGCAGGCGCTGCGGTCCACCGCACCCGCTCTCGGCTCGCCGCTCTCCGCGGACGTGATCCCGTCGTCCCTGTGGGGCAAGACATTCGTGTGGGACGTCACGACCCACCGGTACATCGAGGACCCGAGCCCAGCCGTGCCCGGCCCGAGCACCGGCGTCCGGATCATCCTCTACGCCGTCGACCCGATCACCGAGCAGGTCGTCGAGCCGCCGGTCGCGGTCGGCTACGTCGACCTGATTGACCAGAGTGCGGCGCAGACCGACCAGCTGCAGGTGATCGTGAGCGGCGGCACGCCCGCGAATCCGGGCATCGAGTACGTGAACTACGTCGTGACCGCCAGCGTTACCCTCAACGGCGCCGGGCAGCCCACGACGTTCAGCGCCACCGCAGTCGGGGACGTGCGCGATGGCACGCGTCAGGTCCACTTCGAGGCGTCGTTTTCGGCAACGAACCTCGACACCGATAACCCGGATGCGGTGGTCCACGTCGCTTGGGACCTGGACACGCCGCCGATCAGCGTCGTGCTCGACGCGACGCTGGCGACGTCGAGCCCATCCCACGCGATCGTGACCATCGACTTCACCGTCACGCGCGGCGGCGAGACCGTGCGGCTTGCCGGCACCGTCGAAGTGGACGCGCTGGCGCAGACCGTGACGGCGAACCTGGCCGTCTACGTCGGGGGGAGCAGCGAGCCGTCTGCCGTCATCAGCGGCACGGCCGACGCTACTCACAACGGGATTACGATCCGACGCGGGGACGGGGGCCGGCTCTCTCAAGACGAGCTGCAGGCGCTCGTTCACCTGTTCGAGCTGTCGGACCACCTCCTCGGGGTGATAGAGGACCTCTTCCACCCGTGCGAGAGTCTGATGGGCGCCTGAGTGGCGCGGCCCATCTGAAGCAGGAATCCCCCGTCGGGCGCTGGCCTGGCGGGGGATTTCGCTGTATAAGGGAGGCTTGAAGATGGCCTACCGCCTCCTTGCCGATGCGGTCGTGCTGCTGCACGCGGCCTTCGTGGCGTTCGTGGTGCTCGGCGGGTTCCTCGCCTGGCGCTGGCGCTGGCTCGTCCTGCTGCACCTGCCGTGCGCCGTCTGGGGCATCGTGATCGAATACAAGGGGTGGATCTGCCCGCTCACCCCGCTCGAGAACCACTTCCGGACGCGGGCGGGGCTCGCCGGATACGAAGGCGGCTTCATCGAGCATTACCTCATCCCGGCCCTCTACCCCGCGGGGCTCACCCCGCCCAAGCAGATCCTCCTCGGCTCGTTCGCCCTGGTCGTGAACCTGGTCGCCTACGCCGTGCTGGTGCGCCGGATGCTTCGGGGGTGAACGTGTCACTGCGGAACCGCCCCCTCGGGCAGCACCGCCACGATGCGGAGCGGGCCACCGCTTCCACCGCGAATCAGCATCGGCAGGGCGATCACGAACGCCCCAGTCGCGGGCACAGCGGACACGTGCGCCACGTTCTCGAAGGCCGGGATGTCCGCCGCGAACAGGATCTGGTGCGTATCGAACGTCGCGGACTGTCCGTAGTCGATGCTCGGCGTGTCGATCCCCACCGCGCGGACTTCGTGCTCGACCAGCCAGCGCGCCGCGTCGGGATGGATCCCCGGGAAATGGAGCTCCGGCACCGCCCCCGGGCCGCTCTTGGTGGTGCCGAGGTAGCGGGCGCGGTCGGGCCAGCGATTCCCCCACCCGGTGCGGAATAGGACGATCGCCCCTCGCGGGACACGCGTGTGCGTCTGCTCCCACGCCGCGAGATCGGCGGGGGTGATGCGGTAGTCGCGGTCGGCCTCCGCCTGTCGGCTCACGTCGATCACCAGTGCGGGACCCGCGAGCCGTGAGAGCGGAATCTGGTCGGTCGTATGCTTCCCCTCGGCGAAGTGCACCGGAGAATCCAGGTGGGTACCGCCGTGTTCCGCCGCCGCGATGTTGTGCGCGGCGTAGTAGTAGCCCGCCGCCGTCCGCTGGGCCGAAACGACTTCGAGCGTGAACGGCTTCGCCGTCGGCCAGTAGATGGTGCTCGAATCGAAGGCGTAGGTGAGATCGATCCAGGTGGCGCGCGAGAGCCGGTCGCTGAGGGGCGGCCCGGTGCACGCGGCGAGGGTCAGAACGGAGAGAACGCGTTTCATGGGATGTGCTCCGGGTTTTGACGCGCCAAGTTGCCAGGTGAGTCGCCGGACGCCAAGTTGCAGGCGGTTCGCAGACGAGAGGCGAGAGTAAGACTCAAGGCGTTGCCCGTCATGCTGGTAACACTGGCGCTCGCCTGCGGCGGAAGCCAGTCCGGCGACTCCGGCGCGGTCGCGGGCGACACGCTCAGCCAGCGCCAGCGCGACAGCATCCTGGCCCAATCGCGCATCCCGGGCGCGCGCGGGGTGGGTCGTGCGATGCAGGCGGCCGACTCGATCAGCGCGCGCGTGCGGGCGACGGACAGCATCACCCCTTGATCCGCGCTTCGCCGTCGCCCCCCGGCCCCCGCTCCGGGACCCGGTGCGCGGGGACGTGCGTGACGTTGCTGGTCGGGGTGCTCCTCCTCGCGGCGTGCGGGCCGTCCGACCCCTGCCGGTCCCCGGAGATGCAGCGCTGGGCCCGCTCCTCCCAGCGCTACGTCGGGCACTGGCGCGTGGCGCGCGGGGACACCCTCACCCTCCCCGAGATGGGCGACCGCTTCAAGCTGACCGACATCGTGCTCGACACCGCGCGGATCGCAATCGGCCGGTTCTGCCGTTTCAAGGGGCACCTGGTGTTCGCGGTACCGCGCGCCGACACCCTCGCGGTGACGTGGCGGGGTCAGCCGGACCAGGCGCTGATCTTCGGGTGGCCGCCGGAGCTGGGGCCGTTCGCCGGGATCGGCGCCGTGCGCGTCGGCGACTCACTGGCCGGCGCCATCCTGTTCGACGAGCGGCTGGGCGTGCGTGTGCCGCCCGGCGTCACGGCGCGGTTCGTCGCGGGGCGGGCTCACTGAGTATCTTTCGGCACCGCGCCTTCCCTCGAGGCTGACATGCCCTTCACCGCCGCCGAACGCGTCACGCTGATCGAGCGGTATGCCCACGGCCCCATCCTCCTCAAGCGCGCGCTGGCCAAGATTCCCGCGGAGGCGCTCAAGTGGAAGCCCGCGCCCGGCAAATGGTCGGCGCACGAGATCATCGTGCACTGCGCGGACTCGGAGACCAACGCGCACATGCGGTTGCGCTACCTGCTCGGTGAGCCCGACCCGGTTATCGTGGGGTACGACCAGGACCGCTGGGCGTTGACGTTCGACTACCACGCGCATCCGCTCGAACCCGCGCTCGCCACCGTCGAAGCGGTGCGGGCCAACACGGTGCCGCTCCTGAAGCGGATGAGCGAGCAGGACTGGCACAAGGTGGGCCGGCATACGGAATCGGGCCGCTACGCCGCGGAGGATTGGCTCGCGATCTACGCCGAGCATCTCGAGAAACACTCGCGCCAGCTCGACCGCAACCTCGCCGAGTGGAGCCGCCGATGAGGGGGTTTTTCTTTCGTCTGGTCATCACCGCTCTCGGCCTCTGGGCCGCGGCGACCATCATCCCCGGGATGGAGATCGACGGCGTCGGCAACCTCATCGTCTCGGCGTTGCTGCTCGGCCTGGTGAACGCGATCATCCGGCCGATCATCATCATCCTCACGCTTCCGCTTACGGTGCTCACCCTCGGGCTCTTCATCCTGGTCGTGAACGGAGTCTCGCTGGCGCTCGTGGCGTGGCTCATGCCGGGATTCGCCGTCACGGGACTGGGCCCGGCGATCCTCGGCTCGATCGTGGTCGGCCTCACCAGCTGGTTCGCCTCCGCGTTCGTCGGCAGCTCGGGCCGCATCGAACGGATCCGTCGCATCGAGGTGACGGGGCGCCGCGTCGACTGATGGACCGCGTCTTCACCGTGGCCGGCGCGCTGTCGGCGCTCGTCGCCGTGGCGGCGGGTGCGTTCGGCGCGCATGCGCTCCGCTCGAAGGCTTCCGCCGATCTGCTCGCCGTCTTCGAAACCGGCGCGCGCTACCAAATGTACCACGCTCTGGCCGTCCTCGCCGTCGCGTGGGCGGTCACCCGCTGGCCGGGGGCGCCGGTCCGGGCCGCGGGATGGCTGTTCGTCGCTGGCACCGTGCTGTTCTCGGGAAGCCTCTACCTGCTCGCGCTGACGGGCACGCGCTGGCTTGGCGCCGTAACGCCCGTCGGCGGGTTGTGCTTCCTCGCAGGCTGGCTCGCGCTGGCGGCCGGCGTGTGGCGGGGCTGAGATCCGCGGGCAATCGCTGCATTCAACTCGAACCACCAGCGTAACCGACATGACATTATCCGCCTTTGTTCTCTCCACCCTCCTCCTCCAGGCGTCGGGCCCGATCCCGACGCTCAGCGCGACGCCCACGCGCCCCCTCGGCACCCTGCGTGAGCAGGCGGCCGTCCAGCAGGCCTGGCTGCGTCACCGCCTCGACTCCGTGCTTCCCGCCCTGATGCGCAAGCACAAGGTGGCGATGTGGGTGATTCCGATGCGGGAGTACAACGAGGATCCCGTGTTCTGGGCGCTCGTCTCCCCGACCACGTTCTTCGCCCGCCGGCGCACGATCTACGTCTTCCACGACTGGGGAGCCGACCAGGGCATCGAGCGACTCGCGCTGGGCGGCACGACACAGGGTGGGCTGTACGAGACGTACCACGCCCGCGAGACGATCGATCCCTCGATCGGCCGACGGCCGGAGCTCGTGGGCCAGGCGCAATGGGATCTGCTGCGCCAGGTGGTGGAGGAGCGCGACCCCGCGAACATCGCCGTGAACATCTCCCACACCCACGCCTTCTCCGACGGACTCTCCGCGGGCGAGTGGGAGCAGCTGCAGGCTGCCCTCCCCGAGCGCTACCGCGCGCGCATCATCCGCGCCGAGAACCTGGCGCTGGAGTATCAGGAGCTCCGGGCGCCGGAGATGATGCCGGTGTACCGCCGTATGATGGAGATCGTGTGGGGGATCATCGACACCGCGTTCTCGAACCGGGTGATCACCCCCGGCACCACGACCACGGAGGACGTCGTCTGGTGGATGCGCCAGCGCGTCAACGACCTCGGCCTGGGAACCTGGTTCCACACCGACGTGGACGTGCAGCGTTCGGGCGCGGACCTGTCGGACTCCGCGAACGTGGTGATCCGGCGGGGCGACGTGCTCCATTGCGACTTCGGTATCACGGCGCTGGGCCTGAACACCGACACCCAGCACCTGGGCTACATGCTGCGCCGGGGCGAGCGGGACGCGCCGGCGGGGCTGAAGCAGGCGCTCAAGAACTCGAACCGCCTGCAGGACATCCTCCTCGCCGAGATGCGACCGGGCCGCACTGGGAACGAAGTGCTCGCGTCGGCGCTCGCCGCCATGCGCGCGGCCGGCATCACCGGCACGATCTACACGCATCCCGTCGGAGACCGCGGCCACGGCGCCGGGCCGCTCATCGGCCTGTGGGATCACCAGGAGGGCGTGCCCGGCCGCGGCGACCTGCAGCTGCGCCCGAGCACCTGGTTTTCGATCGAGCTCCAGGCGACGACGCCCGTCCCCGAATGGAACGGCCAGGCAGTGCGCACGGCGCAGGAAGAGGACGCCGAGTTGGGCGCGGACGGCGCGATGCGCTGGATCCTGCGCCGCCAGACCGAGTTCCACATCGTGCGCTGACCGTGGCGACGAGCGTCCACGATCTCGAGACCCCCGCCCTGCTCCTCCACCTCGACGTGGTGGAGCGGAACGTGCAGCACATGGCCGTGCGGGCGCGGCAGCTCGGCGTGCGGCTCCGGCCCCACGCCAAAACCCACAAGTGCGTCGCGCTGGGCCGGCTGCAGCTCGAGCACGGCGCCCACGGGCTCACCGTGGCGACAACTGTCGAGGCCGAGGTGTTCGCGCGCGCCGGAGTGCCGGACATCACGTGGGCGTTTCCCGTTGACCCGAGCCACATCGCGCACATGCGCCGCCTCTCCCAGGAGACGGGTGCCACGGTGCGCGTCGTGGTGGACGATCTCGACACGGCGAAGGCGCTCGCCGGCTCCGGGCTGCACGTGTGGCTCAAGGTGGACTGTGGATATCACCGCGCCGGAGTCAACCCATCGTCCCCCTACGCCCTCGAGGTCGCCCGAAAACTGGGGCGCGAGCGCGGGCTCACGTTCGACGGCATCCTGAGCCACTCCGGGCACGCCTACCGCACCCGCAACCAGCGGGAGGCCGCGCAGGTCGGGGAACAGGAGCGCAGCGTCATGGTCGGGTTCGCCGAGCGACTGCGGCAGGAGCGAATTCCGGTGCGCGAGATCAGCGTCGGCTCGACACCCGCGATGGCGGCGGTCGAGCGGCTCGACGGCGTCACCGAGGCCCGGCCGGGGAACTACGTCTTCTACGATCGGACGATGGTGTTGATCGGCTGCAGCGCGCTGGAAGACGTCGGCGTGACCGTGCTGGCGTCGGTCGTGTCGCACCAGCCGGGGGCGTCCCATTTCATCGTGGATGCCGGTGCGCTCGAGCTGTCGAAGGACGTAGGGCCGGCGCATCTGGAT
>JBOHSI010000103.1:0-11026 GCA_050733055.1 Gemmatimonadales bacterium
GGGTGCGCTTCCGTGTGCAGCGGCGCGCGACCCGGAACGCTCCGCTCAGCCCACGGTGGCAGGTGATCAATCGCACGCGCTCGCGCTTCCGCGCGCGGGGCGAACACCCCTTCCTCAGTGGTGAAGCGGCTGTGGGGCTTTGCCACAGTGCGCTACCGCGGGTTGGCGAAGAACACGGCGCGGGCCTTTGCGCTCTTCGCGCTGGCCAACCTCTACATGGTGCGATACCGATTGCTCCCGGCGGGGGCGACGTGTCGCCTGTAGCGGCGCACACGGCGGGCAGCCTCCCCCCAGACGCGCGGTCGGCACCGCCGCGCGGGGCGCGGCCCCTTTCCTCAACACCACACTCATGCTCGAGCACTTCGAGTTCGTCCGCATGACCACCTGTGCAGAGCTTCCCTAGTGTTGTGTCCCGTTAATAACGGTACAAAGTCGCTCGAGCTTCCCGAGAATGGAATCCGCGGTGGCGGTCCAGGGGAAGGGGCGAGCATGGCGATTGTAGCGGGTCACGAACTGGTCGATCCGGGCGACGAGCTGCGGGACGCTGGTAAACGACCCGCGGCGGATGGCGCGTTGCGTGATGAGCGCGAACCGGCGCTCGATTTGATTGAGCCAGGGAGGCGGTCGGGGTGAAATGGAGGTGGTAGCGCGGATGCCGGGCCAGCCAGCGACGCACCGTGGCGTGCTTGTGCGTGGCGTAGTTGTCCACGATCAGGTGCGCGTCGAGGTGGGGCGGGAGCTGCGCATTGAGGTAGCGCAGGAACGCCAAGAACTCTTGGTGCCGGTGGCGGGGCTTGCACTGACTGAGGACGGTGCCCGAAGCCACGTCGAGGGCCGCAAAGAGCGTGGTGGTCCCGTGGCGATAGTAGTCGTGGGTGATCCCTTGCACGTAGCCCAGCCCGAGCGGCAGCCCGGGTTGCGTTCGCTCCAAGGCGTGCACCTGGCTTTTCTCATCGACGCACAGCAGCAGCGCACGATCGGGCGGATTGAGGTACAGCCCCACGACATCGCGCAGCTTCTCGACGAAGAACGGATCGGTCGACAGTTTGAAGCCCCGGCGGCGGTGGGGCTGTACGCCGAACAGGGCCAGATACCGCTGCACCGAGCTCTTGGACATCTTGGTCGCCTGGGACAGGGCCCGCACTGTCCACTGCGTCGCGTCCGGGGGGCGCGCCTGCAGGGTCTTCTTCAACAGCGCCGCGATCCGATCATCATCATGACTGCGCGGTCGCCCGGGCCGCACCTCCCCGTACAAGGCGGCCAGGCCCTGCTCGCGATACACTAGCCTGGGCTGTCAGGTGTCGTGTCGGGATACTGTGCGCTTGCTGTCAGACCCATCCGCCGGCCCTCCGGTGCCGGCGCCCGTGGGGACCGGGGCGCTGCCCAGCACCTCGCGACAACCGGAACGGAAGGGTTGCGATCACGCCCTTACCCCGACGCGGTTCCTGTTCGATTCGAACGAGCCGTTTCGCGTGTCCCCCCCCCAGAACTGGGGCGAACGGCACGACGAATCACTCCCCGCCGAGTCCTTCGCGCGTCGGCCAAGTTCTGCGCGACGTTCGGGCACCGACGTTCTCGTCGTTGCACGTCACGCGGGACGTTCACCGGAAGTTCGAGGGCGACGTCGTCTTTTAGCCTGAACTGTCAGGTGGCGTGTCGGGATACTGTGCGCTTGCTGTCAGACCCTCTCGTGGGCACCGGGGCGCTGTCCGGCACCTCGCGACAACGGGAACCGAAGGCGACCGCGACAGCGCCATGACCCGGACGCTTGTCGCGTTCAACTGAAAACGAGCAGTACGTATGTCGCTCGACCCACCCGGGCGCGAGAGGTGCGCGATAAGTCACCCCCCGCCGAGTCGTTCAAGTCGGCCGAGTTCTACTCGCCTGCACAACCGGGAGATCACCGGAAGTTCGAGGGCGAGGTCGTCTTTCTAGCCTGAGCTGTCAGGTGTCGTGTCGGGATACTGTGCGCTTGCTGTCAGACCATCTCGTGGGCGTCGGGGCACTGTCCGGCACCTCGCGACAAGGGGGCGGAAGGGACCGCGACGGCGCCCTCACCGGGACCCGGTTCGCCTTCGACCCAAACGCACAGTTTCGCCCGGCGCTCGATGCGGCACGGTCGCGCCAACTGCACGACGAATCACTCCCCGCCGACTCTCCTTCAGGTCATCCGAGAGGTCAGCCGAGTTCTGCCGCGATTGTGGGGCCGAAGTTCTGCTCGACGCACATCACGGGGGAGAGCAGCCGGAAGCTCGAGCGCGAGGGCGTCTCCCAAGGCTGAACCGGCAGGCGTCGCGTCGGCATACTGTTCGCGTGCTGTTAGACCCATCCCCCGGACGACGTCCTCTCGAGCCTGAGCTGTCAGGTGGGGTGTCGGGATACTGTGCGCTTGCTGTCAGACCCATCCGCCGGGCCTCCGGTGCTGGTGCCCGTGGGCACCGGGGCGCTGCCCAGCACCTCGCGACAACGGGAACCGAAGGCGACCGCGAGAGCGCCCTGACCCGGACGCTTGTCGCGTTCAACTGAAAACGAGCAGTAGGTATGTCGCTCGACCCACCCGGGCGCGAGAGGTGCGCGATGAGTCACCCCCCGCGGAGTCGTTCAAGCCGGCCGAGTTCTACTCGCCTGCACAACCCGGAGATCACCGGAAGTTCGAGGGCGAGGTCGTCCCTCTAGCCTGAGCCGTCAGGTGTCGTGTCGGGATGCTGTTCGCTTGCTGTCAGACCCATCAGCCGGACCTGTGGTGCCAGCACCCGGGGCACAGGGGCGCTGCGCGGCACCTCGCGATTGACCGGAACGCAAGCGACCCTTCGCGCCCTCCGTGCGGGGTCGACCGACACCCGGAACGGTTCGTTTCAATCGAACCGGAACGGCGTCCGGGTTAGGGCGTCGACGCGCCGCTCTCGCGGAGCCAGCCGGCCCGATGGCCGGAACCGGCGGGTGTCGTGTCGGAATACTGTTCGCTTGCTGTCACCCGCAGCCGTCGACCGCCGGCGGCAGACCGCTCGAGCGTGGCGCGGCGCCTAGCAGCTCGCGACACGCGGGACGGAAGCGAACCGGGACGACGCACTGTCCCCGGGCGCGGTAGCAGTCGCCTGGGACGAGCAGCGTGGCCTAGTGCCTAGTCCGGGAGGGCGCGCGACGGACGAGCGCTGCCCACTGCGTAGGCAACTTCCTCGTCGGGTCACGCCAGTTCCTCTCACGAGTGGCGAGTGGCTGTCGGGATACTGTGCGATTGCTGTCGGCGACGAGAGGGAGGCCGCATGGAGCCCAATGGCCGCATCAAGGTCGCGAACGCACCGAAAGCGCTCAGCCACCGGCGCGAAACCCGCACTATTGCTCGATCAGCTGTGCGACGCGGCTCCGCAAGGTCACGATGGTGACGGACTCGTCGATCAGGCCTTGGCAACCCTGCCCACAGCACGGAGCGACCTAGCGGTGGCGAGTGGCTGTCGGGATACTGTGCCATTGCTGTCAGGGATGAGGAGGGCTGGTCGCGCGGAAGTTCCCGGCCCCGTGCAGTGAGGGGAACGCATCGCGAAGTCAACCGCTGGTGAAGACCAAGATGCCCCCTCGAGGGATTCCGGGACATTGGTTCGCAACGTCCCGACGTGGCGAACGAACGCGTGGCCACGGGCGTCATCCCGGTTGCCCAAGATGCAGTCCACGACCTGACGGGTGGCTCGTGGCTGTCGCTATACTGTGCACTTGCTGTCAGGGACTGGACCGCGCCCCACACTGTCTCGGCGCACACCGTGGCGCCTTTCATCGGCAACCAATCGAAACCCTGTGGGGAGCAGTCGCGCATGAAAGAGGATGGACCTGACACTCTTCCTCTCCCTGGCGACGACGAGCGATGGTGTGGCAGGCACCCAGCCGCACACCCAAAGACGGGCCCACGGCGCGGGCCCGGATCACCACCAGCTCGGCAGAAGACCTCGGCCCGCGTCCAGTTCGCCACCGCCGTGTGATGATGAGTGGCTGTCGCTATGGTGTGCGAATAGTGTCAGGCGCCGACGGTCGCAAAAGCGCGCACTGGAAAGCTCCCGATGCCTTTCACCTTCACCGGGACCGCGAAGAATCGGAACCGAGTGTCGGGCAGCTCGACCAGCTTGCACAGGTGCTCGACAACCGGGATCCCGGCCCCCAGTAGGATCGTGTGCGCGGGGCGTGCGCCGTCCTCGTCGTCCTCTAGGTTGAGGGAATCGATGCCCACGAGCCTCGCTCCGGCGGAGACGAGGTACTCGGCGGCGTCATGGGTGAGGAAAGGATGCCCGGCCCGGTATGCCTCGGTGCGCTAGTGCGCATCCCACCCGGTGTGCACGAGCACCGCCTTGCCCTTCAAGTCCCGATCGCGGAACCACGACGCATCGAGGGCGCGGCCGGGCCGTGTGGTCGCGCGGATCACGATGCCGTCGAGATCGGCGACGGCTTCGAGTGGATAGTCCGCGATGTCCTTCCCGCCGTCGTAGCGGTGGAACGGCGCGTCGATGTAGGTCCCGGTGTTCGCGAGCATCTCGACCTTGCCCACCTGGAACGTCGTCCCCGCGGAGTACCGGGTCCGCGACGCGTCGCGTGACAGCCAGTCGGAGATCACCGGTGCCGGGAGCCCGGGGTAGGTAACCATCCCGTGCTCGACGGTGTGGCTCACGTCCACGAGTCGGCGACCGCCGACACTCACCGCAGCTCGTTCCACAAGAAGAACCCCCCGCAACGACACGTCGCCTGATCCCGGGCGTCGTGGCGCGTCCCGTTCACGCAGACTCGTTTCGCGCGACTGAGGAGTCCGCGCAGCCTCCGGGTCCTTGTTCCGGAAAATGCGACACCGTAGTCGCCGGCCGGCAGAGGAGCACGTTGTCCGCCTCGCGCGAGTTCGGCAGCGTCACGTGGTCGTACGTCGCGGCCATGGACAGGCTGCCGTCGCTGCAGAGAACCTGCCGCCCACGCACGACGGTGATCGGCCCGATGACCTTCCGGGGATGCAGGCCGCACTGATTGGTTCGAACTGTACGTGCAAGCACCACGTCTCCGCCCGCCCCCAAATGCCGAAGCGGGCCCTCGAGCGTCCACTGTCTCGCGACGCAGCTCTGGTAGGCGTCGGGATCGACGAGCGAGAGACCTGTCGTCGTCGGTGCCCGGTTACGGGCGGTGTCACGTCGCGCCGCCTAGTCCCACCAACAGTAGAGCGCCTTCGACTTCCGCAGCTCGGCCGCCAGCGCCTCCACCGTTGCCGTCCCCTGATCAACGATATCGGGACAGAACGCGTAGAACCGCCGCGCGAGCGTTGCGGCGTCACCCATCCCGCCCGTGAACCGACCCTCGATCCAGTCGAAGCCGATACCCGTCAGCACGAAGGGTTGGTCACGCTCGAGTGCGCGTAGCCACGCGACGATACTGTCGCGCCCGATGCCGTAGTTCCACCCGTTGGTACCCATGAGCAGGAGGAACTCGTACGGGTCGGCTCGGGGAAACAACGCGACGCGATCGGGCTGACCCTCGATGCCGAACCGCTGCTCCGAGCGGAACAGATAGAATCCCTTTGCCAGAAACCGCGGTTGGGCCGCGGCGACGAATCTCGCTGCGCGTGTCGAGGCGACGCCGACGGCGAAGCCCTCCGTGAGCAGCGAATCTCCGAGAGAATCGGTACCGATGAGGGGCGTCGCGGCCGCACCCGCAAGTCGTTCGAGCACTCGTACGGCTGCTGCGAACTCACCCGGCACGACGAAATCCGGGGGAAACGTCACGGGGTCGGCTCGCGAGAGCCCCGGGAAGCTGGGTAGGAGTGAATTCCCGAAATAGGTCAGTACCAACGCGGCGGCTACCAAGAGCAGCAGCCACCGGACCGAGTAGCGTGTACGAGGCTGGGCGATGGGACGGGCGTCGGGGCCCTCCATGTCGAGGTCTCGCAGGATCTGGGCGGCACGGCGACGGAGGCGTGCCTTCCTTATGGTGCTGAATGGCGGCAGGAGCTTCCATGTCATCACCCACGCGCCTGTGAGAGTAGGGCGGAATACCCCGGCGTGGTCGTCGCGCCGACAGGTGCCGGCCTCGACCTGCTCCGTCAGCTCCCGGCCCAGCGCCTCGCTCAGGAAGCGCGCCGGATCCCCCTGATGCTCGAACGGGCCCACATCCAGTCCCCGGTAGTGCCGCCCCAGGTAGGCCCGTTTGATGCGGCAGAGGCGCGCCGGATCCCGCACATTGAGGAACTGCACCACGGCGCGCGGCGGCCGCGGGGCGAATGAGCCCAACCGCGGACTGTTGTTCACCGAAACGGAGCGGCCATCGCGGAACTTCGTGGGCAGCTCCACGTAGCTCGCCACGATGCGCGCCGGACGCGCGGCCGAGAACACCGCGATCGCGAGGGCTAGCTCGGCGGTCGCCGGGTTCTCAAGCAGCCCGACCCGCACGCTGACGTGCTTCACCTGGCCGATCTGGAATAGATCCGCGACGACCCGGAAACCCTCCATGGCAAGGGCTTCGCAGGTCTGGCGCAGCGCCGCCGCCACCTCCTCCGGCACCGCATCTCGCGCCGGGTCGAAGGGCCGGAACAGCGGGCGCGCGCTCGGCCTCTGGGTGAGCCATACCACGATCGGGCCGAGCCAATAGGGGCGCAGCAGGACGGCAAGCCAGACGATGTAGATCACGAGCCCTCGCTCGGTAGGACGGGGGCGGCAGGCAGCACCCGCCCCAGGATCCTGAGCAACTGCCCTTCAAGTGCCCCCCCATCAGGTGCCTCGGCAAGCACGACGGCGAAGCGTCGCCGGAGCAGAGGATCCCGCATAGCGTGGGCTGCGAACTGCAGCGTGAGCGGAATGAACCAGGGCGCATGGCGCGCCCCGGCACCCGCCCGCGCCACGGCGGCGTACTGCTCGAAAAGGGCGAGTAGAAAGGCAGCCTTGGAGGGGAACTGCCGGTAAATCGCCCCTTTTGTGAAGCCCGCCGTCTGCGCTACCTCGTGTAGCGTCGCCAGCTCAATGCCCCGCTCGGCAAAAACAGTCAATCCGGCCTGGACTAGCAGGGCGTGGGTCTCCACTTTGCGCCTTTGGCGTATGATACCCATGGGAATTAAAGATACTATCTGCAATCGAATCAGCCATGAGTTGCCTGAGAGTCGCTATGTCAGATACCTATCGGTATCTCAACACCAGTGATCTCAGGGAATGGCAACACGGTCCCGCCACGGTGTGACGTTTCCAATTGCGCCACGCACCGGCAAGTCCCAAACATTGGACCGCGCCCCACGCGTACACCCGCTGCCAGGAGGCAGTCCGTGAGCGACCAGCCAGCCGAGACCGCGGCCGGGGGTAGCCTGCAGTTCGAGCGTGCCGAGCGCGCCGCCGGCGCGGCCGCCGGTCCAACATGTGGTCTGTGCCGGAAGCCCATCGCCGCGTCCTACTACGAAGTGAACGGCAACGTCACGTGCCAGGGATGCCGCAACCGGGTCATGGCAGAATGGAACCGTGGCTCGCCGGGCGCGCGCTTCGCGAGGGCATTGGGGCTGGGTTTTACCGCGGCGGCGGTCGGCGCCGGCCTGTACTTCGCGATCGCAGCGCTCACCGGGTACGAGTTCGGCCTTGTGGCGATCGTGGTGGGACTGTTGGTGGGCGGCGCGGTGCGCAAGGGATCAAACGGGCGGGGCGGCTGGCGCTATCAGGCGCTCGCGCTCTTTCTCACCTACACCGCCGTAGTGGTGACCGATTCCTCGATGATCGCACGCGAGTTGAGCGAGGAGATCCGCGCCCGTGCCGATTCCCTCCAGGCAGCGGACACCACCCTGGCGACGGCCGGTGTGGCCCCGGGGCTCACGGCCCCTGCCGACGGCGCGCTCGGGAAGGAATCCGTGCCGGGGCCGGTTGGCCTGGTCGTCGGTCTAGTGCTGCTCATCGTGCTTGCGTATGCGGCTCCGATTATGATCGGAATCGCGAGTCCGATCCACCTTCTGATCGCCGGGTTCGCCCTGTACGAGGCTTGGAAGCTAAACAAGGGGGGCGAGCTGCGTGTGGACCGGTCCGTACCAGGCCGCCCCGGGCGCTGCGCCAGCGTAGGGGCTCCTCGATGACACAGTCCAGCGCCCAGGGACCGGCACCGCTCGTCTGCCCGGAGTGCGGCACGCAGGTCGCGCCCGCACTGCTCGCCTGCCCATCTTGCCACCGCTTGGTCCATGCCACTGAACTCGAGGGTTTCGCGGGCCAAGCGCAGCGTGCGGAGCAGGCGCGTGATTCGACGGCGGCGCTCGCCGCGTGGCGTCAGGTCCTCGATCTGCTCCCCGCCGACACGGCCCAATACCAGACGGTCGCCATCCGCGTCGCCGAGTTGGGCCGCGCTCTCGAGAAGGAGCCGGTCACGGCCGGGAAGCGCGCGGGCTGGACGAAGGCGGCTACAGGGCTTGGCATCATCGGGGTGTTGCTCCTGAAGTTCAAGTTCCTGCTGATCCTCGTCGCGACCAAGGCGAAGCTGCTGCTTCTCGGGTTGACGAAAGCGAGCACACTTTTCTCGATGCTGCTCTCGGCCGGCGTGTACTGGACGGTATGGGGCTGGAAGTTCGCGCTCGGTGTCTCTCGATCTACGCCCATGAGATGGGCCACGTCCAGGCGCTGCAGCGCCTCGGCATCAAGGCCACGGCGCCGATGTTCATTCCCGGTATCGGTGCGGTGGTCCGGATGAAGCAGTACCCCGCGAACCGCCGCGAGGACGCGCGCGTCGGACTCCCGGGACCGATCTGGGGCGTGGCCGCCACAGTCGCCGCCTACATCTTCCTTGCGACGCGCGTGGGTGTCTGGGGCGCGATCGCGCACTTCGGAGCGTGGGTCAACCTCTTCAATCTGCTCCCTGTCTGGCAGCTCGACGGCGCGCGCGGGTTCCGGGCCCTCACGCGGGGACAGCGCTGGATCGCGGTCGCGGTCATCGGCGTGATGTGGCGCATCACCGCGGAAGGGCTCCTCGCGCTGTTGTTGGTCGCGGGCGCGCTCGCAACGTGGTTCGGCGACGCGGCCGAGCAGCCGGACAACACGGCCTTACTCCAGTACACGGGGCTCGTCGCGATCCTGTCGCTGATGACCGAGATCTCGGTGCCGACGAGCGCGGGCGGGGGCGGTTGAGCGCGCTCGGCACACCAGCAAGTGGCTGCGCATGCGGGGCTTGACTGGGATGGTCCGCAATCTATGTTTGCGATTCAGCCCGTTACGAGAGCTGGAATGCCGTACATCATCGCAGAGCCGTGCATCAACCTGAAGGATCGTTCCTGCGTAGATGTGTGTCCGGTGGACTGCATCTACGAGGGCGAGGACCAGCTGTACATCCACCCTGACGAGTGCATCGACTGCGGCGCGTGCGAGCCGGAATGCCCGGTCACCGCGATCTTCCCCGAGGAGGACACGCCGCCGCAGTGGAAGTCCTACATCGCGAAGAACCGCGACGTGTTTCAGAGCGCCAACCCGCCCGGCAAGCCGCAGCGCAAGAGTAGCTGAGCGGCTCACCGGAGCGGCGCACCTCACTTCAACGCTTCCAGGAAGTCTGCGAGTACCCGGCTCGTCGCGAGCGGCTGCTCGAGCGGCGCGACGTGCCCGGCTGCCGGGATGACGTGGAACGTGCCCCCGGGGACGAGTGCCGCCATAGCGCGTCCGATGTCGGGCGGCGCGATCCGATCCTCGCTCCCGACGAGCACGAGCGTGGGTACCCGGACGTGGCGCAGCGCCTCGGTCGAGTCTGGTCGGTCGCGCAGCGCCCGCAACGCGCCCGTGAGTGCCGGCACCGACCAACGACGCGCCATCTCGCGAACTTGGTCGGCGACCTCTGACTGGGTCTGACGCGCCAGCAGCTTCGGGAGCAGCCGCTCAATGACCCCTTGGGGACCTTCGCGCTCCGCCACCGCGGCCAGCTCGTCGCGCCCGCGCTTCGCCTCGGACGAATCGGCGTCAGGCTTGGTGTCGACTAAAACGAGCGCCTTCACGCGCTCGGGGTGACGCCGCAGCAGTTCGAACACCACATACCCACCCATCGAGAGGCCGCACAGTGCCGCCTGTCGGATACCCAGCGCGTCGAGGATCGCGACGAGGTCGTCGGCGTAGCGCGCCATCGAGTAACCGTTCAGTGGCACCGTGGAGCCCCCGACGCCCCGGAAGTCCGGCGCGATGCGCTTGCAGCGCCCCAGCGCCGCTAGCTGGTGCCGCCACATCGTGCGGTCGAACGGAAACCCATGCACGAAGAGCACGGGCGACCCCTCGCCCCGCACCTCGACCGCGAGCTCCGCGCCCCCCGCTTCGACACGCAAAGGCTGGTGCGCAGCCGCCGTGCGCGGCCCCAGGAAGCGCGCGATTTCCTCCGGGATCGGCGTCGCCCGGCCAATGCGGTCGATGCAGACAAAGACGATTTCGGCCTCCCCCACGACTTGGTCGTCCGAGACGCGCCGCGCGACGTGCCGCAGCGTCATGCTGGTCGTGCCGCGATGCGCTACGCTGGTCTCGATGCGCAGCACGTCGCGCGGATACACGCCCGCCCGGTACTCGAGCGACGCTTTGCGGACCGCGGGCCACACGCCGTTGCGGTCGAAGAGGTCCATCCCCGGCCCGCGGGCGAGTGCCTCCCAGCGGGCGCGCTCGAGCAGCGCGAGAAACGCTGCCTGGTTCAGGTGGCCGAAGGCATCACAGTCATTGGGGTAGACGGTCAGCTCGACGGTCGGAAACGCGGTCACCGCGCGGACTCCGGGGTACGGGCGGGGAAGGCAAACGTATGCCAGAAGACGACGCGCTGTACGTCGTTCGTCGCCCGGTGCAGGAGAAAGGCGAACGCCTTGGCGCCGTACGTGGGATCGAGCAGAAGACCGTACTCGGCCGCAAGGCGACGGGCCGCTTCGCCCTGCGCCGTGGGGTGCCCGTAGCCAGGTCCCAACCCGTCCACCAGCACGGGGGAGCGGGGAGCAGGGAGCAGTACCTGGCGGTGCGCCAGCAGGCGCCGGGCCCGCTGCGCGAGCCGCCGCGTGCGCCACCGGTTGGCGACGACCGCCGGGGCGACGCGCACGCCCACGACC
>JBOHSI010000104.1:0-8882 GCA_050733055.1 Gemmatimonadales bacterium
TGGGAGGCGTAGCCGTTGTTGACGAGCACGTCGTTCAGCGCCTCTCTGTTGGAGAGCCGCAGCACGCGCACGCCGCGCTCGATCGAGAGCAGGTTGTTCGAGCTGACGAGCTCGTAGCGCATGAACGGCGACTTCTCCTGTCCGGCGATCAGGCCGAAGGTGGGCGTAAAGCCCACGCGCACGAACGCGTCGCGCATCCGCAGGCTGCCCATCTCGAAGCTTGGTTGGATCACGAGGTTAATGTTGTCGCCGAATCGCACGTCGCTCTGGATCCGCAGACGGCGGACCTCGAAGATGTTGCTCACGAGCGCGTCGTTGTAGTTGGCGGTCGAATCGCCCGACGAATAGCGGTACTGCACCTGGATTCGGCCCGCGACCCGGATGTTGGGGGCCTGCGCGGCGGCGCTCCGGGCGCCGAGGGCGCAGAGCACCGCTGCCGGGAGGAGGCAGTACGACAGTCTTGTGTGCACGGTGAACTCCTCAAGACTGAGGTCAGTCGTTGAACGGCTCTGCAAAGTGCCTGCGCAACGTCACCAGGCTCATGCGGGTGTGTCACGGGACTGTAACAGAGGGACGGGAGAAAGAGATAGCGGAGCCGTGCGGGCCTCCGCTACCCGGCACCCGGACGTCGGCCGTGCATCCAGCGCCGGGTGTCCGCCGGATGTGATGGCGTCAGTTCGTCAGGTAGACGGTCCAGCCCTGATACCACTGGGGACCGGCCGGATCGACGGCACCGCAGTACGCGGTGTTCGGCATGGCGCCGCCGAAGAAGCTGGCCGCCCGATTGGCGGGAAGCGCCATCGTGCCGCATCCCGACGTCGCGATGCCTTGGGGCGTCCAGTTGAGTGCGGTTGGGTTCAGGCTCGTGAAGAGGGACGCCGCGGTCGTGGCCGTCCGGTGGTTGTCGGCCGCGAATTTCGTGTCCTGCCCGAAGTTCGTCCCCGCGGGGTCGTAGTTCCCGCCGCCGCCGCTGTTCTCGGCGAACACGATGTCGTGCAAATTGAGCGAGTCGGCGTCGAGGATGTTGCCGGTCACGCTGTCTCGCACCGTTGCGCCCGTGCCCTTCCAGCGGGCGATGATCGGGTTGCGGATCAGGCCCTTCGTGCCGCGGCGCAGCACGGCGCCGAACCCGCCTGACGCCTGCGTCTCGACGCTGCCTGATCCGACGAGCGTCAGGTTGGCGAACGTGGGGTCGGCGTACGGCGCGCTGCGGAACCCGTTGGTGCAGCCCGTGCCCGAGCACCCGTCGGCTTCTATGCCCTGCGGGTCCGTGGCCGGGACGCCGGTGCCCGGCGCGGGTGTGATGCGCGAGGCCTGCAGGCCGATCGCGAACTGCACGCGCCCGACATAGCCCTCCGACCAGTCGAAGTGGTCGTCGCCCGCCTCGTACGATACGAGATACCGGCCGTCCACCGCGCCGCCCCACCACTCGAACGAATCGTCTAGGACGACCTGCACTACTCGAGCTTGGTGCGGCTGCCGACGGCGTACATCGAGAGGCCGTTCAGCTCCGAGCCTCCGCCGCCCGAGACGTCGAAGCCGGCGAACTCGATGCGCACGTAGCGCAACACGCCGCTCGAGTCGGCGTTGTCGGTGCCGCCGCCGTAGTTCTCGGCCACGCCGGCCGGCCCCTCGGTGTTGATGACGCCCGTCCGGTTGATGAGGCCGTTGCCGATAACGACCATCCCGCCCCAGTCGCCCGGCTTCCTGTTCCCGGCGGCACGCGCAGAGGTAAACACGATCGGGGCGGCGGCGGTCCCGTTGGCGATGATCTTCGCTCCCCGGAGGACCCACAGCGAGCTGTTGGTAGGGCGCCGATCATTGGTGAACCCCGAGCTGGCGCCGCTGAAATCGCCCGGTTGATCCGGCGTGAACGTTTTGTAGGTCGTGATCCCTTCGAGCAGGCCCGATGGGAACAGGTCCAGTGGGACGACCTTGCGCTCTGGCTCGGGGCTCGGGATGCGCGCGCCGTTCAAAGCCGTTGTCGTGTAGCGCTCGCCCAGGCCGCGCACGAACACGTACCTGCCGTCCTGCACTGTCACGCCGCTCACCCGCTGCACCGCCTGGCCCGCGTCCGAGTCGGGGCTCTTCGCAATCTGCTCCGCGGTAACGGCATTGATGATCTGGTTCGCCGTTCGCTGCTGGTTGAGCGCATAGCTCACCGAGCCGCGCTCCTGCTCCGCGGTGACCGTAATCCCTTCGAGTTCGACGGCCGCCGTGCCGAGCGTCACGTCCAGTAGCGTCGTCGCACCGGCCTGCACCGACACCGCGGCGACGAACTTCGAGGCGTATCCGATCGCCCGCACGCTCACGGTGTGGAGGCCTGCGGACACGCCGGCGAGCGTGTACTCACCTGCCCAGTTGGTGATCGCCGCGATCGGGGTTCCCTCGACCGTGACCTGCGCACTCGGGACGCGCTCGCCCGTCACGGTATTGAGGACCTTCCCGGTGACGCGTCCCCGTACGCCAGCGGAATCCTGCGCGTGGAGCGACGGCGGTTGGGATACGACGGCGGTGACGATGAGTACTGCGGAGAACAGGCGGCGCATGGCGATCTCGTGCACGGTGGCGACGCTACAACTGTCGCCGTCGCGCATCACGAAACCGTCACGCCGTAGCAGATGGTGCGTAACGAAAGGCGTGCGAACCGCGGTCGTCACCATGTCGTGACCCCTGCGAGGGCGTGCCGTGATACGGCTCGCCGAGCTTCGGGACGCTCCCAGCGGTTTCGCCTCAGTCACTTCCGAGGGCTCCAACGATGCGACATTTCAACCCGCTTACTCTCTGCGCCGTGGCGGTCCTGGCAAGTTGTGACCGAGCGACGCCGCGCCCCGCGCCGACCGCGCCCCTGTCCGCCCCGGCCGCCACGATGTCGGCGGCGGGCTTCACGACGAGCGCAGCTCCACAGGCGTACGCGCTCGTTCGTCGTGCCAAGGTCAGGCCCATCATCACGGTCGGGGATCGCCTGCCGAGCGGCTACGTGTTTGCTCCGATCCCGGACGGTCTGGGTGCGTATGGTGAAGGCGTCGATCTCGTCGTCTACGCGAACCACGAGCTGTCCGCCGGCGGAGTGCAGGATGTCAACGGGGTCCCGCAGTACCGGTTCGCGCGGGTCTCGCGCCTCGTGATTGATCCTGCCACGCTGGCCGTGAACGATGCGACGTACGTCCTTGACGGCTCCGAGCTGTATCAACGCCTGTGCTCGGCGACCTGGGTGGACGCGGCCGAGGGCTTCCCGTCCGGGTATTTCCTGACCGGCGAGGAGTCGACGGGGGGAGCGCACGACGGCATGCAGCTCGCCATCGGCAAGGACGGGCAGCATCACGAGCTGCCGTGGCTCGGCCGGTACGCGCACGAAAACATGATCGGCGTGCCGGGCTTCCCGGGGAGGGTCGTGCTCGCGGGCTTCGACGACACCCGGGGCAACTCCGAGCTCTATCTGTACGTGGCCGGCTCTGAGGCCGATGTGCTAAGCGGAACCGGACGGCTCTACGTCTTTACTTCCGCCGCTGTGAGCCACGCCGGGCATCTGCGAGAGGGGCAGACCATCACCGGCCGGTTCGTCGAGATCCCAAGTCCGGGCGGGCTGTCGTCGGCGCAGCTTCAGACGACCGTGAGCGCGCTGGGCGCGTTCCCCTTCGTGCGACTCGAGGACGGCGACTACGAGCACCGGAGCCGTCCGTTGGACGACGATGATGACCATGACCGCATTCGTGCGAAGCGCCGGGCGCCGGCGATGTACTTCGTTGACACGGGGAGCGAGAGCGTGATGTGCGGTGCCACCGCGTGCGACCCGTACGGCTCGATCTACCGGATGGAGTTCGAACGCAACGATCCGACCGCGCGCGCAGGGCTGACGCTGCTGCAGCGCTCGCGCGGCGCAGATCTCGAGTGGGCGTCGCCGGACAACATCGCGTTGGGGAAGAACAGCCTCATGGTGAATGAAGACCCGGCGTACAGCGGCTTCGCCCGCGCGCCTCGCGTCTGGAACTTCAAGACCAGCGCGCGCGGCACGCTCGTGGACCGTGGCACCGCCGTCGTGGAGCTCACGAACCCTGATTGCGTGGACGCGCGCGGCACGTGCTGGGAGTCGAGCGGGATCATCGACGCCTCGGCGTGGCTCGGGGCGGGCGCCTGGCTGTTCGACGTGCAGGCGCACACGCTGCGGGTGCCGTCGCTCGGCTTGCGGGGAGAGGGCGGCCAGCTCCTGGTCCTGCGGTTACCCGGGAGCTGAGCCCAGCGGCGTGGCGGTTCGGTCGCGGCGAGTGTGACGGCCACTCCGCCCGGCCTACCAACCCGGGGAGCAGTCAGCCCCGGGTTTGGTTTTCCTACTGACCCCAGAGCTTGGGGAGCAACTTCTTGAGCTCGTCACGGGCGGCACGGAACGCCGCGAGCCGTTCGGCCTCGGTCCCCTGAGCGCGCGCCGGGTCCGCGAGCGGCCAGTGCAGGCGCCTCACCGTGCCCGGCACCACGGGACATACTTCCTCAGCGCATAGGGTCACAATGGTGTCGACCTGGCTTACCGGAATCGCGCCGAGGCCCTTGGCGCGTTGGTGCGAGATGTCGATCCCTTGCTCGGCCATGACTGTCACGGCGAGGGGGTGTAGCGTGCCGGGCTGCGAGCCTGCGCTCCAGAAGCGATGGCCCGGTGGCGCCATCGTCCGCGCGAGCGCTTCGGCCATCTGGCTGCGCGCGGAATTCGCGACGCAGAGAAACAGGACGGTCGGCATGGCATCACCACGAGGCCCGTGTCCACGATCAAGGTAACACCGACGGTAGGTGCGATGACTAGGCGGCGCGGGGAGCCGCTCCGTGATCGGGTTGCCCCGCCAGCGCCGCATACCAGGCGAGCAGGGCTTCGTCTTCCCGAGCGACGTCGTGCGTCAGCGCCGCCTCGCGACCGGCGGCGGCGAAGGAGAAACGACGCACGGGATCGCCCGCGAGCTCGGCGAGCGCCCCGACGAAGCCCTCGACGTCGTGCGGCGGCACGAGCAGGCCCGTCACCCCGTGGGCTACGTTCTCCCGGAACCCGCCGGCGTCCGCCGCGATCACCGGTACCCCCGCGGCCATCGCCTCGAGGGCCACCAAGCCGCAGGTCTCGGTATGTGACGGGAACACGGACATGTCGGCGCTGGCGTACAGCGAAGCCAGTTCTTCCCGCGGCACGAACCCCAGCTGGCGCACGAACGGCAGGTGGGACTGGATGCGTCGGGCGTAGGGACCCGCGCCGGCCACGACGAACGTGGCGCGCTGGCCCAACAGCTGGCGCGCCCGATCCCACGCCTCGATGAGCACGTCGAGGTTCTTCTCTCGCGCGAGCCGACCCACGTGCAGCACGACGGCGGTATCGTCACCGCCCGCCAACCAGCGACGCCAGCCGGTGCTGCGCCTGCCCGGATGAAACTGTCTGGTGTCCACGCCGCAGCCCCACACGGCGACGCCCGTGAGGCCACGGCGAGCGAGCTCGTCGCGGACAGCGTGTCCCGGAGTGAGGGTCAGTCGCGCAGGCCGATGGAACCACACGAGCCAGCGCCACACCGCGGGCTCGAGCAGCCCCACGCCGTAGTGCCGGCTGTACTGTGGGAAGTTCGTGTGGAACGAGGTCACCAGTGGTACGCCGCGGCTGAGCGCGTACCGACGGCCCGCGAGTCCGATCCCACCCTCCGTATGCACGTGAATCAGGTCTGGACGGAATGCGTTCAGGAACTCCGCGATCCTCCGAAAGCCGGGAATAGACAGGCGGATGTCGGAATAGAGGGGGAACGGCACCGACGCGACGCGGAGCTCCTGCTTGTCCTTGGTCTCGGGGCTCTGCGGGTAGCGTGGTGCCACGATGACTACCTCGTGGCCGCCGGCGCGGAGCAGCGCCGCGATGCGGCGGACCACGGTGGTCACCCCATTCACTTGCGGGGTGTAGGTATCCGAAAGCAACGCAATGCGCACGCCCCCGATGATCAGCAGACGCTGTCAAGCTAGAACGACGGCGGTGTGACGATCGCGTAACAGCCGGCTGCCTACGCGCCCGACGCCTCCGCAGGGAAGTACAGGTGTACGGTGGTCCCTTTTCCCATGCGGCTCTCCGCTGCTACCCGTCCACCATGCGCTTCGACCAGATGCTTCACGATCGCCAGGCCCAGCCCCGTGCCGCCGTGCTGGCGGGAGCGCGCCGGGTCGGCGCGATAGAAGCGCTCGAAAATGCGGGGCAGGTGCTCGGGCGCGATCCCCGTCCCGGTGTCCGCTACGGCGAGCGCGACGTGGCCGTGCTCGACCCGTGCGGTGACGTGGATCCTGCCGCCCGCGGGCGTATGGCGCAGAGCGTTGTCGAACAGGTTCGTGAAGACCTGGCGGACGGCGTCGGGGTCGGCGGTGAGGGCCCGGGCCTGCGGGGCGACGTCGACGCTGAAGTCCACCCGCTGCTCTCCGGCGCGGAGGGCGAACGGCGTCCAAGCCTCGCGCGCAGCTGCCGCGACGTCCACCCGCTCGGGCTTGGGCTGCCAGTGGCCCGACTCGATGCGCGAGAGGTCGAGCAGGTCGTCCACGAGCGACTGCATGCGATGGGCGCTGTTCAGGATGATCTGTGCGAAGTGCTGCGTCTGGCTGGCCGCTCCGGCTTCAGCCGCAAGGGTCTCGGCGTAGCCGGCGATCACCGTGAGCGGCGTCTTCAGCTCGTGCGACACGTTGGCGACGAAATCCCGGCGCACCGTCTCGAGCCGCCGCCGCTCGGTGACGTCCCGGACTACAAGGAGCGCGCCGCCGTTCGGGAGTGCTCGACCCGTGACGAGAAGGGCGCGGTTCCCGAGCTCGAGGTCGACGGGCTCTGCGTTGCCGCCGGCGAAGATGGCGTCCACGAGATCGCGCGCGCGCTTGTCGTGGAACAGCTCGACGAGCGGCGGCAGCGAGTCGCTGGCGCCGTAGGCCAGGAGGCGCCGCGCCGCGGTGTTGAGCGTCACGATGCGCCCGCGCGCATCCGCCGCGAGCACACCGTCCGCCATCGTCTCGATCAGGGTCGCGGTCTCCTCCCGCTCGCTCCGTAGTTCGGCGAAGCGCCGATCGAGCTCGTGATGCATGGCGCGCAGGGCCAAGATATGGCGGGACACCTCGGGGACGGTTGAGTCGGGGAACGCCGGGGAGCGCCCCTCGGCGATGGCCCGGGCGGCGTCGGCGAGCTGGACGAGTGGCCTCGCCACCTCGCGGGCGAGCAGCCACGCGAGCCCGGCGGCGACGAGGAGCGCGGCAAGCCCCGCGAGCGCGACGCCCCGCTGTACCGCGTGGACTTGGGCGTCCACGGTGGCGAGGGTCGTGGACACGCGAACCGCGACGAGATCCCCCGGCCCGCCGCGCACGGCCACATAGAGCTGGCGCTCGTTGGTGGAGGCGCTGAGCCGCTCCGAGCGCCCGACGCTGCGGTCCCGCGCGTTTCGGATCTCCGGCCGCCCGGCGTGGTTCTCGAGCTGGGCCAGCGCGGCGCGGTCGAAATCGGTGTCGCCGCGGACGCGCCCGTCGCGGTCGACCAGCGTCACCCGGTGCCCGACCAGCGCGCCGAGCTCGCGTGCGGCGTCGGGCCAGCGCAGCGAGTCCGGCGGCAGCAGCGCCGCTACGAGACGCGCCTCCCGCTCGAGCCCGCGCCCGATCTCGTCCTCCAGGTGGCGGCGGAGCACCTGGTCTGCCGAAACGATCAGCGACACCACCACGGCGGCGACCAGCAGGCTCGTCGCGATGAACAGCCGCGTGGCGAGCTTCAGGGACGTTTCCGGGTGCGGGTCTCGGGCCGGCGGAAGCGGTAGCCCGCGCCGCGCACCGTCTCGATGCAGTCGCCGGAGGGCCCGAGTTTCTGTCGCAAGCGCTGCACGTGCATATCCACGGTGCGGGTCTGTATGTCGGGCTGCGCCTGCCACACCGTCTCGAGCAGCTGCGCCCGGCTCTGGACTCGCCCTTCGCGCTCGAGCAGCGTCCGGAGCAGCCTGAACTCGGTGGCGGTGAGCTCGAGCTCGGCGCCGTTCACCGTGACGCGGTGCGCGGTTCGGTCCAGCAGGATCGACCCGGCGGTGAGCACGCCGCCAGCGGCGACGGCGGGTGCGGCGAGCCGCCGCAGCACGGCGCCCACGCGCAGCACGAGCTCCTGGGGAGAAAACGGCTTGGGGAGGTAGTCGTCGGCGCCCAGCGCCAACCCCTTGATGCGGTCGGGCTCCTCCTTCCGGGCGGTGAGGAGAATGACCCCGATCTCCTTCGTCTCTTCCCGGCCGCGCAGCTCGGCGAGCACGTCGTACCCCGAGACGCCAGGCAGCATCAGGTCGAGCACGACGAGGTCGGGGCGCTCTTCGCGCGCGGCCGTGAGTGCGTCGCGGCCGCTCGCCGCGGTCGTGACACGGTAGCCCGCCTTCGCGAGGTGGTAGGCGACGAGCGCCGTGATGTCGGGCTCGTCGT
Organism: Gemmatimonadales bacterium; assembly: GCA_050733055.1. GTDB lineage: Bacteria > Gemmatimonadota > Gemmatimonadetes > Gemmatimonadales > GWC2-71-9 > DASUAL01. The sequence goes on from JBOHSI010000104.1 coordinate 8,425, forward strand.
CGACGACGAGAATGCGGGGCGGCTGGGCCGCACCGCTGTCAGGTGGCATCCATGAGCGCTGAGCGCGTGCGGGTGTCCAGCCGGGCGCGCGAGCGTTGCCGGGCGGCGGTGCGGTCGCGCTGCGCCACCGGGTCGCTGCGGACACGGTCGAGTGCCGCGCGCAGCAATCGCTCATGATGAGCGGCGAGCGGCGCGACCGCGTAGAGCACGTACGGCACCACGGTGAACGCGCGCACGATGCCGAGGTCTCGAAGGGCCTTGATTGCTTCGACGACGACTGTTTCCGGGATCGCGAGAATCGCGGCGAGATCGGCAACGGCGAGCGGCACGCAGGAAATACTGTTCAGAATACGCAGACGAATCGGCTCGTTGAGAGTCGTCAGCAAGTCGGCGACCAGGCGCGGATTCACACGGCTCTCCTTTGGCGGCACGGGACCACGACGCGCCAAGGGAAGCGC
>JBOHSI010000105.1:0-8525 GCA_050733055.1 Gemmatimonadales bacterium
AGATGTTCCTGCACCATCGGTGGGCGCAGACCTCTAAGAACCCCCGCTCGCTGTTTCGCGGCTTCGCGCACGACGTCGGCGCAGACCTCGACAAGTATGACGCCTGCGTCGACGGGGACCGCTACGCCGGCCGGGTTCAGGCCAGCTTCGAGGAGGGCGTCGCCCGCGGTGTCAGTGGGACCCCCACCTTCTTCGTGAACGGCAAGCGCTTCGACGGGCGCCCCACCTCCGACGGTTTCAAGGCCCTGGTCGACAGCCTGACGCAGCCCGGGAAGTGACGCGGCGCCGGCAGGCGATGGTGCTGCTCGCGCTGGTCGGGCTGCTCGTCGCCATCTACCTGTGGCTGTACAAGATCGGCGTGGTCGGCACGCTGCAGTGCGGCGCCGGTGGCGGGCCATGCGAGTTCGTGCAGGCGAGCCGCTATGCCGATGTGTTCGGGGTTCCCGTGGCGCTGATCGGAGTGGCGGGGTACGCCGCGCTCCTGGTCGTCGGACTCGTCGGCCTGCAGCCCGCGTTCGCCGCGAGCCGCCGCGTGAGCGTCCTGCTCGTGGCGCTCGCGTCGGGAGGGTTCGCCTTCACGCTGTATCTCACGTACGTCGAGCTGTTCGTGTTGCACGCGATCTGCCGCTGGTGCGTCGCGTCGGCGGTGATCATCACGCTGATCTGGGGGCTGTCGCTCGCCGCGCTGCGCGACGGCTGAGCGCTCTATACGGCGACGCGGCGCTCGGATTATAGTTAGCGCCCATGGACTGGTGGTCCGTCAAGCGCTTCCTCGTGGGAAGGCCGCTCGAGACTCTGCGTTTGGAGTCGGAGCGGCTTTCGAAGGTTACGGGGCTCGCCGTCCTCTCCTCCGACGCTCTATCGTCGTCGGCCTACGCCGCGGAAGCGATGCTCCTCATCCTGATGGCAGCCGGGACCGCGGGCACCCGGTACGGTCTGCCGATCACGGGCTTCATCGTGGCGCTGATGGCGCTCGTCATCATGAGTTACCGACAGACCGTGTACGCGTACCCGCAGGGCGGCGGCGCCTACTTCGTCGCTCGCGAGAACCTCGGCACGGGGGCGGGGCTCGTCGCGGCTGCCGCGCTGCTCGTGGACTACACCCTGACGGTGACCGTGTCGGTCGCAGCCGGCGTGGATGCCATCACGTCGGCGTTCCCGGCGACCGCAAGCCATCGAGTAGCGATGGGGTCAGCGGCCATCGCGGTGGTCGCGCTCGGCAACCTGCGTGGCGTGCGGGAGTCGGGAGCCGTCTTCTCGGTGCCGACCTATTTTTTCATCGCGATGTTCGCGCTGATGATCATGGTCAATCTGGTTCACCCGTCCGGCGCGTTTATCCCGAGCGGGCTAACCGCGAGCACCGGGACGCCGGCGACCTTCTGGCTCCTGCTCCGCGCCTTCTCGTCCGGCTGTGTGGCGCTCACAGGCGTCGAGGCTGTCTCGAACGGCGTCCCGCTGTTTCGGCCACCCGAGTCGAAAAACGCGGCCACCGTCCTGGCGACGATGGGACTGATCCTCGGCGCCTTTTTCGTGGGGTCCGCTTTTCTCGCCCACCATTACGGCGTGGTGCCCATGGGCGAGCAGACGGTGATCTCCCAGCTGGGCCACGGGGCGTTTGGCGACGGCGTCTTCTACTACCTGCTCCAGTTCGCCACCGCGCTGATCCTCATTCTCGCCGCCAACACGGCGTTCGCCGACTTTCCCCGCCTCGCGTCGATCCTCGGGAGCCACGCCTACCTGCCGCGGCAGCTCGCGAACCGCGGCGACCGGTTGGTGTTCTCGAACGGGATCATCCTCCTCGCGCTCGTGGCGGGCGGGCTCTTGTGGCTGTTCGGCGGCGACACGCAAGCCTTGATCCCGCTCTACGCCGTAGGCGTGTTCTGCTCGTTCACGCTGTCACAAGCCGGGATGGCACGGCGCATGTTCGTGCGCAGGGAGCGTGGGTGGATGCACCGCGTGACCCTGTCGGCGATCGGGGCCGCGGCGACGGGACTCGTTGCCATCCTCGAGCTCGTCACCAAGTTCACCAGCGGAGCGTGGATCGCCGCGCTGCTCATCGGGCTGCTCGTGTTCGCCTTTTACGAGATCCACGAGCATTACACGTCTTACGGGCGCGCGCTCTCGAGCAAGGAATGGCAGCCCGTCTGGCCGCGCAAGCACCTCGTCGTGGTGCCGGTCGCGGGCGTCTCGAAAAGCACCGCCTCGGCCCTCGCATACGCGCTGCTCCTGTCGCAGAACGTGCGGGCCGTGGCGGTGGCCACGGATCCGAGCCAGGTGCGGAGGCTCCAGGACGAGTGGGATCTCTGGGATAGCGGGGTACCGCTCGAGGTGATCGTTTCGCCGTACCGCTCGATCGTGCGGCCGCTACTCGAGTACATCAACAAGGTCGATCACGAAGAGCGGCCGGACTGGCTCACGGTCGTTCTGCCGGAAGTCGTTCCCGCTCGCTTCTGGCACGCCTTCCTGCACAACCAGACGGTCTACGCCATCAAGACGGCGCTGTTGTTCCGGAAGAACATCGTCGTGACGACCGTCAGGCACCACCTCGAGCGGTAGGTACGTCTCCCTTGTCCATTCTTCTGCTTACGATTCCGCCGCCTCGTACTGGTCCTTGAGCCGCTCCACGACGGCCGGATCTGCGAGCGTGGTCGTGTCACCCAGCGTGCGGCCTTCCGCGATGTCCTTGAGCAGCCGTCGCATGATCTTGCCGGAGCGGGTCTTCGGCAGGTCCGCCGTGAAGAGGATATCGTCCGGCCTCGCGAGGGCGCCGATCTTCTTCGCGACGTGCGCCTTCAGTTCCTCCCGCAGCGCCTCGCTCGGCTGATTCCCCTCCTTCAGCGTGACGAACGCCGCCAGGGCCTGACCCTTGAGCTCGTGCGCACGCCCCACGACCGCCGCCTCGGCTACGGTGGGATGGTCCACGAGCGCGCTCTCCACTTCCATCGTGCCGATGCGGTGACCGGCCACGTTGAGCACGTCGTCCACTCGCCCGAGGATCCAGAAGTAGCCGTCCTCGTCGCGCTTCGCGCCGTCGCCCGGGAAATAGGTGTTCGTCCACTTGCTCCAGTAGACGCTCCGGTAACGCTCGTCGTCGCCCCAGATGGTGCGCAACATTCCCGGCCACGGGCTCGTGATCGCGAGGAAGCCGCCGCCGACCTCTACGCGCTCACCCTCACCGTCGAGCAAGTCGGCTTCGATGCCGGGGAACGGGACGGTCCCCGATCCGGGCTTGGTGGTGGTCACGCCGGGAAGCGCGGTGATCATGATCCCGCCCGTCTCCGTTTGCCACCACGTGTCGACGATGGGACAACGCTCTCCGCCGATGTGCCGTCGATACCATACCCACGCTTCCGGATTGATGGGCTCGCCCACGGTTCCGAGCAGCCGCAGGCGGGAAAGATCGTGCTTCTTCGGGTGCTCGGGACCCCACTTCATGAACGTGCGGATCGCCGTGGGCGCCGTGTAGAATACCGTGACGCCGTGACGCTCGCAGATCGCCCAGAACCGGTCCTTGTCGGGGTAATCGGGGGCGCCCTCGTACATCACCTCGGTGACGCCGAGCGCGAGCGGTCCGTACACGATATAGGAGTGCCCGGTCACCCAGCCGACGTCCGCCGTGCACCAGAAGACATCCGCGTCCTTCAAGTCAAACACCCACTTGGTCGTCGCGTAAACGTGCGTGAGGTAGCCGCCCGTGGTGTGCAGGATCCCCTTGGGCTTGCCCGTGGTGCCCGACGTATAGAGGATGTAGAGCGGGTCCTCGGCATCCATGTGCTCGGGCTCGCAGTAGGGCGCCGCCTGCGCCATCACCTCGTGCCACCAGTCGTCCCGGCCGACCTGCATCGGCACCTCCTGGCCGGTGCGGCGCAACACGACGACGTGCCGGATGCTCGGGCACCCCTCGAGCGCCTCGTCGCTATTGCGCTTCAACGGAACGACGGCGCCGCGGCGGTAGCCGCCGTCCCCCGTAACGAGCACCTTCGCCACCGCGTCGTTGATGCGGTCGCGTAGCGATTCGGCCGAAAAGCCGCCGAAGACCACCGTGTGAATCGCGCCGATCCGGGCGCAGCTGAGCATTGCCACCGCCACCTCGGGAACCATCGGCATGTAGATCGCGACGCGGTCTCCACGCTCCACTCCCAAAGCTCTCAGGACGTTGGCGAACCGGTTTACCTGTTCGTACAGCTCCCGATAGGTGAGCCTGCGCACCTCGTGCGGGGCCGGCTCACCCTCCCAGATCAGCGCCACCTTGTCCGCCCTGGGTCCGCGCACGTGTCGGTCGAGGCAGTTGACGGAGGCGTTGAGCCTACCGCCGACGAACCATTGGGCGTGAGGCGGCTTCCATTCGAGCACCTTGTCCCAGGGACGGAACCACTCGAGCTGGCGTGCCCAGTCGGCCCAGTACGCGGCGCGGTCCTCGCGGGCCCGCCGGTAGGGGGTCTCGTCCTTCACGTGGGCCGACGCCCGGAAGGCGGGCGCGGGCGGGAAGTTGCGCTGCTCGTCGAGCAGGGTGTCGATGCGCTCTTTCACGGTTTGCCTAGGTGTTTGGCGACGTTAAGGTAGCACTGAGGCCTTGCAATATGCGCGCCGCCGCTCGCTCTGCGGCACGGCGGCGCGTGAGGGGCCTCACGGGCGTTTTGACAAGCGGTTGACGAGCCGCAGCTTAGCATGGCGGCGCTGGGGCTGGCACCGGAGTGGCACTAGGATGTCCGCCGGCAATCTATGGAGCCGACTGTGGAGGACGTGATCTCGATGTCCACGCGCACGACCGAAAAGGTCCTGGCTGCTCCCGAGGAGCTGGGCCTCGATTCGCGGACCGCGTTCCGTCGCGCCGCCACCGAGCTGCTGGAGCAGCTGGCGGAGGGGCAGGGGCGTCTGGTCATCGATCTGTCGGCCACGCGCCAGGTGGATAGTGCCGGGCTGGGCGCTTTGATGCTGATTCAGCGCAAGGCAGCCGAGCGTCGCCTCGCGGTGTGCCTGCGGGGCGCGAACGAAGAGCTGCGCTTTCTGCTGGTGCTCACCAAGCTGGACGACCTGTTCGAGCTGGAGAGCGGCGCGTCGTAGCATATATTGGCCCACGATGCGGGCACCCACGGCGCGGCGCAAAGTGTTGTTTGTCGAGGACGAGACGGCGCTGCGCCGGACGTACAACCGGTTCTTCGCCGAGCGCTACCACATCGCCTTCGCGGCGAGCGGCACCGAGGCGCGCCGTCAGCTCCAGGAGTTCGACCCCGAAGTGTTGGTGCTGGATCTCCGCCTCCCCGACACGGACGGGGTGACGCTGCTCCAGGAAATCCGTGCCCAACGCCCCTCGCTCCCCGTCATCGTGACCACTGCCTATGTGAGCATGGAGCCCCTGATCAACGTGCTCGACCTTGGGCACTCGGGGTATCTCATCAAGCCGTTCGACATGGAAGATCTCGCCGCGCGCATCGATGCTGCGCGCTGACGGGCTGCGGCATGCGTTCGGGCGAGTTATTGCGCTCGACGACGTCACCTTCAGTCTCGCGCCAGGCCAGACGCTGGCGGTGTTCGGGCCGAACGGCGCGGGGAAGACGACGCTGCTCAAGGTCCTCGTGGGGCTGATCCGCCCGGAGGCGGGCTCCGCCACGGTCTCAGGCGGACGCCGGGCGGTCGGCTGGATCAGCCACCAGTCGCACCTTTACGACCACCTCACGGTGCGGGAGAACCTGCTCTTCTGGGCGGCGCTCTACGACGTTCCCCGTGCCGCCCGCGCGGCGTGCGCCACCGCCGCGATGCGCCGGCTCGGGATCGACGACCGCGCCGATCAGGCAGTGTGGTCGCTCTCTCGCGGGCTGGTGCAACGGGCGGCGATCGCCAAGGTGCTGATCCATGATCCCCAGGTGTTGCTGCTCGATGAGCCGTTCACGGGGCTCGACCTCGCGGCCGCTGCGGAGGTTCGCGCCCTGCTCGGCGAGCTGCGCGAAGCTGGCCGCATCGTGGTGCTCGCGACCCACAACGTGGACGAGGGGGTGGAGCTCGCGACCGACATCGCGTTCCAGCATCGTGGGCGGTTCGTGCACTTCGCTCCCCGGGGGTCGCGGACTGCCGCGCAGATCTCCGACGAGTACCGACGGGCGGTCGCACGTGAATGACGTGCTGCGGCACGCGTGGACGGTGGCGCGCAAGGACCTCGTGCTCGAGTTCCGCACGCGAACGGCGCTCCTCTCTGCGGTCGTGTTCACGGCGCTCGTGCTCACGGTGTTCAACTTCGGGCGCGACCCGACGGCCGTGGCGACCATCGACCTCGCGCCCAGCATTCTGTGGGTGACCTTCAGCTTCGCCGCGATGCTCGCGCTCAACCGGGCGTTCCAGCTCGAGCTCGAGAACCAGGCGCTCGAAGGACTGCTCGTGTCGCCGCTCAGCCGCACCAGCCTCTATTGGGGCAAGCTGCTCGCGAACCTGGTGTTCGTGGCGGTGGTGGAAGCGGTCGGCTTGCCGCTGTTCGTGCTGTTCTTCGATGTGCCGGTGGGCCGGGTGCTGGTTCCGCTGATCGGCGTCATCGCCCTCGCCACCATCGGATTCGTCGCGGTGGGAACACTGTTCAGCGCGATGGTCATTCGGACACGGTTCGCGGAGCTGATGCTGCCCGTGCTGCTCCTGCCGTTCCTCATCCCGCCGCTCACCGGAGCGGTCCAGGTGACGGCGAAACTCCTCGCCGGACGTCCCTTGAGTGAGGTGGAGGGCTGGCTTAAGTTGCTCGCCGCGTACGACATCGTGTTCGTCGCGCTCGCCACGCTGCTCTTTCCCACCACGGTGGACGAATGAACCTGGTGCACAGGGGTCGGTGGATCACGCTGCTCGGGTTGGTGCTGCTCGCCCTGGTCTACGTTCGGGCGCTCGCCTTCACGCCGGTCGAACGGTTCCAGGGGCCTGCCCAGAAGATCTTCTACGTGCACGTGCCCGCGGCATGGTCGGCGATGCTGGCGATGGGGCTGGTCGGCCTGTGCAGCATCCTCTATTTGATTCTGAAGGACGAGCGTTTCGACCGCTTCGCCGCCGCTTCGGCCGAGGTGGGGACCGCGTTTTCGTTGGTCATGCTGACGACGGGGCCCATCTGGGCAAAGCCGATCTGGGGCACCTGGTGGACCTGGGACGCCCGGCTCACCCTGACCCTATTCCTCTTCTTCCTTTTTATGGGCTACCTGCTGCTGCGGGGGGTCGTGACCGACCCCGGACTGCGGGCGCGCTACTCGGCGGTGCTGGGGATCTGCGGGCTGCCGCTCCTCCCCTTCATCCACCTGAGTGTGTACTTCTTTCGGACCCTGCACCCCCAGCCGATCGTGCTCAAGCCCAGCTCCCCGTCGCTCCCCGGAAGCATGCTGGCGACGCTACTGTTTTCGTTCGGTGTGTTCACGCTGTTGTACCTGGGGTTCGTGATCCAGCGCTATGCCCTGTCGCGCTTGCGGGAAGAGCGGGGGGGGAGTCATGGCTGAAGTGCCGCAAAACGCGGAGTACATGGTGGCGGCCTATATCGCGACGGCCGTCATCCTGGTCGGCTACGCGTTGTCCCTGTACCGCCGGACCACGAAACGCTAGCGTTCGCGCTTCCCGACGCGCAGCTCCGCGCGCGCCTCTGAGAGCTTCTCAAGCCCGCCCGGCACCTGCGTTGCCCACAGATGCAAGGCCTCGTCCGCCGCCCGGTCGTCCCCCGCCTGGAACAGCGCCTGCGCGTTGAGCCACAGCGCCTCGGCACCGCCGCCGGCGGCGTAGGCGCGCGCGAACCGGGCGGCCGCGTCCTGATGCCGGCCCGCGCGCCGATAGAGATCGCCCGCGGCCACGGCTGCGTCGGGCCGCTCCTCGAGGGCGAGCGCCTGCTCATAGGCCGCGAGCGCATCCTTCTGGCGAAAGACCATTTGGTAAGCTTCGCCGAGCAACATCCACGCATCGGGGTTCTCCTGGAAGCGGTCGGTCGCCTCTTGCGCGGCGCGGAGCGCGCCCCAACGATCCTCGATGGCGCGTCGCAGGCGCACGAGGGCGGGGTAGGGCTCAGCGAAGACGGGCGTGAGCAGGCAGCCCAACCGGAGCCACCAGGCGGCACGCCTGGGTGCGTGGCGCTGGCAGGCCGCCGCGCGCCTCACGGTGAAGCGGACCAGCGCGGAGCGGAGGTTGCGGAGCATTGCTTGATTATGGTTTTCGAGCCGGTGAGATTGCAACCACGCATGTCACCCCCGCGACGGAACTCCTTGTCGGCGCTGCCCCTTCGGGGGCGCCGGATCGTTGTCACGCGGGCGCGGGACCAGGCGGCGGACCTGGTGCAGGCCCTCGCGGACTTGGGCGCGGAGGTCGTCGCCGCGCCGGCGATCCGGGTCGCGCCGCTTGCCGATCTCGAGCCGCTGCGGGCCGCGCTCGCCGATCTCTCCCGGTATCAGTGGATCGTCTTCACCAGCCAGAACACGGTGCAAGTTGTGTGCGACCGGCTCCCCGACTGGGGGCTGGCCCCGCGTGATCTGGCACGGGCCGCCGTCGCCGCAATCGGGCCGGCGACCGCGGACGCGCTGGCG
>JBOHSI010000106.1:0-8991 GCA_050733055.1 Gemmatimonadales bacterium
GCGTCGCCCGGCACGGCACGGGGCTCGTGTTCGTGCTGGAGCACCCCGCCGAGCAGCCTGTTGCGGAAGGGGCGGACGTGATCGGCGTGCTCACCGACGCCGGGCGGCGGCGGGCGCGGCGCAGCAACGTCGCGCACGCGCTGTCCGAAGCCCAGCACCCCGCGGCCCGGCTCGCGGGCCGGCGTCTCAAGACGACCTGACCTGCACGGAGGTCCCGTGACCGCAGCCGCCACGCCCCGGACCACGATGTCCGGGAAGGCCATCGTCGAGAGCCAGTTCGACCGCGCGGCCAACTTGATCAATCTGGAAGACTACATGCGCCGCATCCTCATGAGTCCCTTCCGGGAGGTGCAGGTCGAGGTGCCGGTGCGGATGGAGGATGGCCGAATCGAGGTGTTCACCGGGTACCGCATTCAGCACAACGGCGCCCGGGGGCCCTGCAAGGGCGGGATCCGCTACCACCTGGAGGCCGACCACGACGAAGTGCTCGGCCTCGCGACCATCATGACGTGGAAGACGGCGCTCATGGATATCCCGTTCGGCGGCGCGAAGGGGGGCGTGACGGTAGACCCGAAGAGGCTCTCCAAGCTCGAGCTCGAGCGACTCACCCGCCGCTTCACGCAGCGCATCGCCATCGTGCTCGGCCCCTACCGCGACATCCCCGCCCCCGACGTGAACACCAACGCGCAGGTGATGGCGTGGATTCTCGATGAATACTCGAGCCGACACGGCTACACACCGGCGGTCGTCACCGGGAAGCCCATCGCCCTCGGTGGCTCGCTGGGGCGGGAGGAGGCGACCGGCCGCGGGGTCATGTACGTGATGACGGAGTACGCCCGGGACTTCGGCATCCCGCTCAAGGGAAGCCGTGTGGTGATCCAGGGGTTCGGCAACGTCGGCGGTCACTTGGCGCGCCTACTCGACGCCGAAGTGGCAGCCAAGGTGATCGCGGTCTCCGACGTGAGAGGCGGGATCCTGAACGAGCGCGGGCTCGATGTCCCGGGACTGCTCGCGCATACGGCGGCCGGGAAGCCCGTCTCCGAGTGGCCGGGGGGCAAGGCGATCACGACTGACGAGCTGTGGACGATCACGTGCGATTGGCTCGTGCCGGCCGCGCTCGGCGGCGTCATCACGAAGGAGACCAACGCGCGCACCATCGACTGCAAGGTGGTGGTCGAGGGAGCGAACGAGCCCACAACGCCGACGGCGGACCTGATCCTCGAGGAGCGCGGTATCCCGGTGATCCCCGACTTCCTGGCGAACGCCGGCGGCGTGACCGTGAGCTATTACGAGTGGTCGCAGAACCTGCAACAGTACCGCTGGACGCACGAACAGGTGAACCGCGAGCTCCGGGCGACGATCACCAAGGCGTATGCGGGGGTGCGGGACCTGGCGAAGCAGCAGGGGGTGACGTTCCGAACGGCGGCGTATGCGATTGCACTTCAGAGAGTTGCGGAGGCGGAGCGGCTGCGGGGGAACTAGTCCGCCGGCATCCCAGGCCTCGAATACAGCGCCCGGTACGGATCCTCCCCCGGCGGCTGCGTCAGCACGCGGATCTGAATGGCGCGGATCGTTTCGGCGAGGTTCGCGCCCGAGTGTACGTAGACCTCTTCGAACAGGTTGAGGTTCATGCGGTACAGCCGCTGGGCGATCACCACCGCGTTGTTCAGCGGCGCCCGGGCGAACCAGCGCCAGTCGTAGGTCTCGAGCGACTGTCCCACGGGGCCGATGAGCTGCGCCCGCGCCCACGCGAACAGCGTTGTCCGCGTCTGCTCGAGGTCGGCGGCGGCAAGCGGCCGCGCGTACGCGGAATCGAGGCGCCGGGCAAGCTCCGCCCACAGGACGTCGAGGGTCCGCTCGTCGCGCCAGCGCGCGGCCGCACGGTTCCCGTCGGCTGCGTCGCCGCGCGAGCGGAAAAACGCCTCGGCACCTCGGTAACCCACGAAGCTTGCGAGGCTCTCGTTGAACGGCGTCTGGCTCTTGACGTACAGGGTGTTGTGCGCCAGCTCGTGCATCACCGTCGCGACGAGCTCCATCGTGTCGCGCTCCACGACCGTGGACAGCAGCGGGTCGGAGAAGTAGCCGAGCGTCGAGAACGCCCCGGCCGGCCTGAGGTAGGTGTCGTAGCCCTGCCGCTCGAGCTGGGCGGCTGCCCGGCGCGCCTGGCCGAAGGCGAAGAAGCCCTTGTACGGCACGGTACCGACGATCGGATAACGCCACGTGTGCTCGCGCAGCCGGTCACGCCGGCTCGCCGTGAGGACGAGCAGCAGCGTGTCACGCCCCACGTCCACGTACGTCGTGTAGGTGTCGCCGACGAGCAGCTTGAGCGATTCCGCCGCATAGGCGCGCGCCGCGAGAACCAGCGTGAGCCGCTGGCGCAGCTCCGCCGGCGTCTTCGGGTTCTGTACGAGTTCCGCGATCGACTTGCGCTTGAGGAGGATTCGCGTTTGCTCGAAGCCCGCGCGCGCGAGGTAGCGCGCTTCAGCGCTCACGACGAGCGCCAGCGCCAGGAGGGTCGGCCCGCCGATAAGCACCCAGCACAGCAGCCGGCGCCCCACGCGCCCCCACCCGGGCCGCTTGCGATCCGCTACGGGGTCCATCGCACGCCGAAACGGTGCGTCCCGCCGCCCAGAACGTCGAACTGACGGAACGCGTAGTCGAAATGCAGGCGGCCCAGCTCCACCCCCGCCCCGAACGTGAACGGTGACGCGTCGCTCGGCGCCGAGTGGCCGGCATAGCCGGCCCGTCCCACGATGCCGACGCCCCGCGTCACGACGCCGGCCTCGACGCCGGTCAGGAGGAAGGCGGCGCGCCCGGACGGCCACTGGCCTTCCAGCGTGGTGAGCAGGCGCCAGCTGCCCTGGGGATCGACGTAGTTCATCGTGAAACCCACCCGGGTGCGGCGCGGCAGGCGCCCGCCGGCCCCCCCGGCCCCCCCGGCCCCCCCCGCCCCCCCACCCAGATCCCCGCCGATGTTCTGCACGCTCGCACCGAACGCCATGAGATCGAACACGGCGATGGCGATCCCCACGTCGCCCGCCCACGCATCCGCCGTGTAGCCGCCGATCATCTGGCGGGCGTACTTGGCCGAGGTGCCGACGGCGATGAGCCCGGTACGGAAGACGAGGGACGAGATCGCGAGGACGTCGGCGGCGGTGAACGTGGCGCCGGTCGGGATTCCGGTGCGACCTCCGGTGGTGGTGTCGGCAACGATCTCGGGCTCGCTGCCGTAATCGAGCGCCTGCGCGCCGACGCCCCAGTCGAACCGCCCGACCCGGAGCGCGAGCGCGGCGGACGAGAGCGTCGTGCCCGCGAGGTAGCGCTCGTAGGAGCCTTCGACGGCGATATGGCGGATGGTGGCGATCCCCGCGGGGTTCGAGAAGATGGCTCCCGCATCGCCCACCAGTGCGGCCCCCGCCCCACCGAGCCCGGCCGCGCGGGTTGAGCCGGGAAGGCTCGCCAGGACGCTGCCTTCGGACTGGGCGGTCAGGCGGACAGCCAGTGCGGCGGTCAGGAGAACCAGAGCCCCGACCGCCCGACCGCCCGACCGCCCGACCGCCGCTGTCACTGAATTCGAATCACATTCAACCGCGGGACCAGCGACGCCCGCAGCGCCCGGCCCGCGTCATCGCTGAACAGCAGCGTGAACCCCGGTGCTCCTGCGGCTTGCTGGGAAAGATGGTACGGGCCAGAACCCGCGCGCAGCACGTCGCTCAGGTCGACTGCGCTCCCCGGGCTGGCACCCGGGAGGAGCGGAAAGGTGGGAGGCAGTTGGCTCGTGCATTGCCAGCTGCTCGCCTGGTTGAACAGCGGATACGCGGAGCGAAAGGCCCAGGTCTTGTACCGCAGCTCGGGCGGCGCGGGGAAGCCCGAAAGGTCGGAGACCCAGTTCGCGAGCGCCCAGCGGGACACGAGCGTGGCGAACGGCGTGTTCCCCGCGCGCTGCACCACGTTGGTGACTCCCGTCGCGGACGTACTCACGAGCGTCCGCGTGTAGGCGTCCGCCGCCGCCAGGGAAGGAGGTGACGGCGACGAGGGGTCCGCATGTTGATCGATCAAGTAGCGCAGGAAGAGCCAGTAGGCTCCCCGCTCCGCCAGCCCTCCGATCCCCGCCGTGTCCACGAGGAAATAGCTCTCCGGCGCCGCCAGGTACTGCCCCGCGTTATACAGGTCGCCCGCGACGTACCGGCAGAAATTCAGGCTGTCGCTGGGCAGAAAGCTCCGCCCGGCACGCTCCTCGGCGTAGTGCGACAACGCCTCGTTGAGCCACAGGATCTCCGCGTTACCTGGCCGGACCAGCACATGTTGGTTGTAACTGATCATGTGCTGGAACTCGTGCACGAGCGTCACCGGGACGACCCGCTTCACTTGCGAGACCGGGTGCATGCAGCTCAGCGTCCCATTCGGGTCCGGGACGATCGTGTAGAAGATCTCGCCATTGTTGTATTGCGTTCGGAAGAACGGATCGATGTCCGCCCCGAAGAAGAAACCCGCAACGTAGCCGTCGGGGCACGTCGTCGGCGCGGGGATGAGCTGGTTCACCCGATTGGTCATCAGGACGATGACCACCCCGTTGGCGTCGATATCCGACTCTCGGCCGAACGCGAGCGTGTCTACCTCGTACAGCAGCGTGTCGAAGATCGCGCTCAGCTCGTTCAGGTCCGCCTGAGTGAGACCGGGCTGCGGCGCGTTGTCGTCCACGTAGATCGCGATGTGCGCGCCGACCTTCAGCGCCGTGGCCGTCACGGTAGGCAACGGCTGCGAGCACTGGAGATCGCCGCACACCTTGAATGTACGCACGTCTCCAGAGTCGACCGGCGCGACCGTCGCCGCAGCCTGGGGGGCACGCTCGGACACCGCAGCGCCCGCTGACCCCGCCGGCACGGGGTAGGAGCGGGCCCGCTCCGACTGCCTCAGGAAACGGTGGAACCGCTCGGCCGGGGCGAGCTCCGCCCGCGCGGCCTCCCGGGCCGCAGACTGCGGCCCCATGCCCGCCAACGCGAGCGCCGCCGCCTGGAGCCTGAAGCTCTGAGAATCGTTGGGCTTGGCGCTCGCGGACTGTGGCACCAGGAGGTATTCGGCCGGCGATCCCGACGCGGCCGAGAAGACTGTACAGCCCGAGACCGGGCCGGGATCAATCGCCGTATAGTCACCCGGCGAGGGGAGATTGACCGCGAAGCCGCTGGACGTGCACGGGGGAAGCGGCGGGGCAACACCGTCACCCCCGCCACACGCCACCGGAAGCGACCACAGTCCCGCGAGCCACCGCCTCTTCGCCACCATGCGTTCCCTCCGTGACTTCCCCGGCTCGCATGAGCGCCCGGCGGAAGCAGATCGGCCCCACTACCTCGTGCACCGCGATCATCGTCACAAGCAGCGCTTCCAGCGACACGCCCCATTCGGGGAACGCACGGCGCGTCGCCGCCGCGAGCCCGAGGGTGACGCCCGTTTGAGAGATAAGCCCCCACCAGGCGTCCCGCGCAAGGACGGGCGTCACACGGGGATCGCGCCCCGCCCAGCGCACGCCGTAGCCCAGCGCGACGGCCCGCACCCCCACGAGCAGGAGGACCCACGGCCACAGATCCGCCAGCGCCTCGATGTGGAGGCCGGCGCCCACGAACCCGAAGAATACCACATGGACGGGCGACGAGCCGCGCTTCAGGTCGGCGCGCAGGCGTTCCGCTTCTACGCGCGAGAAGTTCTCGAGGTAGAACCCGGCGGCGACCGCGGCGAGTATCGGTTCGAGATGGCTCCGCCGGGCCACCTCCGCGGTCACGAACGCCACGGCGATGAGGAACAGCGGGGTGCCGCGGCGCACGCGCTTGAGGTACTCGGCGAGCATGACCCCCAGGACGGCACCCAGCGCGATCGACCCGGCGAGCTGGACCAACACGGTCCCGGCCACGGCCAGGTTGAGGGCGCCCGCGCTGGCGAGCGGGCGGGCCACGGCGAGCACGAGCGAGAGCAGCACGATCACGACGACGTCCTTCGCGATCGTGACGCCGAGCACGGCGCGGGCAAACGGCCCGCGGGCGCCCAGCTCGTCGATCACGGCCATCGTGACCGACGGTGACGCCGCCGCCGCGATCGTGCCGAGCACGAGCGCCACCGCGACCGCGTCGCCCAGCGACTGGTGGAGCGTGATCGGGAACCACGCGCTGACGCTGAGCACGACGAGCGCCACCGCGACGAACGGGAACGCGATCGCCCCGGTGCCCAGACGCAGGAGGGCGGCCCGCTCGGCGCGCAGGTTCTCGAGCCTCAGCTCGCTGCCCGCCGCGAGCGCGATGAGCGCGACCGCCGCATCCGCGATGAACCGCAGCGCCTCGATCTCCTCCGTGCGCACCAGATCGAGCCACGCGGGGCCGACGCACAATCCCGTGAGGAGGTATCCGGTGACGCGCGGGAGACGCACGCGCTTCGCGACGCCGCCGCCCAGGTACGCCGCCAGCAGCAGGAACCCGAGCGCGACCGTCGCCTGGGCTTCGAGTGGCGCGCTCCCCGAGGTCGTGACGCGACGAAACAGCGCCATCACCAGACCCAGCGCGAACAGCCTCGCGACCCAGCGCATGGGCCGCAAGATATTCGCCGACACGGGATTTTGACAATGCGCGGAAGCGCCGGTATTTTCCCCGCGTGACCCCTGACAACTGGCTTGCGGCCGTGCGCTTCGGGGACGATGGACTCGTCCCCGTCGTCGCTCAAAGCGCCCTCGGGGGCGAAGTCTTGATGGTGGGCTACGCCGATCGCGAGGCGCTGGAGCGGACCCGCCTCACCGGCCAGGCCCACTACCACAGCCGCTCGCGCGGCGTGCTCTGGAAGAAGGGCGAGACGTCGGGCCACACGCAGGCGGTGCAGGACGTGCGGGTCGACTGCGACGGCGACGCGGTGCTGTACGTGGTACGCCAGGACGGGCCTGCGTGCCACACCGGCGCCCCCACCTGCTTCGGTGAGCCGACCGGCGGCCTGCTGACCCGGCTCGCCCGCACCCTCGGCGAGCGCGCCCGCGCCCGGCCCGCGGGGTCGTACACCGCGCAGCTGCTCGACAGCGGGGTCGCGGAGGTCGCCCGGAAGGTGGGCGAGGAAGCGGTGGAGACGGTGGTGGCCGCCACGGCGGAAGACGACGCGCGCCTCGCGAGCGAGGCGGCGGATCTCCTCTATCATCTATTAGTGTTGCTCGAGGCGAGGCGGCTCCCCCTCCAGCGGGTGCTCGCGGAGCTCGACGCCCGAGCCCGCTAAGGCGATGCCGTTCGTCCACCTCCACACCCACAGCGAGTACTCCCTCCTCGACGGCGCCAACCGGATCCCGGATCTGCTCGATCGCGTCCGAGCGCTGGGCATGGACTCGCTCGCCGTCACCGATCACGGCAACCTGCACGGCGCGTGGCAGTTCTACTCCGAGGCCAAGGCGCGCAACATCCGGCCGATTCTCGGGTTCGAGGCCTACCTCGCATTCGGGAGTCGCCACAAGCGCGAGCGCCCCGCCGACGCCCCGGCCGCCTACTCCCACCTCGTGCTGCTCGCCCGCAACCGCACGGGCTACCGCAACCTGATCAAGCTCTCCTCGATCGGATTCCTGGAGGGCTATTACCGCCGGCCCCGGATCGACCGCGAAGTGCTGGAGCTCTACAAGGACGGGCTGATCGGCCTCGCGGCCTGCCTGTCGGGAGAGATCGCGCTGTACCTGCGGCAGGGGAATGAGGAGGCGGCGAAGGCGAGCGCCCAGTATTTCGCCCGCCTGTTCGGGAAGGACGGGTTCTGGCTCGAGGTGCAGGACCACGGAATCTCGGAGGAGCAGGCCGTCCGGGCGGGGATGTTCCGCCTGGCGCAGGAAGTCGGTCTCCCGGTGGTGGCGACCAACGACGCGCATTACCTCAAGAAGGAGGACGCCGAGGCGCACGACGTGCTGCTCGCGATCGGCACCGGCAAGGACCTGGACGACCCGAATCGGTTCCGCTTCTTCGGTCAGGAGAGCTACGTCAAGTCTGAGCCGGAGATGCAGGCGTTGTTCACGCACCACCCCGAGGTCCTGGCGGAGACCGCGCGCGTGGCGGCGTTGTGCGAGTTCGACTTCGAGAAGCGGTACTTCCTGCCGCAGTACCCGCGCCCGGCCGAATTCGCGAGTGACAACGACCTGCTGGTGCACCTGGCGCGCGCCGGAGCGCGGGAGCGCTATGGCGACCCGCTGCCCGCCGCGGTGGAGCAGCGCCTCGCCTACGAGCTCGACGTCATCCAGCGCACCGGGTACGCCGGCTACTTCCTCATCGTCTACGATCTGATCAAGGCGGCGCGCGATCGCGGCATCCCCACCGGGCCCGGCCGCGGCTCGTCGGCGGGCTCGCTGGTCGCCTACGCGCTGCGGATCACCGGTGTGGACCCGCTCAAGTTCGAGCTGCTGTTCGAGCGGTTCTTGAACCCCGAGCGCATCTCGATGCCCGACATCGACCTCGACTTCTGCTTCGAGCGCCGGGGCGAGCTGATCGAGTACGCGCGGGCGCGCTACGGGCGCGAGTCGGTGGGCCAGATCATCACGTTCGGGACGCTCAAGGCCCGCGCCGCGTTCCGCGACGTCGCGCGCACCCTGCGGGTCGAGATGGGCGACGTCGACCGCATCACGAAGCTCATCCCCTCGGGCCCGGCCTTCGCCGTGAGCCTGAGGGAGGCGGCCGAGAAGGTTCCGGAGGTGAAGGCCGCGGCGGCCCAGGATGAGCGGATCCGCAAGGTGCTCGACCTCGGAGCGCGCATCGAGGGGCTCGCCCGCCACGCCTCCGTCCACGCGGCCGGCGTGGTGATCGCGCCGGGCCCGCTGGCCGACTACGTCCCCGTGTGCCTCGCCCCGCAGGACGCCGATGCGATCATCACCCAGTACGACATGGTCTCGCTCGAGCAGGTCGGGATGCTGAAGATCGACCTGCTCGGCCTCAAGACCTTGACCGTGATCCACGATACGGTGGAGATGATCCGGGAGCGGCACGGCGTCGCCGTCGATCC
>JBOHSI010000107.1:0-20366 GCA_050733055.1 Gemmatimonadales bacterium
CGTTCCTCGTCGAGCTGCTCGCGGCCATCCCCAGCGTGGTGTACGGCCTGTGGGGGATCTTCGTCCTGATCCCATTTCTCCGTAGCTACGTCGTGCCGCCGCTCAAGGCGGCCCTCGGCTGGACGCCATTGTTCAGCGGCGTGTTCTACGGCAACTCGCTGCTCGCCGGTGGGATCATCCTGGCGATCATGATCGTCCCCTACATCGCGGCCGTGGGGCGCGAGGTGCTGCAGGCCGTGCCCGCGAGCCAGCGCGAGGCCGCGGTCGGGATGGGCGCCACGAGGTGGGAGGCCGTGTGGACCGCCGTCGTCCCGTACGGACGCGCCGGGCTCATCGGCGCGGTGATCCTGGGCCTCGGCCGGGCGCTGGGCGAGACGATGGCGGTGACGATGCTCATCGGGAACCGCCACGACATCGGCCTGTCGGTCCTCCAGCCCGCCTACACCATGGCCGCCGCCATCGCCAACGAGTTCACCGAGGCGACGACCGACCTCTACCTCGCGGCGCTGTTCGAGGTGGGGCTCGTCCTGTTCGTCATCACCGTCACGGTGAACGCCCTGGCGCGTCTGCTCATCTGGCGGGTCGCGCGGGGGACGGCGGTGGGGAGCCGCGCCCTATGAGCGCCCGCCGTATCCGACGTCGTGTGGCGAGTGGCGTGATGACGGGCCTCGTCGGCATCCTGTCGCTCGTCGCGGTGCTCGCGCTGGTCCTGATCCTGGGCGATCTGATGGCCAAGGGCGCTTCCTCGCTCGACTGGAGCTTCTTTACGAAGAACCCCGTGCCGGCCGGTGAGACCGGGGGCGGTGTCGCCAACGCCATCGTCGGGACCGGCATCATCGTGGCCCTGGCGGCCCTGGTCGGGCTGCCGGTCGGGATCGGAGCCGGGCTCTACCTCGCCGAGTACGGCTCCGGTCGCCTGGGGTGGCTGGTGCGCTTCGTTGCCGACGTGTTGAACGGAACGCCGTCGATTGTGATCGGCATCTTCGCGTGGACGTGGCTCGTGAAGCCGATGGGCCACTTCTCCGCGCTCGCAGCGGGGGTCGCGCTGGCGGTGCTCATGGTGCCGATGATCGCCCGCACCACGGAGGAGATGGTCCGGCTCGTCCCGCACTCGCTGCGGGAGGCGGCGCTCGCGCTCGGCTACCCTCACTGGCGCACATCGCTCCGGATCGTCGCCCGCACCGCGCTCAGTGGCATCGTCACCGGCTGTCTCGTCGCCGTCGCCCGCATCGCGGGCGAAACCGCGCCGCTCCTGTTCACGGCGCTCGGCAACCTCAACTTCTCGACCAGCATCACGCAGCCGATGCAGACGCTCTCGCTCCAGATCTACGTGTACGCCACTGGGCCGTTCGACGAGTGGCACCGGCTCGCGTGGGCCGCGGCCCTGGTGCTGATGGCGTTGGTGCTGGTCCTGTCCCTGCTCGCCCGCTGGGCGACCCGGCAGCGCTATGGCGCCCGCTGACGGCCGGGCCGTGCTCGAAACGACGCGCCTCACCGCGCTGTTCCACCGCCGCGCAGTGGTGAAGGAAGTGTCCCTGCTGTTTCCCTTGCACACCGTCACCGCGATCATCGGGCCGTCGGGCTGCGGCAAGAGCACCTTCCTGCGCTGCCTCAACCGCATGCACGAGTTGTCGGAGGGCGGCTGGGCCACCGGACGGGTGCTGCTGGACGGAACGGACATCTACGAGCGGGACGTCGATCCAGTCGAGGTGCGCCGCCGCGTCGGCATGGTGTTCCAACGCCCCACTCCGTTCCCCACGATGTCGATCTACGACAACGTCGCCGCCGGTCTGCGGGTGAACGGCGGAAAGAGCCGGAGCGAGCTGGACGCGACCGTGGAGCGCGCATTGCGGCAGGCCGCCCTGTGGGATGAGGTGAAGGACCGACTGCACGCGAGCGCCCTCGCGCTCTCGGGCGGCCAGCAGCAGCGCCTCTGCATCGCGCGCGCGCTCGCGCCCGCGCCCGACGTGTTGCTGCTCGACGAGCCCACGGCGTCGCTCGATCCCGCCGGAACCCAGCGCATCGAGGAGCTGTGCCACGAGCTCAAGCGCAACTACACCATCGCAATCGTCACCCACAACCTGCAGCAGGCGGGTCGCGTCTCGGACTACACCGCCTTCTTCTACCTCGGTGAGCTGGTCGAGGTCGGGCGCACCGAGGACCTGTTCACCAAACCGCAGGTCGAGCGAACTGAAGAGTACCTGACCGGGCGGTTCGGATGACCACGAGGCTGCCCAGCCCGATCCTCGGGGGGAGGCCGACGCCGGCGCCGCGTCCCCGTGTGACCGTCGATGCGCTCGCCGCGTCGACGCCGGTGGTGGACGTCCGGAGTTACGCCTTCTGGTACGGCCCCGCCCAGGCGCTGTTCGACGTGGAGCTCAAGATCCCGCGGCGCGCGGTGACGGCCCTGATCGGGCCGTCGGGGTGCGGCAAGAGCACATTCCTCCGGTCGGTGAACCGGCTCAACGACCTGATCCCGGGAACAAGGCATCGGGGGGATATCCTGCTCGAGGGTGTGTCGGTATTCTCACCCGGCATGGATGTGGTCACGCTGCGCCAGCGCGTCGGGATGGTGTTCCAGCGGCCGAACCCGTTTCCCAAGTCCGTGTACGACAACGTCGCCTACGGGCCGCGGTTGAACGGGCTCGCCCCCGAGCGCGAGATCCCGGAACGCGTGGAGCGCGCTCTGCGTCAGGCGGCGCTGTGGGACGAGGTGAAGGACCGGTTGGCCGAGCCGGGGACGAGCCTCTCGGGCGGCCAACAGCAGCGGCTCTGCATCGCCCGCGCCCTCGCGAACGAGCCCGAGGTGCTCCTCATGGACGAGCCCACGTCGGCGCTCGACCCCGCCGCGACACAGCGCATCGAAGAACTCGTCGTCGAGCTCAAACGTGAGTATACGCTCGTCGTGGTGACGCACAACATGCAGCAGGCGGCACGAATCTCGGACGCCACCGGCCTCTTCTACCTTGGCCGGCTGATCGAGTTCGGTGACACCATGCAGGTTTTCACTAGGCCCCGTGACGAGCGTACGGAAGCCTATATCACTGGGAGATTCGGATGAGCACGAGCGCGGCACACCGTCACTTTCACGACGAGCTCGCGGAGCTGAAGGCCAAGCTTCTTACCATGTCGGGCGAAGCGCAGGCGGCGCTCGATCTCGCCGTCGAGGCCGTCCTGAAGCGCGACGCGGAGCAGGCCGCGCGCGTGATCGCAGGCGACCGGGCGCTGGACGGCCTCGAGCTCGAGATCGAAGAAATGGTCCTCCGGCTCCTCGCCACCCAGCAGCCGATGGCGCGGGACCTGCGACTCCTCATGGCCGCGACCAAGATCGCGAACGATCTCGAGCGGGTCGGCGACCATGCCGTCAACATCGCACAGTCCACCGAGCGGCTGGTCGCCCACCGGCCGATCACGCCCGAGCCCGAGCTCGTCGAAATGGCGCGGCAGGCCAGAGCGATGCTGGCGGGAGCGCTCGACGCGTTCGTGCGCGGCGATCCCAAACTGGGGCGCGAGATCTGCCGCCGCGACGATTCCGTGGACGCCCTGCACCGGTCGGTCTTCCGGATCGTGCTCACCCACATGGCGGAGGATCCGCGCATGATCTCCGCCGGGATGGAGCTGTTCTTAGTGAGTCGCAATCTCGAGCGGGTGGCGGACCTCGCGACGAACATCGCGGAGGACGTGGTCTTCCTCGTCGAGGGGAAGACGATCAAACATCATGCCGAAGATGTAACGTCCCCGCCTGGCGCCGCTCCAGGAACTCGGGGTTCGCGAACAGCTTGACGAGGACCAATCCCGCCACGAACCCGCCGACGTGCGCCCAGAACGCCACGCCACCTTCCATCTGCGCCAGCGCGCCTACCGTGCCCATCAGGAGCTGCAGCACGAACCAGTAGCCGAGCATCACGTACGCCGGCAAGGCGACCGTGGTCACGAAGAACCCCAGTGTCACGAGCGTGTGCACGCGCACCCGCGGATACAGCAGGACGTAGCCCCCCATCACCCCGCTGATCGCACCGGACGCGCCTACCATCGGGACTACTGAACTCGGGTTCAGGAACATCTGCGTCGCGGCCGCGGCGACCCCGGACAAGAGATAGAACGCTACGAAGCGCACATGCCCCATCGAGTCTTCGATGTTGTTCCCGAACACCCACAGGAACCACATGTTGCCGAGGATGTGGAACCAGCCGCCGTGCATGAACATCGTGCTGAGCAGGGTCCACCAGTGGGGCTCCCCCGTCAGCACGCAGTGCAGCCCGTGGCCGAGCGGCACGGCCGTCCCGGGCGGGGCCGACCCCAAGAGCTCACCCGGAATGAGGCCGAGCTGGCAGACCGAGCCCGCCAGGGGCTGCGCAGCGCCCATCCCCTGGACGAACACCCAAGCGAGGAGGTTGACGACGATAACGCTGACCGTGGCGACCGGCGTGAGCTCGGTGGGATTCTCGTCCTTGTAAGGGAACACTCGGGGAATCTAACCCGATCCCTGCCTTTTTGGCACCTTTCTCGGGCACGCGCCTTGCTCCTGCGACCCACGACTACCTGTGCGCATCAACCTCATGCTAAGGAGCTGTCGTCATGCCTGAGAAGATCATCGGGATCGATCTCGGAACCACGAACTCGGTGGTGGCGGTGATGGAGGGCGGCGAACCCGTCGTCATCCCCAACGCCGAAGGCGGGCGTGTCACCCCGTCCGTGGTCGCGTTCACCAAGGATGGCGAGCGGCTCGTCGGCACCGTGGCAAAGCGCCAGGCCGTCACGAACCCGCAGAATACGGTGTTCTCCATCAAGCGCTTCATGGGGCGGCGGATCGACGAGGTGAACGAGGAGATCAAGCGCGTTCCCTACAAGGTCGTGACCGGCCCGAACGGCCTCGCCTGTGTCGAGATCCAGGGCAAGCTGTACACCCCGCCCGAGATCTCGGCGATGATCCTCCAGAAGATGAAGCAGACGGCCGAAGATTATCTCGGCCACAAGGTAGAGAAGGCGGTGATCACCGTCCCCGCGTATTTCAACGACTCGCAGCGCCAGGCGACCAAGGACGCCGGCAAGATCGCCGGGCTCGACGTGGTGCGGATCATCAACGAGCCGACCGCCTCGGCGCTAGCCTACGGCTTGGACAAGAAGAGAGAAGAGAAGATCGCCGTCTACGACCTGGGCGGCGGCACGTACGACATCTCGGTGCTCGAGCTCGCGGAGGGCGTGTTCGAGGTGAAGTCGACCAACGGCGACACGCACCTGGGCGGCGACGACTTCGACGCGCGCATCATCGAGTGGCTCGTCGGGGAGTTCAAGCGCGACCAGGGCATCGACCTCTCCAAGGACCCGATGGCGCTGCAGCGCCTCAAGGAGGCCGCGGAGAAGGCCAAGATGGAGCTGTCGACCGTGATGCAGACCGAGATCAACCTCCCGTTCATCACGGCGGACCAGTCCGGGCCGAAGCACCTCAACCTCACGCTCACCCGGGCGAAGCTCGAGCAGCTGGTGGATGACCTCGTCAGGCGGACCATCCCGCCGATGGAGCAGGCGCTGAAGGACGCAGGCCTCAAGCCGTCGGAGATCGACGAGGTCATCCTCGTGGGCGGCCAGACCCGGATGCCCAAGGTCCAGGAGATCGTCAAGGGCTTCTTCGGGAAGGACCTTCACAAGGGCGTAAACCCCGACGAGGTCGTGGGGATCGGCGCGGCGATCCAGGGCGGCGTGCTGGCCGGGGAAGTGAAGGACGTCCTGCTGCTCGACGTCACGCCATTGTCGCTCGGGATTGAAACCCTGGGCGGGGTCACCACCGTGCTCATTCCGCGGAACACGACGATCCCGACCAAGAAATCGGAGATCTTTTCGACCGCGGAGGACACCCAGACGACGGTCGAGATCCATGTGCTCCAGGGTGAGCGCCAGATGGCGAGCGACAACCGCACGATCGGGAAATTCCAGCTCACCGGGATTCCGCCGGCCCCGCGCGGCGTGCCGCAGATCGAGGTGACGTTCGACATCGACGCGAACGGCATCCTGCACGTGTCGGCCAAGGACAAGGCAACGGGAAAGGAGCAGAAGATCCGGATCGAGGCCTCGTCCGGGCTCGGCGAAAAGGACATCGACAAGATGGTCAAGGACGCGGAGGCCCACGCAGCCGAGGACAAGCGCCGGCGTGAGGAGATCGAGCGGCGCAACCGTCTCGACACGATGGTGTACGAGGTGGAGAAGAGCTCGAAGGAGTGGGCCGACAAGCTCGACGCGTCGCTCAAGTCCCGGCTCGAGAACGCGGTGGAGAGCGCGAAGAAGGCCCTCCGCTCGGGCAACGCGGACGAGATCTCCAAGGCGCTGGACGAGCTGCAGCAGGCGTATTCGGCGGCGGGCGCGTCGTTGTACGCAACCACACGCGGCGCCGGCGCTCCGGGCGCTGAGCCGCCGGCGGGCGGCGCGGAGAGCGCGCCGGCGGATCGGAAGGACAACGTCGTCGACGCCGACTACGAGATCGTCGACGACGACCAGAAGAAGTAGGCGCGGCAGAGCGACTCGTTCGCAGAACGACTCTTTCAAGGAAGAGATAAACGATGTCCGTGCGCATGCGGGATTGGCTCAAGTTCGGGGCTTTGCTTGCGATTGCGTTCGTATTCGGGCTGGCGTTCGCGTCGACGCTCGATCTGCCGAAAACGAGCGGGGCGACGGTGCTCCCGCCCGGCGACCGGGCCGCCGCGCCTCCGGTCCAGCGCCCGCCACAAAAGTCGGTCGCCGATCTCGGCGAGGCGTTCGTGTCGGTGGCCGAGCACGTCCGGCCGGCCGTGGTCTTCATCCGGTCGCAGCGGACCGAGCGGGCCGACAGCCGGCGCCTGCCCCCGGGCTTCGAGGACTTCTTCCCGCAATTCCGGCGGCGGCCGCAGGTCGAGCAGGGCCAGGGCTCGGGCTTCATCGTGTCGCCCGACGGCTATATCCTCACCAACAACCACGTCGTGTCCGGCGCGGACCGCGTGACCGTGAAGCTGTACGACAAGCGGGAGTTCACCGCGAAGGTGATCGGCACGGACCCCAACACCGACGTGGCCGTCATCAAGATCGACGCGCGCAACCTCCCGAGCAGTCAGTTCGGCAACTCGGACTCGACGCGCGTCGGCGAGTGGGCCCTCGCGATCGGCAACCCGCTCGGTGAGCAGTTTGCCTTCACCGTCACCGCCGGCATCATCAGCGCCAGAGGCCGGCTGCTCGCCGGCTTGCAGCAGACGCGCTACGCCATCCAGGATTTCATTCAGACCGACGCGGCGATCAACCCGGGCAACTCGGGCGGGCCGCTCGTCGACATTCGCGGCCAGGTGATCGGGATCAACTCCGCGATCGCGAGCGAGACCGGCTTCTATTCCGGGTACGGCTTCGCCATTCCCATCAATCTGGCCCGCACGGTGATGGAACAGCTCGTGAAGACCGGGCATGTGGAGCGGGCGGTCATGGGGATCGCGATCCGCGACGCCGGCCCAGAGGATGCGGAGGCGGTCGGCTTGAAACAGATCACGGGAGTGGTCGTCAACAGCTACACGAGCGACGACTCCCCCGCGAAGAAAGCGGGCATCAAGCCCGGCGACGTGATCGTCGCGGTCGACGGCCAGCCGGTCGAGAACGTGCCCCAGCTGCAGCAGAAGGTCGCCTTCAAGAAGCCCGGCGAGACCGTCAGCGTGACCGTGTTGCGCCAAGGCGGTGAGAAGAGGACGCTGGCGGTGCGCCTGGTGAGCGTGCCCACCGAAGGCGACACGGAGGTCGCGGCGACGTCGAGCGGCCGACCGCGGGGCGAGACGTCGTCGAAGCAGGAGCTGCTCGGGATCGCCGTCGAGCAGCTCTCCGCCGAGGACGCACGCGACCCGCGGCTGCGCGCGGCCATCGATCAGACGGGCGGCGGCCTCGTGGTGACGGAGGTGTCGCCAGACGGGCCGGCCTACCAGCGACTGCTGTCGAGCGACGACCCCGGCGGCCCGGACATCATCGTCGCGGTCAACGCGACGCCGACCCCGACGCGCGCCGCGTTCCGAGGGGCGCTCAGCAAAGTGAAGGCGGGCGACATCGTGACGCTCCAGGTCATGTACCGCTCGAGCGACACCTCGAGCGGCTGGGCGAGCCGGGTCGTGCGCCTCCGGGCCCGCTAGACCGACGCGGGCCGACCGCGCAGCAGCAACGCGCCCGTCACCACCTGCCACAGCACCGGGAGCACGAAGGCCGCCTGGTCGGCCTTCGTGTCCTCTGGGAACACGAGCGCCAGCGCCATCCCGACGATCCCGGCCGCGATCGCGCCCCTGCCGAGCCAGCGCGGCAACACGTTCCCGTTGATCAACCCCCACCCGAAGAGATAGGTCGACAGGCCGAGCGCGAATGCGGCTGCACGCTGGGCGGCGAGCGCGAACGGGTGCAGCATGTCGTACACGAACACCGCGTGCGTCGCGGCCAGGCCGGGCTGCGCCGTGACGTAGCTCTGCGCCAGCGACCACCCCGCCCCCGCCATGAAGGCGACGATCACCATCCACCCGGCGTACGCGAAAACCCCGACGATGAGGCCCGCGCGGGCGGCTTGCTCGCCCGGCGTGCCGGCGTGCTTGCCGACCAGCCCTACGAGGCCCGCCAGCGACAACGCGAACCCGAACAGGAACGCGAAGTGAATCGCGCGCCAGGCTTCGCAGTGCGCGATCGTGTCGAGCTGCGCCGCGCCGTCGCTCGGGAGATCAGGATGCGCGACGCCGGCGACGACCGCGAGCAGCGATCCAACCAGCAGGCACAGGGCATAGATGACGGGACGGGAGAGCCGGATCATGCGCGCACCGGGGGGCAGTCGGGTCGGCACCAATCTAGCACACGCAAGAGGTCGCGCTATATTGGTGCCCGAAACCCGATCCGGGGAGCGAGGAATGCAGCTGACGCGGATCCTGCGCGAAGGGTTCGTCGCGGGGCTGATCGGGGCCGCCGCCGTGGCGCTGTGGTTCCTCATCGTCGACACGATCGCCGGCCGTCCCTTTTTCACGCCCGCGATGCTCAGCTCGGCCGCATTCTGGAACGCGACCGATCCGTCCCAGGTGGTGATCGCCTTTTCCCGCATCATGCCTTACACCATGATCCACGTCAGCGCGTTCGTAGTGGTCGGGTGCGTCGCGGCTGCGCTCGCCGCGCAGGTCGAGGTGGCGCCGCCGACCCTGTTCCTCGTGGTCGTGGCCTTCTGCTTCTTCGAGTTCGGCTTCTACATCCTCGTGGCGCTGCTCGCGCGACCGCTGCTCGGCGCCCTCGCCTGGTGGAACGTGGCGATCGGCAACGCGATCGCGGCCTACGGGATGGGCTATTACCTCTGGCGGCAGCACCCCAAGATCAAGGAAGCCCTCCGGGTGCATCCCCTCGGGGAGACGGACGAAGGCGAGTAGGATACGCATCGAGGGGGACGGCGCGCTCGGCGTCTCCGGTCTCTTCGCGCCGCGACCAGCGGAACCACACCACCGTCATCACGACCCAGAACGTCAGCCCGCCGGGCACCCACATGATCAGCCCGCCGATCTGCTGATCCACGAGCGGCGCGAGCCCCCAGACCCGAGGCGCGGTGGTGTAGAACGGGTACAGCGCGTCGCCGGCCAGCGTGATCAGCGCGCCCATGACCGACATCGGGATACCAAGCAGGAACAAGTACAGCATCTGCCCGGGGTACGAGAGCCGCGGCAGCTCCGGTACAGGCGAAAGAATCGGCCACCACATGACGACGGCTACCGTGATGAACACAACGTGCTGCACGATGTGCAGCCCGTGATGGCGCAGGGCGGCCTCGTAGAAGACGGGGAAATGCCACAGCGCCGTCGGAGCCGTGAAGATCGCCGCCGCCGGAACGGGGCGGGTTGCTGAGGTGGCCAGGCGCCGCACCCAGCCGGGCCGCACGAGCGGGCGCACCACCCACGCCGGCGTCCCGTACAGGAGCAAGGGCGGGAACAGCAGCATGAGCACCAGGTGCTGCACCATGTGAGCACTGAACAGGTAGTAGTCCGACAGGTTGTGCAGCGGCCCGTTCAATGCGACGCCCAGCACGAGCAGGGCCGCCGCGAACGACGCGACCTGGCGCCGCGACGCGGCAAGGCCCCCCAGATAGACATAGAGCCCACCCAGGAGGACGAGCCCTATCGCGACGCTGGGATGGATATCCCACTGCTGCCAGGCTGCCGGCACGATCAGCCGCCCGCCCCTCCCGCTCCGCGCAGCGTCAGCGTCCCGTAGAACAGCAGCAGCAGCGCCACGAGCACCCCGGTGGCAAGGAGCAGCGGCGCGCCGAAGAGGAACGAGAAAAACGGGCTGTCCATCTTCAAGTGCATGTAGAACAGCACGACGAGCGCGAACTTGCACGCCGACAGCACGAGCAGCACCGGCACGAGGATCGGATGGAACGCCGGAACGTAAAACACGCCGACCTCGAGCACCGTGAGGATCACCAGGACCGCCGCAACGCGCAGGTAGGTTCCCACGTTCGGGTGCGCGTGCTCCGTCGCCTGAGCGGGTTCCGTCATCGCCGACCCTCCATGCTGCGCGCTCATTGGATCAGGTAGACCACGGTGAAGATCACGATCCAGACCACGTCCACGAAGTGCCAGTACAGCCCCGAGATCTCCACCGTGACGGCGTGCGCCGGGCCCAGCTTCCCCTGCAGGGCCCGGACCCACAGCGTGAGCAGCCACAGGACGCCCACCGTGACGTGGGCGCCGTGCGTCCCGGTCAGGACGTAGAACGTGCACGCGAACAGGTTCGTCTGCAGGGTGAGGCCCTCGTGTACGAACGAGGTGAACTCGTAGACCTGCCCGGCGAGGAAGATCAAGCCGAGGAACGCGGTCGCGAACAGCCAGATCTTCGCCCACTTCATGTCGCCGCGCTGCACCGCCGCGAGCGCCAGCACCATCATGAGGCTGGACATCAGCAGATCGAACGTGCTGAACGACGTGAACGGGATGTTCAGGATCTCGTGCGGGTACGGCCCGACGACGCTTTTCCCCTTGTAGATCAGGTAGGTCGAGATCAGCGAGCCGAAGAGCAGGCACTCCGAGCCGATGAAGGCCCAGAAGGCCATCTTGCGGCTGTCGAGACCCATGCTCGTGTGGTGCGTGGCGGCGGCGTGCGTCATCTACACCTCAAAGGGCTCGAACGCCCAGCGATAGATGCCGATGAGCAGGATCGCGGCGCCCAGGAACGCAAGCCACAGCGCGTGCGTCAGCGGCGCGAGCGCGAGCACCGGGAGGCCCAGCGCCGTCACCAGCGGCCACACGGAGCCTCCCGGCACGTGGATCGGCGCGGGCGGCGCGGCCGGCGGGTCGCGCATCGCCGCATGATGCTCGGTCTTCCAGCGAGGCAGCCGGCTCTCGACGGTCGGGATCACGGAGAAGTTATAGACCGGGGGTGGCGACGGGATGCTCCATTCGAGCGTTGCCCCGCCCCAGGGATCGTTGCCGGCGGCCTGACCGTGCCGGCGGGTACGCCACATGTTCCAGACGAAGACGAGCGTCGCGACCGCGATGAGGAGGGCTCCGACCGTCGACACCAGGTTGAGCTGCGCGATGCCGGGGCCGAGGTCCGGCCCGTAGGTGTAGATGCGGCGTGGCATACCGAGCAAGCCGCTCAGGTGCATCGGGAAAAAGGCGAGGTTCATGCCGATGAAGGTCAGCCAGAAGTGAGCCTTACCCAACCGCTCGCCGAGCCGCCGGCCGGTCATCTTGGGCCACCAGTAGTACATCCCGGCGAACAAGCCGAAGATCGTCCCTCCGAACAGGACGTAGTGGATGTGCGCCACCACGTAGTACGTGTCCGTCTGCTGCAGGTCCGCAGGGGGCGAGGCGTGCGACACGCCCGACAGTCCGCCGATGATGAACATCGCGATGAAGCCGACGGCGAAGTGGAGCGCGGTCGTGCCGCGGATGTCCCCGCCCCACAGCGTCGCGATCCAGTTGAAGATCTTCACCCCCGTGGGCACGGCGATGAGCATCGTGGTCGCGCTGAACACGGCGTCGGCGATCGGCCCGAGCCCCACCGCGAACATATGGTGGCTCCACACCCCCCACCCCATGAATCCGATCAGGATACCGGAGTACACGACGACGGTGTAGCCGAACAACGGCTTCCGGGAGAACGTGGGCAGCACCTCGGAGACGATCCCCATCGCGGGGAGGATGAGGATGTACACCTCGGGGTGCCCGAACAGCCAGAAGAGGTGCTGCCACAGGATCGGCGTCGCCCCGGCCTGGTGCACATAGAACTGCGTCCCGAAGAAGCGGTCGAACATCAGGAACACGAGCGCGACCGTGATCACGGGGAATGCGGTGATGATCAGAAACTGGGTGACGAGCGTCATCCACGTGAACGTCGGCAGGCGCATCATCTTCATGCCGGGCGCCCGCAGGTTCAGAATGGTGACGATGAAGTTGAAGCCCGCGGCGAGGGACGAGATGCCGAGGATCTGCAGGCCCAGTACCCAGAAGTCGATGTTCGGCCCGGGTGAGAACTGGCGCTCGGTGAGATTCGCATACCCGAACCAGCCGGCGTTGGGCGCGACGCTGAGCATGCCGGCGTCGAACAGGGGCCCGACGAACCAGCTGGCGTTCATGAGCAGCCCGCCCAGCAAGAACACCCAGTAGCTGAAAGCGTTGAGCCGCGGGAACGCCACGTCGCGCGCGCCGATCTGGAGCGGGACGATGTAGTTGAAAAAACTCGCCGACAACGGCATCAGCGCGAGGAACACCATTGTCGTGCCGTGCATCGTGAACAGCTGGTTGAACGTCTCCGCGCTCACCAACCGTCCATCGGGTTGCGCCAGCTGGAGGCGGATCACCAGCGCCTCGAGCCCGCCGACCAGGAAGAACGCGAATGCGGTCCAGAAGTAGAGCAGGCCGATGCGCTTATGGTCGGTCGTGAGGAGCCAGCTCGTCAGTCCGCGCGCCTCGTGCGGGCCGCTCATTGCAGGCTCTGCAGGTAGGCGACGAGCGCCGCGACGTCCGCCTCCGAAAGCGGGGGCGCCATGCGCGCCATCAGGGCTCCCGGTTTGAGCGAGGGCGCGTCCGCGATCCAGCGGGCGAGGTGCGCCGAGTCATTGGGGAAGAGCCCCGCCGCGATCGTCGTCCGGCCCCCCACATGGGTCAGGTTGGGGCCGAGGATCCCCTTGGACACTCCCTCCACGACGTGGCAGGCGATGCAGGCGCTGCGCGCGAACAGCTGGCGCCCCTGCTCGGCTAGGCTGCCCTTCGCCTGCGGGGCCGGGCCGCCCCGCTCGGTCTGCACCCACAAGACGAAACCGGAGTCCGACTGCACCAGCACCCGGAGCCGCATGTTCGCGTGCGACTCGCCGCAGAACTCGGCGCACTGGCCGGAGTAGTCGCCCACCGAGTCGGCGCGGAAGGCGATCCGGCTGATCCGGCCCGGGGTGGCGTCCCGCTTGCCGCCGAGCGCGGGCACCCAGAAGGAGTGGATGACGTCGGCCGAGGTAATCGAGACCTGCACCGGCTTCCCGACCGGCAAGCGCATCTCGTTCGCGGTGACGATCCCGAGGTCGGGGTACTTGTACTCCCACCACCATTGGTGCCCGATGACCTCGACCTTGAGCGCGTCCGCGGGTGCATCGCCGGCGGTCGCGAAGATCGTGCGCACCGTCGGGACCGCGATGAACACGAGAATCACCGCCGGCGCGAGGGTCCAGGCGATCTCCATCACCGTGTGCCCATGCGTCGGCTTCGGCGCAGGTTTCCCCTCGCGGTGCCGGAAGCGGATGACGCTGATCAACAGGATGGTCTCGACGATGACGAACACGCCGAGCGCCCACCAGAAGATGCCGGTGAACAGTTGGTCGATCGCCCGTGCGAAGTCGGACCGCGGGTGCAGCGTGCTTTGGGGAAACGGGCCGGCACAGCCCCAGAAGGCGAGCGCGACGGCGATCAACCAGAGTCGATATCGTGACGGCACGGGAGTCGGGACGCCTCGGTGGCGGTCGCGAACGGAGCAACGGACTTTACTACCGTCCGTAGCGCCCGTCAACGAAGCGAGATTGCACCCTTGTGAACGCCTGGACTGCGCTGATCAGCCTTTGCCCTTCCCCACCGCCACCCACTCGCGGATACGCCCCTCGAGGAGATCCAGCGGCAGTGCACCGTTTCCCAACACCTCGTCGTGGAAGGCGCGGACGTCGAACTTCGGCCCGAGCTCGGCCGCCGCGCTCTGGCGCAACTCCCGAATCTTCAACTGCCCGATCTTGTAGGCGAGCGCCTGCCCCGGCCATACGATGTAGCGGTCCACTTCGACGGTGATGTCCTGCTCGGCCTTGGGTGCATTCTCCTTGAAGAAGTCAATCGCCTGCTGACGTGACCATCCCATCGTATGGATCCCGGTATCCAGCACGAGCCGGACCGCGCGCCACATCTCGTACGTCAGCTGGCCAAACATGGAATAGGGATCCGTGTACAACCCGAGCTCCGGGCCCAGGCCCTCCGAGTAGAGGCCCCACCCTTCGACGAAGGCGGTGTAGCCCCCGTAGCGACGGAACTCAGGCACGCCTTCCAGCTCCTGGGACAGGGTGATCTGCAAGTGATGTCCGGGCACGGACTCGTGCAGCGTCAGTGCCTCCATCTCCCACTTCGGTCGTGCGTTCAGATCGTAGGTGTTTACATAGAACCAACCGGCACGGCCCACGTCGGGTGAGCCGGGCTGATAGTAGGCGGTCGTCTGGGACCGAGCGGTATGCGATGGAATCGTCGCCACCCCGTACGGCAGGCGGGGCAGCCTTCGGAACAGCCTGACCAGCGCCGGGTCGACCCGCTTCGCGATCTCGCGGTACGCGCGCACGAGACTCGCCGAATCCCGGTGGAAGAACTGTGAGTCGGTCCGCAGGAACTGTGCGAACTCGGCGAAGCTGCCCTGGAACCCGGTGCTCGCGATGACGCTGTCCATCTGCCCCCGGATGCGCTTCACCTCGCGCTGGCCGAGCTCGTGAATCTCGCGCGGCGTAAGGGAGGTAGTCGTAAACTGGCGCGCTCGCAGCACGTACCACGCCGCTCCGTCCGGCAGGGCGCTCATCGCGAGCGATTCACGGGTGCGCGGCAAGTAAGTGCCCGCGAAGTAGCTGTGCAGCCTGCGGTAGGCGGGCGCGGCACGCTGCGCATACGCCTCGATCGCCGCAGCCCGGAGTCGGTCGCGCTCGGCCGGAGCAAGTGACAGCGGGAACTCCTGGAACGGGCGCAAGAGCGGGCTCGCCAGCGCGTCGTCGGGTGTGAGCTGGCGGATCTGCTCCGGCACGTCGCGCAGGGTGATCCTCGGCGGCGTGATCCCGGCGTCGAGCCCTTTCGTGAGCAGCGCCATCGTCTGGTCGATAAGCGCCGGCACCCCGTTCAGCCGCGCGATGATGTTCTCGTACCCCTTGATGGTGGTGGTGGGCATCAGCACGAGCAGTTGCCCCACGTCCTGCTGCACGCCGCCGAGCTGCGTGATCGCGAAGTACTCATCGTGGAAGCGGCTCACATCGATCTGCTCGTCGAGGCCGCGCCGGAACAAGTCGTAGTTCAGCCGGTCCGCGGGCGCGAGCCGCTCGCGCCGGATCGACTTGATCACCGCGAGCGGCTCCTGGAGCTCGGCCTTGCGCCGCTCGATCGCTTGCAGCGAGTTGTCCGTCCAGCGGTGGTCGTGGCCCGGGTAGCCGACGTACGTCGCGAACTCCGGGAACTCCGTCATCTGGTATTCCCAGTTGACCCGGAACAGCTCGTGCAGGCGCGCGCTATCCGAGAGGCGGCGCCGGTTGGCGACGAGGTCCGCGTACCGCTCGCCGAAGGGGCGGGTGCGTGTCGGCTGCTGCGTCGCGGCGGAGAGCGGCGGGACGAGCAGCAGGGCGAGGATCGCCGCCTGTAATCGAGTCATCGCGTCACGCTCCGGAGGATGGTGCGCGCGATTCTAGCCGCCGGCACCCGCCGTCGCCAGCCGCTCAGGCGGCGGGCCTCCGCGCGCGCACGAACGCCCCCATCACCCGGCCCCGGCCGCCGACTTCCCTAGCGAGCACCTCCCCGTCCAGCCCCACGCCGGCAAGGAACGCCTTGGCGTCGGCGAACTCATACACGCGGGTCGGCTCGATGCTGATGTCGCCGAACCCGTTCGCGGCGAGCAGCGTTGTGAACTCCGCTTCCTCGAGGGCGCCCGCGACGCAGCCGACCCAAAGCTCCATGTTGCGCCGTACGACGGGCGGAATCTCACCGCGCACGATCACGTCCGACACAGCGAACCGGCCGCCTGGCCTGAGTACCCGGAACGCCTCGGCGAGCACTTTGCGTTTGTCCGCCGCCAGGTTGATCACGCAGTTCGAGATGATCACGTCCACCGACGCGTCGGGGAGCGGGATGCGCTCGATGTCGCCCTTCAGGAACTCGACGTTCTCGACTCCCGCCTTGCGCTGGTTCTCACGCGCGAGGGCGAGCATCTCGTCGGTCATGTCGAGGCCGTAGACCTTCCCCGTCGGGCCCACGCGGCGAGCCGAGAGCAGCACGTCGATGCCGCCGCCCGAGCCCAGATCGAGCACGGTTTCGCCCGGATGCAGCTCGGCGAGCGCCGTGGGGTTGCCACAGCCGAGGGAGGCGAGCACCGCCGTTTCGGGCAAGCAGGCGGCGTCCTCGGCGGAGTAGAGGTTCGAGGAAATGGGGTCGCCGCAACACGCGCTTCCCTTGCCCGAGAGCACGCGCAAGGCCTCCTGGCCGTACTTCTTGCGCACTGTGGCTTTGATCTCTTGCTCGCTCATCGCCCGGCTCCTTCCCGATCAAATCAATAAGGGTTGATATGTAAGACAAAAAAAAGACCGTCTCAGTCGCAGCAGGCCTCGCGGCAGCTGCCGGCGTGCCTCCCGGGCTTCACGGCCGACGCGAAGGCGGCGACCTCGTCCAGGGCGTCGCGGTTGAGGGCGTAGTAGACCCACCGCCCTTCGCGGCGGTCGGTGACCACGCCTGCGTCCCTGAGCGTCTTCAGGTGAAACGAGAGGCGCGACTGTGCGGCGCCGAGCACACGCTGCAGCTCGCAGACGCACTTCTCCCCGTGCGACAGGAACCGCACGATCTCGAGCCGCGTCTCGTCGGAGAGCGCGTGGAACCGGCGCGCAGCGCGACGGGTGTCGGGGAGGGTCGCGGTCGGCATGCGTCGATTATATCAAGATATCTTGATAAGTCAATGACTATTTCCAGCCCCACACGTGCACCGTGGCCTTCCCCTGGCCGCCGCCCGGAACGCTGCGGTAGAGGAAGTCGATTCGGCGGATCAGGCGCGCTCGCCCGGGGAGATCGATTACGCGACTGCGCGAGCCCTCCTTGAAATAGAGGCGCGTGGCGGGCGAAAACGTGTCCCCGTCGCCGCACAGGATCCTCACGTCGAACATCTCGAGGTCGCCGCCTTCGACGTCGATGCGGATGCGCCGGAAAAGCCCCTGACCGACGGCCGTCACGACGTCGCGGTCCACCCGGAAATCGACGGGCCGCATGCCCAGGTGGTCCCAGCCAGCCAGGTCCGGGCCCAGCGCAGCCGCCGCGCGGCGGCCGAAGGCCTGGACGGTCGCGCGGCCGCGCCGTAGGGTGCTGCGGTACCAGAAATCGATGCGCCGGATGATCCGAGCCTGCCCCGGGAGATCGATCGTGCGACTGCGCGAGCCCTCCCGGAACCAGACGCGCGTCTCGGGCGAGGACGTCGCGCCGTCGCCGAACGTGATC
The DNA here is from genome assembly GCA_050733055.1 of Gemmatimonadales bacterium. Lineage (GTDB taxonomy): Bacteria > Gemmatimonadota > Gemmatimonadetes > Gemmatimonadales > GWC2-71-9 > DASUAL01. The sequence goes on from JBOHSI010000107.1 coordinate 17,703, forward strand.
TTGATGTTGTGCATCTCGAGGTCGCCGCCGTCGACCTCGATCCTTACGGCGTTGAAGAGGCCCTCCCGAGCGCCGACTACGATCGCGTCGTGATCCACGGCGAAGCTCACTCGACGGGCGCCGAGCGGCTCCCATTGGGCCGGAGCTCGAGCCGGTACGGCGCCGAGCCAAGAGCCAACGAGCCCTGCCACCAGAAGCCACCGGTCGTGCCGAGTCATTAGAGCCCTCCCCTTTCTAGTTGGCCTTGAGCACGGCCTCGACGAAGTTCAGCGTCTTGGTCTCGACCCACTCCTCGGACACGGCGTCCACCCCAATCGTTCCGAGTCGGTCGGTACTGGCCGTCACGACCCGGCCCCTCGTCACGGACGCTCGGATGTCGCGCTGCACCACGATGCCCCGCCGTGGATCGTACCGGAACGCGAGCACCGACGTGAGCGCGCTTTCTCCACGGACGCGGGGGCTGAAGGACAACGCCACACTGGGATACGCGTCTTCCTTGTCGGTATGGTCCTGGATCGACGCGTCGTGCCCCGCGCTCTGGAGTTCGGCCACGAGGCCGCGGAGCACGGGTCGCACAATCTCGCGGAGACGCTCCCCACAGGTCTGTCTCTGCCGCTCCCCCTCCTGCCGCGCCGCCCGGGAGTCCGGGTGCTCGCCCGACTTGCGCTCATCGTAGGACTTCAAGAGGGAACGCAGCTTCTGCATGCTTTCGTCATTCACGACCGTGGCCCCGGCAGAGGTGGTCCGCAGAACATTATGTCGAGTGCCGAGCCTCAAGTGGTAGGCCGCCGGGGCACGGGGTGCGCAGGCTCCCCCGGCGGGCCCAGAGCGCGTAAGTTGAAGTACGACAACACGCGACCGTGGCGGAACTGGTAGACGCGCAGGACTTAGGATTCGAGGGTCCCGTGCCGCGCCCTCGGTTTCGTGCTCCGGCACTGGCATCCGACGGGGGTGCACCGGCTCGGGAGTGCTTCGGTATCACGCTACACCCGGAGGGGGTGGAGCCGTTCTACCTCAGCATCGCGCACCGCTGACCCGGGCGCCAACGACCCGGTCCCCACGGTCGGTCACGGCCCGCCGAGCGGGAGCCAGCGATTCCGGAACGCGTGCACGTGACCTGACCGCCCCAGTTCGGCGAATCCCAGGGCGCGGATCGAGGCCAGCATCCCGGCCGTGGCCTCCGGGCCTGCGAACCGCGGGTGGGCTTCGAGAATCAGGGTCCGGGCGTGCCGCGCGAGGAGCGGCCCCTCCCGCGCTACGAGCTCCACCTCCGCTCCCTCGATGTCGGCGACGAGGTCGATGCGCGCGAATCCCGTCTCCCGCAACAGGTCCGCCAGCGTCCTCGCCGGGACGACGAGACGCCGGGTCGCCTGAGCGCCGACTCGCCCCGTAGCAAACGAGTCGACCGACAGTACGGCGTCGCCGCCCCCGTAGGCGAGCGCGACGTTCCGGACTCGGAAGCCGCACCCGTTCAGCCGACGGTTCTCCTCGAGGGTCGCCAGCAAATCGGTGTTGCCCTCGACGACCAGATGCTCATGGGGGTGCTTCAGCATCGTGTTGATGACGCAGGAGACCACGCCGATCCCGCCACCGAGCTCGATCACGGGCAGCTCGCCGTCCAGATGACGGCGCGCCAGCTCAATCTCCGGCAGCTCGTAGATGCCAAGGTAGAAGTGGCTCTTCTCGCGGGTCGTGATCAGGGGATTGTCCAGCGAAAAGGTCAAGCCGGCGACCGTCACGCGATTGCCCCCGAGCTCGACCAGGCGGCCGACCAGCCACCGACTGATCAGCTTGGAGCGAGCGATGCGACGGACGCAACCACTCGTCAGGCCTTCTGCCCATCGCCTGCGCAGCCAAGTCGCGATGCGCTCTGCGGCCATCAATTCCCCCTGTGGGCAAGACGATCACCGCTGTACCTGCCGCCGCGGCGTTCGACGTTTAGCTTTAGTTATCGCATCCCTGCGACCGTGGCGGAACTGGTAGACGCGCAGGACTTAGGATCCTGTGGGGTAACCCGTGGGGGTTCGAGTCCCTCCGGTCGCATCCAGGAACCAATCCATGCCCCGTACCACGGCGGCCCGGCTGATCGCCCGCTGGGGCTGCACCTCCGCCCTGCTCGTGCTGCTCGCCGGGGTCGCGGTGCTCACCCGCGGGTTTACCGCCCTCCCCTCCACCTACTACATGACGGGCGAGAGCATGGCACCCACGCTTGGCGCGGGTGACTGGTTCGTGGCACGGCCGCTGACGGGACGGCCGAAGTCCGGCGAGCTCGTCGTCATGCAGTTCCGGGATGACGACAGCCTGTATCACGTGCTGCGGCGCGCCGTGGCACTCCCCGGGGACACGGTAGCGATGCGCGACGGGTTGTTGTGGGTGAACGGTCGGGCCCCCGCGTGGCCCGCGCGGGTCATCGCCCCGCGCGCCGAGCGCCGGCTCGACGGCCCAATCCGGGGCACGATCTACAACTGGGGGCCGGTGGTGGTGGGTCCGGAGTCGGTCTTCATGCTGAGCGACACCCGCGACATGCTCGGCTGGCCGGACTCGCGGTTCATCGGGGCCGTGCCGCTCAACCGTTTGGAAGACCGGCTAATGTTCGTAGTATGGAGACGCACACGCTAGCCTCGAACGCGGCCGCCGGGGTCTCCCCCAGCGACTGTGCTGTCT
>JBOHSI010000108.1:0-7576 GCA_050733055.1 Gemmatimonadales bacterium
GCTGGCTCAAGGCCGTTGACGCCCGCACCGGCACCGAGCTGTGGCGGTTCAAGACCCCGTCTGGCATCATCGGCAACCCCATGACCTATCTCGGGCCCGACGGCAAGCAGTACGTCGCCGTGCTGTCGGGGGTAGGTGGCTGGGCTGGGGCCGGCGTCGCACTCAACATCAGCCCGGAGGATCCGACCGCCGCCCTTGGCGCAATCGGCGCCTTCGGCGACTACGTCAACATCAGCAACGCGGGCGGCACACTGCTCGTGTTCGGGCTATAGGGCTGGCGCTGGCGTAGTCTCTCACAGGTTTTCGCAGTCGGCAGGGCACCCGGTGTCGGAGCGAACTGACTCCGACACCGGGTGTAGTGTAATGTAATGAAACGTCCCGTTCCGTCTCCTGCATCAGCAAGGGGAACGATGGCGCCGACACGAGACAGATTCGCACGGGCGGCGATGCTCGCCGCAGCTGCGGTGGCCCTCATGGCAAGCGCACCACGGCGGCCGCCCGCCGAGCTGCGCGTCTGCGCCGACCCGTACAACCTGCCGTTTTCCAACGACCGCGAAGAGGGTTTCGAAAACAAGCTCGCCCGCGTGATCGCAGGCGACCTCAATGCCTCCGTCGTCAACTATTGGTGGCCGCACCGGCGCGGGTTCGTGCGGAATTCCCTCTCCGCCGGCTACTGCGACGTGATCATCGGCGTCCCGGTGGGCTTCGATCCCGTCGCCACCACCAAGCCGTACTACCGCTCGACGTACTACTTCGTCTACCGCGCCGACCGCGGCTTCCAGGTCCGCTCTCTCGACGATACCGTCCTGAAGCACCTGAAGATCGGCGTGAACATGATCGGCTACGACTACACCAACACCCCGCCCGCCCACGCCCTGGGCGCTCGGGGCGTCGTGGGTCTATTGGGATTCGGAAACTTCCTGAACCCGGATCCGCATGCCGATCACCCGGAGGACATCATCGGCGCCCTCGTGAAGGACTCGATCGATGTGGCCATCGTGTGGGGCCCCAAGGCGGGGTACTGGGTACGGCGGCAGCCCGTGCGGCTCACGATGGTCGCCCTCCCCGACTCGGATCTCGTCTCGGGCATGCCGTTCGCCTTCAACATGGCGATGGGCGTACGGCACCGGGACAAGGCCCTCAAGGCGCAACTCGACTCGGTAATCGACCGCCGCCGCGGCGAGATCGTCGCCGTCCTGCAGGAATACAATGTGCCCATGCTCGAGCTGCATCCCTAGCAGCACCCGCTCCTGCGGCACACTATCGCCAACCACGGAGAAGATGTCGTGACAAGCAAGCACCTGTGGGGGACCGGCCTGCTCGGCGCGTCGCTGCTGGGCCTCGCGGTCATCGCGTCGGCGCCACCAGACGCCCCCCTCCCCCCCGTCCCGCTCGCCGCGGGCGCGCTGCAGGCGCGAGACTCGGTGCGCGACAGTCTCCTCGTGTCGGACTCCATCTACCAGGGGTGGAAGTGGTTTCATGTGTACTGCTTCCGCTGCCACGGCGAGGACGCCGTCGGAGGCATCAACCCCGCCGCACCCGATCTGCGCTGGGTCCTGCATCTGACGGGAAAAGCCGTCCCGCGCGACTCCTTCGAGTACGTGACGCTGAACGGACGCCTCGACAAGGGTATGCCGGCGTGGAAGGTGATGCTGGACACCAGCGCCGTGAAGCAGTTGTACCTCTACACCAAGGCGCGGAGCGACGGCTGGCTCAAGCCGGGGCGCCCGCACCGCGAGTCAGACCTCAAGCAGAGCCAGTGAACGCGAGCGCGACGCGGATGGTTCTGGCGGCGGCCCTCGCCGGCCTCGCGACCGCGGCCGCCACGCCGGCTCCCGCGCAGCAGCAGCTCACCCGCGAGCAGGTCCTCGCGACGCTCGCCCAGGCCTCGCCCCAAGCGCCTGCCGACTTCACCGGCAAGGAGCTCTCCGGTCTCGACCTCGCGGGCGTGGACTTCAAGCGCGCCAATCTCACGAACTGCCGGCTGGTGCGGACCAACCTGACGAAGGCGCAGCTCTTCTCCGTGACCCTTACCGACGCCGTTGCGACGGAAGCGGACTTGACGGGCGCGAACCTCGACCTTGCGGTGGCCCACCGCGTCGATCTGCGTCGCGCGATCCTGCGCGACGCGAGTATCTTCGCCGTGATCCTCTACGACGCGGACCTCTCCGACGCCGATCTCACGGGTGCCCGGCTCATCGCGCCGATGAGTAACGCCAAGGCCGCGCGGGCCAAGCTCGTCAACGCCAACCTCGGCGCGGATCCGGCGAACCAGGGGATGGGTGTCATGCGCACGGACGCCGCAGGCGTGGACTTCAGCGGTGCGGATTTCACCGGGGCGAACCTGCGCAAGGTCCTGCTCGTTCGGGCCAACCTTACGGGCGCCGACCTGACGAATACCGATGTGACGGGCGCGGATTTTTCCGGCGCGATCCTCAAGGGCATCCGGGGCCGCCATCGGATCCGGGGGCTCGACCAAGCTCTCCACGTCGATCAGGCGATCTTCAACGACTGATCGGGAAGTGCCCCTCAGCCCAGTGGCAGCCTCGCAAGCCAGGAGCCCGGGCGCCGCCCGCGGATCCACCCGTCCACTCCCCACGTGCGACCCGCCCGCGCGCCCAGGATGACCACCAGGCTCACGATCAGCATGTAGTGGAACCCCTGCTGGGCCGAGCCCTGCCACTGCACGGCTAGACCGTAGTTCACGACGAGAAACAGACCCGCGCCCGACGCGACCGCCGTCAGGCAGCCGAACACGAGCCCGAGCCCCACCGCGGCTTCGCCCAGAGCGGTGAGCTGCGCGAACAACTGGCTGTTGGGGATGACGCTGTGCTGCAGGAACTCCCGAAAGAATCCGACTGGATTCCCTTCCGTGTACTTGCCGACCAAGATCGGCATCACGTGAATCCAGCGGTCGGAGGCGGTGGGAACCGGGAGGAAGCCCCACAGCAGGGTCACCGAGAGCTTCGTGAACAGGGCCTTGGCGAACCACAGCCCCACGGCGATCCGGAGGACCGCGAGCCAGCGCTCAGGGGAGCGCATCGAGGGAGCGCCAGCATTCGTATTCATGGGCGACGGGAGCTGCAAAGATGGCCGCCAGCGAGCCGGTCGGCAAGCGAGCTCATTTGCCCACGCAGAAGCTCGCGAACACGCGGTCCAGCACGTCGTCCGGTGTGACGGCGCCGATCAAATCGTCGAGCGCGCTGACGGCCGCGCGCAGGTGCGTCGCCGAGGCTGCGGCGTCCACCCCCTGCGCCCGCGCAGCGCCAAACGCTTCGACCTCGGCGAGCGCCCGTTCGAGCGCCACCCGGTGCCGTGCCCGCGTGACGACGGGCTCAACATCGCCGAGCTCAAGCAACCGTCCGAATGCGGCCTCGGCGAGGCGGCACTTCAAGGCTTCGATGCCCTCCCCCGTCACCGCTGAGACCGCAAGGTGGTCAGGCAGTCGGGCGGTCGGCCGGTCCGCGAGGTCGATCTTCGTTTGCACGATGACCACCGGCGCTTCACACTGTGCGAGAAACTCGGCTCGCTCCGCCCCTTCCCCGACTTCTTCGCAGAACAGCACCAGGTCCGCGGCTCCGAGATACCTCCGGCTCACCTCGATCCCGATCCTCTCCACCCGATCTTCGCTGGCCCGCAACCCCGCCGTGTCCACGAGCCGGAACGGGAACCCCCCGATCACCGTGTGGGCCTCGATCGCGTCGCGGGTCGTGCCCGGGATCTCGGTGACGATGGCGCGCTCCCGGCCGAGCAGCGCGTTGAAGAGGGAGGACTTCCCGGCGTTCGGGGGTCCCGCGATCACGAGCAGTGCGCCCTCGCGCAGGCGCTCCCCCTCGGGCGCAGTGGCGACGAGCCCCGCGATCCGCTCGCGCAGCGCGCGCCACGCGGCCTCCACGCGCTCCGGCTGCACCGGGCCCTCGTCCTCCTCGGGGAAGTCGATGTCGTACGCCAGCAGGGCTTCGAGCTCCAGTACCTCGGCACGCAACGACTCGAGCCGACCGGACAGGCCGCGGTCGAGCTGGTGGAGCGCCCGCTTCCGTTGCGCGGGCGACCCGGCATCGATCAGGTCCGCGGTGGCTTCGGCCTGGAGCACATCGAGCTTACCGGTGAGCACGGCGCGCCGGGTAAACTCGCCCGGCCGGGCGGGGCGCGCGCCCGCGGCCACGAGGGCGGCCACCGCTTCGGCGGGAACGAGCAACCCGCCGTGCGTGGAGATCTCTACGAGATCTTGGCCGGTGTACGAGCGGGGGGCCGGGAAGTACGCGGCGAGCACGTCGTCCACGGGCTCAGCGGAAGCCGGGTGGACGAGCCGCGCGCGCAGCGCGACGCGAGGGCGGTCGGCATGGAAGGGACGGAGGCAGCGCGCCGCGACCTCAAACGCGCCGCTGCCGGAGAGCCGAATCACGGCAAGCGCGGAGCGGCCGGGCGGCGTGGCCAGCGCGACGATCGGATCAGACAGCACCGGCTATTTGGGCGGCGACCCCCTCCCTTGCTCACGCAGCCGGCGACGCGCGATGAGGTACTGCTGTGGGATCGAGAAGATATTGCTCACCGCGTAGTACAGGTTGAGCCCTGACGCGAAGTTCAGGAGAAGCAGCGTCATGAAGATGGGCATGAAGTACAGCAACATCTTCGCCTGCGGGTTCGGCGGCACACCGATCTGCCCGACCTTCGTGAGCACGAACATCGAGAGTCCCATCACCACGGGGATGATGTAGTACGGATCGGCGCGCGACAGGTCGGGGAGCCAGAGGAACGGAACGCCCCGGAACTCGATCGTGTTGGCGAACACGAAGAACAGCGCGAACAGCACCGGCATCGGGATCAGCATCGGCAGGCAGCCGCCGAACGGGTTGACGTTGTGCTCCTTGTAGATCTTCAGCATCTCGCGCTGCAGACGCTCGGGCTCGCTCTTGTATCGCTGCTGCGTGTCCTTGATGAGTGGCGCTACGGCCTGCATCCGGATGCCCGCCTCCATCGCCTTCTGGTTCAGTGGCCAGAGCAGCACCCGCACGAGGATTCCGAAGATGACGAGCACCCAGCCGTACTCGAGGTTCAGTCGATCGTGCATCCAGATCAGGATGTTGACCACGAGGATCGACACGGGCTGGATGATGCCGCTCATGAAGCCGCCGTAGGGATTGGCGTCGTCGAGGTCGTGGCCCAGCTGCGCGAGGCGGCGGTACTCGAGCGGTCCCGCATAAACCTGGTATCGGAACTCCCCCGCCGGCGGCACGGGCAGCGTGAGCGCCAGCGCCGCACGCGTCGCGACCGGTGACCGGCCGCCGAGGAACGACGATGTCGTTACGGTCGTCGGGCCGCCCAACGCAATGCCGCCGCCGAAGCGCGGCTGGTTCTCCTCGAACGCGAGCGCCACGGCGAGGAAGTACTTCGACTTCAGCCCGGCCCACTCGAACGGTCCGTCGAGCAGCTTGACGGTCCCGGGTTTGAGCGACGAGAAAGCCGTGCTCTGCACCTTGGCGGCCTTGGCGACGACAGCGAAGTGGTTGAAGTCGTCTATCGTGTCCGCTTCGACCGAGCGCAGCCCGTCTCCCAGGCCCACGAGCATGACGGCGCCAGCGGGCCCAAGCCCCGAGACCACGCCCCCCACCCGCAAGCGGTACTGATCCGGGAAGAAGACGTACTGGAGCGTCACCCGTGCACCGCCACGCTCGGCCGTGAGCGTGAGCGGCACACTGTCCTGCGCCACGCTCAGCGCCGGCGTGCTGGGCGTGAAGCGCCAGCCGGCAAGCGAGATCGTGTCCGCGCCGACGATGAGACAATGCGCCAGGAGCGGCCGGCCGTCCGGCACGAGCTGCACGGGGCGGCCCGAGTCGCTAGGCGCAAACGACTTGTAGTCAAGGAGTTCCGCACGCACGAGCTGGGCTCCCAGCGTGGTAAACCCGAAGCGGTAGGCAGGCGACGTCACCCAGACCGTGTCGCCGGGGCCTTCAACCGGCCTGGTTGCGGGACACACGGACACCGGGGTCGGCGCGGCCCGCGGCGGGGGGAGAGGGTGTGTCGGCGCGGCGACGCTGTCCGCCGCTGCAGGCCGCTTGGCGGCCCTGGGCGGGAACAGGATGCTCGGCAGGACTGCCACGATGAGCATCAGGACGATTGCCAGAATAACGCGTCGTTGCACGGTCGGTCTCTAGGGCACCGGATCGTACCCGCCCGGATGCAGGGGATGACAGCGCAGGATGCGCTTGACGCCGAGCCAACTCCCTTTGAGCGCTCCGTAGCGCTCGACGGCCTCGTGAGTGTAGTGCGAGCACGATGGCACGAAGCGACACTGCGTAAACACGAAATGCGACAGCGTCATCTGGTACGCGCGGATCAGCGTCATCACGGCGAGGCGCGGCCAGCGATGGACGCTCATGTGACGCGGCTCACGACCACCTCTGCTTCGGCGCGCAGCACGGCAAACGGGACCGCGTACGCGACGCGCTTCGCCCGCACGACGAGATCGACGGAGGGCAGCGCCGCGAGCGCGGCACGTCTCAGCGTTTCCCTCAGTCGGCGGCGCAAGCGATTGCGGGCCACGGCGGTGAACTGGAAGCGGGGGACGATGATTCCGATCCGCGGGTGGCCCACTCGGTTCGGGCACCAGGCGAAGTCGAGATGCGGAGTGCGCAAGCGGCGACCCTGCTCCCAGCAGGCTTTGAGCTCCGTGCCGCGCGCCAGGCGCATGCGGCGCGGAAATCGCTCGCCCGTTAGCGACTCCGGTGCTTGGTCGGCAGGCGGACGGTGAGGCGCTTGCGTCCCTTCTTCCGCCGGCGGGACAGGACGGCGCGGCCCCAGGTCGTTTTCATCCGCGCCCGAAACCCATGTTTATTGATGCGCCGCCGATTGCGCGGCCGATACGTTGGACCCATACATTTCCTTGCGTGAGGCCGGGAAACGTACACCGAATTCGGCAGAGCGGTCAAGGTTGACTTTTCCACATGCCAGCCGTAGTTTCGGGCCGCCCTGCTGGACGTCCCACCTTTTCGTCATTCGTGGATGGAGCAGTCTACTAAAGAAGCCTGGAAGCGTCTGCTCGACGAGGCGCGGCGCGAACTTCCCGACGCGACGGTGCGCACGTGGCTCGAGCCGGCGGTGCCGATCGCGCTCGACGACGATCGCCTGATCGTGGGCGCGCCGGATCAATTCGCCGTGGAGTGGAACGAGACGAAGCACGCGGGGGTCTTGGCACGAGCCGCCGAGCGCGTGTTCGGCCGTCCCACCGCGGTCGTCTTCCGGGTGCAGGAAGACCGCCAGCAGCGCCCGCAGATGGACTTCTTCGTCGCGCCGCGCGAGTCGGGCGCCGCGGCGCCCGACAAGGCGGCGGTGCCCACGACGCCGCTGAACGAGCGCTACACGTTCCAGACGTTCGTGATAGGGAAATCGAACGAGCTCGCCGCCGCCGCCGCGCACGCCGTCGCCGAGGCCCCCGGCAAAACGTACAACCCGCTGTTCATCTACGGTGCGACCGGCCTCGGCAAGACGCACCTCATGCAGGCCATCGCGCACGCCGTGCTCGAGAAGTACCCGAGCACGCGCGTCCACTACTTCGGCGCCGAACAGTTCATCAACG
>JBOHSI010000109.1:0-3219 GCA_050733055.1 Gemmatimonadales bacterium
GAACGGGCTCATCGCCTGGGCGCCGAGCTTCATGCAGCGCACGCACGGCCTCTCGATTACGGTGGTGGGGCGCCAGTTCGGCCTCTGGGGGCTCGCGGGCGGCGCGCTCGGGGCGTTGTTCGGCGGCCGGGTCGGCGACTGGCTGCTGCAGCGGTGGCCCGTGGGTCGCGTCGTGATCAGCGGAGCGGGATTCGTGCTGGGCGGGCCCGTGTGCGCCGCGTTGCTCCTGGTCGACGAGTTACGGCTGTTCGTGCCCCTTCTGTTCGCGACGTTCTTCCTGTACACCTGGTACAATGGACCGCTCTCCGCGGTCATTCTGGACGTGGTGCCGGCCGCGGTCCGCGCCTCGGTACTCGGCGCCTACGTGCTGTTCTCGCATCTCGCGGGTGACGCCATCGCACCCCCGTTAGTTGGGTACCTCTCCGACCGGTTCGGGCTCCGGCCGGCGATGCTGCTGCTTCCGACCGCGGGAGCGGTCGGCGGGCTGGTGATCCTCATCGCGCTGACGACGGTGGCGCGCGATATGGCGAGGGTGCGGACATGATGGCGGATTGGGGATTGCGGCCTGCGGATGGTGGTGAGCGAAGCTTGCCGGCTCCAACCCGCAGTCCACAGCCCACCGTCCGCCATGGTAGGCCGCCGGGGCGGGCGGGATGAAGATCGCCGTTCTGTTCGACTCCCTGCACCACGACTGGGAAGACACCGACTACAAGAAGGAAGTCGACGCGAAGGTGCCGGAGGCGGAGTACGACGTGGCGCGGGCGCTCATGGCGCGGGGACACGACGTACTCATGGTCGGAGTCGTCGAAGAGCTCGCACCCATGCTCGAGCGCCTCGGGAAGTTCCAGCCGAAGCTTGTGTTCAACGGGTGCGAAGCCTTTCGCGGCCATGCGCGCCACGAGTACGGGCTCGCGGCGGTGCTCGAGATGCATGGGTACCGTTACACCGGTTCGTCTCCGACAGCGCTGCTCCTCGCGCGCAACAAGTCGCTCACCAAGAAGATTCTCGCCTTTCACGGCATCCGGGTGTCGGCGTTTGCCGAGTTCCATCCGGGCGAGAAGCCGGTCCGTCCGTCCGAGCTCCGGTTTCCGCTCATCGTGAAGCCGCTGCTCGAGGACGCGTCCGTGGGCATCGCGCAGGCGTCGGTCGTGGAGGACGACGAGGGCCTCGCGCAACGGGTCACATTCATCCACGAAAAGTTCCGCCAAGCGGCGATCGTGGAGGAGTTGATCGAGGGGCGAGAGCTGTACGTCGGGCTGCTCGGCAACGAGCTGCTCCAGGTGCTCCCGATCATCGAGATGACGTTCGGCGAGGCGGATAATTCGGAGCACCGCATCGCGACCTACAAGGCGAAATGGGATGAGGATTACCGCAAGCGGAAGAAGATCAAGAATGTGTTCGCGAAAGGGCTGTCCGAGGACGTGACGGCGAAGATCGCGGATATCTGCACGACGGCGTTCCACGCGCTGTGGCTCCAGGACTATGGGCGCGTGGACCTGCGGTTGACGCACGACGAGGTCTATGTGCTCGAAGTGAACCCCAATCCGTACATCGCGTACGAGCACGAGATGGCCAACGCGGCTGAGAAGGCGGGGATGGGCTACCAGGACTTGATCCAGCGGATCGTGGACGAGGCGCTGACGCGTGACCACGGCTAAGCGACCGCGGCGCCGCCGTGAGGTTCCGACTCCCGAGTTGCGCTGCCTGACCTGCGGCGCGGAGCTCGAGCGCTTCTGGTCGCACTGCTCCAACTGCGGCCGGCGTCTCGAGTGGCGCGACACTCAGAAGGAGACGGGCGCCGAGTGCTACTACTGCGACTGGGTCGTGTCGGATGCGTTCTCGTTCTGCCCTTGGTGCGGTCGCAGGATCGCAGATCAGGGTTCGAGTCCGGAGCCCCTCAAGGCGCCGAAAGGATTCAGGTATGACCGGCGTTGCCGCTGGGGCTGTGGCGGCGGGGTGATGTACCCGATGCGTCACTGCCCGTGGTGCGGGCGGCCGCAAAAGTGGCGGTACGACGAGTACCAGAACATCTGTCCGCACTGCAGCAAGGGCGTGGACGACTGGATGGACGTCTGCCCGTGGTGCGGCGAGGACGCGTCGGGGCGCGACCTCATCCGCCAGGCGCTGCGGCGCGTGCGACAGCTCCTCGTCGTCGCGCGCATCAAGGATTGGAACTACCGCGTGCTGCTGAGGCCCGGCGTGTCGGGCGTGATGCACCGCTCGCCCAAGGTGATCGAAATCGAGCGCCGCTACGTCACCGGCAAGCGGTGGCGCGACGAGATCTCCTGGAACATGCTCACCGGGCTGATCCTGCACGAGCTGGGGCACTCGTTCCTGTTTCACAACTGGTCGCTCACCCGCACGGGGCGGTTCCGACGGGCGTTCGGGGAGGTGCGCAAGGCATACCGCGTCGCCGACTCGAAGTGGGTGGACTTCGAGCGCCGCGGCGTGACGACGACATTGCCGAATTACGTCACAGCGTACGCCGCGACGCACCCGCAGGAAGACTTCGCGGAGACGTTTCGGTTCTACGTCGCCCGGCGGGGCCGGTTACGAGAGCTGTTCGCGGAGTTCGGTCGCAAGCACAAGGGCGTGCCGGTGTACGAGAAATTCCTGGTCGTGCACGACTTCGTACGATCGCTGCGGGGATGGGCCTGATCCGATGAAGCGCGGCGTCGACTACATCGGCGTAGGCGTGGCGCGATCATCGTCGCCGACGATGACCGGCTGCTGCTGTCGCGTCGTGGACCGAAGGCAAAGAACGAGCGCGGGCTGTGGGAGTTCCCCGGCGGCTCCGTCGAGTTCGGCGAGCGGCTCGCCGATGCGCTGAAGCGTGAGATGCAGGAAGAATACGGCGTCGAAATCGAGGTTGGTGAGCTGCTCGACGTCGTGGACCACATCCTCCCGGACGAGGGGCAGCACTGGGTGTCGCCCACCTTCATTTGCCGAGTCACAGGCGGTGCGCCGGTGATTCGAGAGCCGGCCAAGTGCGCCGCAATCCGGTGGTTCGGGCCGGACGAGATGCCCGGTGACCTGAGGCGGATCAGTCGCGAAAACCTGGCGCACTACCGTGCGCGGCTGCCGGAGGCGCGCCGGTAGAAAGACGAAGGCCAACGAAAACGAGGTTGGCGGGGATCAGCCGACGTCGTCGCTCGGACGATCGATCCGGTGTAGGAACTCTCGCGCGCGCTCGACGGCCCCCCGATACTCGTCGAGCTC
>JBOHSI010000110.1:0-4580 GCA_050733055.1 Gemmatimonadales bacterium
TCACGTCCACCTCGACCTCGAGCGTCGTCAGGTCGGCCATCGTCACGACCGCGCCCCGGGTGAGACCGCCGCCGACCGAGGGCGCCACGACCTCTCCCACCTCGGCCTCCTTGCGGAGCACGGTTCCGGTGAACGGGGCGCGCACCAGCGTGTTCTCGAGGCTGGCCTGGGCAAAGCGGCGGCCCGCCTGGGCCGCCTCGATGCGCGCCTGAGCCGATCGGGCCCGCGCGTCGGCCTGCGCCGCACGGCTCTCGGCCGCGTCCAGGTCCTGTTCCGACACGAGCTGGGCATTCCGGGCGCGAATGTCCTGGAGGCGGCGCGCCTCGCGCTGCAGCTGGTCACGGTCGGCCTCCGCCTCGATGAGCTGGGCGCGCGTGCTCGCCACGTTGGCCTCGGCCTGGGACACCTGCGCCGCATAGTCGGCGTTCTCCAGGCGTGCGATCACCTCGCCCTGGCGCACGTATGACCCTTCGCTGACACCCAGGTAGGCGAGCCGGCCCGCCACCTTGGCCGATACGGAGGCCCGCGTGCGCGCCACGACATACCCGTTGGCGGTGACCGCAGTCGCGGCCGCAGCACCACCCGGACCCGCGTCGAGCGCGGTCGCCACGACCGCCTGGACGGGCACGCCCGAGCCGCGGCGCGCCATGACGACCACCGCGCCGATGATGACGACGGCAGCGACTGCCAGCAGGACGTTGCGGCGCAACGCCCGGCGCAGCGCGGGCGACGGCGCGTCGCGATCGATGCGCAGCCGTGAGAGGTCGTGACCGGCGGTGCTCATGCGCGGGAATGTACGACCGGGGGATAACGACCGGCAACCACGCGCGCCGTGTTGACACAGGAACAAGGCGCGGCGCAGCCGCGATCTTGAGACGAGCTGAACGGCGGCCTAACCGCGCAGGGCCGCGAAGGCGGCTACGACCGCGATCACGACGCCTAACGCCATCTTGGCCGCCGCCGCAACCACGCGGCCGAGCACGGCGCCCCACCCGGCTCCAACGGCGATGTCGGCGCGCCGCGCGCGCGCGTACTCGAGCACCGCCGCGCCTACGAACGACCCGACGAACCCGCCCAGCACGGACCCGAGGAGCGGCACGGGGACGCCGACCACGGCACCGGCCAAACCGCCGAGCAATGCTCCCCAACCGGCCCGGCTCGATCCCCGGTAACGCCGCGCGACGCGGAACCCCGCCCACGCCTCGACGATCTCACCGAGCAGCGCCAGCACCATCACCAGCGCGATGATCCCCACAGTGACCGATCGGAAGCCCGTGAGCCAGCCATGGGCCAGGACGCCGAGCACCATGACCCACAGGCCGGGCAGTCCCAAGGGGACGAGCAGCAGGCCGGCGACCGTGCAGGCGACGAGGATCAGAACGGCTGCGACGTCACCCATCGGCGGGAACGTCCCGCGACTCGCCACCCCGCTGCCGCGGAATCGGCAGCTCTAGGGAAAAAGTACTGCCCGCGCCCACATCGGATTTCACCGTCACCGTGCCGCCAAACATGTTGTGCGTGATTTCCCGCACCACGGCGAGGCCCATCCCGGAGCCCGAGCCGGGCGGCTTCGTCGTAAACCCTGGCTCGAAGATCCGATCGAGATGCTCGGGCGCGATTCCCGTGCCTCGGTCGCGGACCGTCAGACGGAGCGTGTCGCCGGCTCGGTCGAGCGTGACCTCGACCGACGTCTCACGGCCTCTCGAAGCATCTACCGCGTTGCGGATGAGATTCGTGACGACCTGATAGAGCGCGCTCGGCTCCCCGTAGAGAAAGGCCGCGTCGACGGCGGCTTCCCATTTGAGGGCCACCCCACTCGTCCGGGCCAGCGGGCGCTCGAGCGTCACGCAGGACCGGACGACCTGGGTCACGTCGAACCGCGACAGCCCTCCGATTCCGCCAAACGGCCGATCCTGGATGGAGCGCAGGTATTCGGTGGCCTGTTCGATTCCTCCAGCGGCGTTGGCGAGGTCCTGCAGCAGCTCTGCGCGCAGCGCCGGATCCAACCAAGGTGCCGCGCGCACCGAGTCGATGCTCAGGTCGAGGCTGCCGAGGGCCGCGGTCAAGGGGTTCCCTACCTCGTGAGCGATAACGCTCGGCTGGCGGGCATGCTCCCACAAGGCTTCGGACGGGGGGAGGCGGCGCCGGTCGCCGTCGTCGGAGCCATCAATGACTCCAAGGCAAAGCCCGGCGAGCTCGAGCACGAGTCGGTCACGGCTGCGCCGCTCACTCCCGCCCGGTGGCGGCGCCGCGGGCCGCGTCCGGACGGGCGCCACGCACCAGCGTTCGCTCTCCTCCAGGCGACACCCGACCCAGCGGCTCCCCTCGATGATCGGGGCGCCCCACTGCCAGAGGGTGGCTGCAAGATCGAGCTTCGTGGCGTGAGCAGGCGGGTTGGGCACACCGCTCACGAGCGGGGTGACGCCCGCCGTGGCGGACACCTCCCACAGTGTGACGACGCCGCCCTGCAGCGCGACGCCCGCCTGCCGTAACACTTCGCGCTGTTGCTGCTCCCGAGCGCTCACCGCCGTTTCCTGCACTCCGATTCGACGGCCGCTGAACATGCACGTCCGGGTAGAATCCGGCTAGAAGCCGCTACCCCGCCGCCGCCCCGTCTGGGGGGCGCGCGTCGAGCACCTCGCGAACCGTCGTGATGAGCTGCCGGCTGGTAAACGGCTTCCCCAGGAACGCCGTCGAGAGCGGGACGATCTCGTTCTGGAACACGGCCTCCTGGGAGTAGCCGGACATCACCAGGATCTTCGTCGCCGGCCGCTCGCTGCGCAGGCGGCGCAGCAACTCCGGCACGCGCATGCCCGAGAGCACGCCATCTCCCACTCAGCGAGCGGCGGCTTTCCGTTCCCGCGCCAGCAACGCAGCGTCAAGCCAGGCCGCGAGCTGCTCGACGCGGAAGGGCTTGCGGAAGACGGTGCAGCGCTTGAGCTCCAGCCACGGCCGGACGTCGGGCGCGTCGGCGTCCCCCGTCATCACGGCAATCCGCCCCTCGAGCTGCGGCCAGCGGTGCACCATGGCGAGGTATAAGGCGAGTCCCGACATCGTCGGCAGGCGCACGTCCAGCAGCACCGCGTCCACGGGCCCTCCGGCGAGGAGCGCATAGGCGGTATCGGGCTCCGCGGCAGTGAGGACGCGCCACCCCATCGCGACTAGGACGCTCTGGAGCGCGCCTCGGAGCGTGAAGTCGTCATCCACGATGAGCACGGTGCGCGGAGGGACCTTCATACAACTTCATGATGGTGGCGAGTGGGCCGCCGGGACGTGAGACAGGTCACACAGCATCACGGGCCGCTCACACACCGCTCGCAAACGGCTCAGGTAAGTGCAACGGAGGGCACGTGTTCCGCGCCCTGGCCACCGCGGTCGGAACCATCTGGTCCCGAGCGGGCACGATCGCGAGATTGCGTTGTCGAGTCGCTTCGGAGAAGCGGGCCACGGAATTCCTGCAGCGTCGCATCGGCCTCGACTCGGCGCAGCTCGCTGCGGTGGACCGAGGCCGGGCCGTCGTGAAAGTCCTCGACACCCAGGACAAGCGAGACGTCGCGGTGTTCGCCATCATCACCGCCGACGTACCGCGCGAGGTCTACGTCCAACGTGTGCAGGACGTCCAGTCCTCGCTGCGCACGCCCACCCGCACCCAGTTCGGCATCTTCAGCGACCCGGCGACCGCGGCCGACCTCGCGGCCTTGACCGTCGACAGCCGGGATATCGCCGATCTGAAGGACTGCCGGCCCGGGGACTGTAAGGTGAAGCTGCCGGCGACCGAGATGCGGCGGATCCGAGAGGAGATCGATTGGAAGGCGGGCGACGTGCAGGGGCAGGTGAACGCCTACGCGCGGCGGCGCCTGCTCGAGCACGTCACCGACTACCGCGCGCGCGGGGACACAGCGATGGTGGTGTACGACGACCGCGGCAACGTCCGCGCGAGCGATGCCTTCACCGCACTCCTGGGGCAGTCTCCGTACCTGTACGAGTACGCCCCCTCCTTCCATCGGTACCTCGCCACGTATCCGCACGGGAAGCTCGACGGCCTCACCGAGGTGCTGTTCTGGTCGGACGAAGCGCTGCCTGGCTGAAGCCGATTCTCAGCATCACTCACCTGGCGGTGTACGCGCCGCCCGAGCTGCCCGGGGCGACCCTGGTGGCGGCCAAGCAGATCTACGCGGATCACTACTTCGAAGCCGCGTTCGAGCTCTTGACCGTCATCGACCGGCCGGCATCGGCCGGAGAGCCGGGGATTTATCTGGTGTTGCTGCGGCGGTTTCGCTTCGACGACCTCCCGAGCGGCGGGCTCATCAACATCCGGGGCAAGGTCGTCGGAAAACTGCGCGACCAGGCGCGCGCCGACCTCGAGCGGGCGACACGGGATCCAGCGGTCCCGGTCCCCGACTAGGGCTGCCCGCCTCCGAGCGTGGCCTGCAGCTGGCGCAGCGCGTCCCCCAACCGGGACAGCTCCTCTCCGTACCGTGCCCAGTCGCCGGCGCGCTGCGCCTCCACCGCGCGCCGATACAGCTCGGCCGCCTGGCGGGCGAGATCGACGGCGCGACCGTCGCCGGGACGCGCGGCGC
>JBOHSI010000111.1:0-33373 GCA_050733055.1 Gemmatimonadales bacterium
CACACTTTCACGTCAGCCCGCCGGACAGGACACGACGGCGCCGGGTAATGCACCGCTCTTCAAGCAATTATCTCTGGGGCACGGTTGAACGACTCCTGCTTCTGCGTGACGACCGTCGTACGGCCGCACGGGGGCCGTCTCGCAAGGGTCGCGCATCTGTGCAGCGCGTCGCGGCGTCGCCTGCGCTCCAGCAGCGCCCTGCTGGCTTACCGACGCCGTAGCGGGGCACGGCCTAAGGCACCAAAAACCCGTGACATAGCTCACCTGGGCCATGTTGACGAGTTTCCGTGCGGGGCGTACGTTTGAACTCCCTTCGGGAACCAGGCCCGACGCCCTTGCCCGGGTTCTCCTTTAGGTAGGTCACAGCCGTGTTCGGCGCCCACGTGCGCCGGCTGGCTCTTCTGGTGCGAGGTCGCGGCGGGCTGATGCGCAGCAGTGCGGAGCGACGCTGGACGGTCATGGTTGTCCCTCACGGCTCGGGAGCCTCCCGCGCCGTGGAGGTGTCGCAGACCGTCCTCAAGGCGCTGGTCGGGATCGGCAGCGTGGTCGCGCTGACGTTCCTGGTGCTGGGCGTCGCCGCCATCTCCCGCGGCGTCAACATCACGCGCAGCCGCGCGCTCGAGAATGAGAACCGTCTGCTCGCCGACGAGATCCAGCGCATGCGCGAGCGGCTTGCGGGGCTCAAGGACACGCTCACCCGATTCAGCGAGCGGGAGCAGGAGCTGCGGCTGCTGGCGGGCCTCAACCCGACGGACGCTGCCGTGCAGCAGGCGGGGATCGGCGGGCCGGCGGGGACGTGGTTCGAGCGGGACAGCCTCGCGGCGCTGGGCCCGACCGGCGAGCAGGCGCTCGCGGCGCGCCTCGACATGGACGCGCTCAGCCGGCGCGCCAACATCCTGGTGCGCTCGCTGAACGAGGCGCACGACTCGCTGGCCCGACATCGCGACCGGCTCGCCGCCATGCCCTCGATCATGCCGACCAAGGGATGGCTCACGGGCGCGTTCGCGCGCGAGCGCGTGCATCCGATCCTGCATCTCGCGCGGCCGCACGAAGGGATCGACGTGACGGCGCAGATGGGGGCGGAGATCGAGGCGCCTGCCGCGGGGGTCGTGACCGAGGTGAAGTGGGAGGAGGGGTACGGCAACATGATCACGCTCGACCACGGTTTCGGCTTGGTCACCCGCTATGCCCACTGCTCCAAGATCCTCGTGGCGCGCGGCACACGCGTCAAGCGCGGCCAGAAGATCGCGCTCATCGGCTCGACCGGCATCTCGACCGGGCCGCATCTGCATTACGAGGTGTGGGTGAACCGGAGACCGGTCAATCCCATGAAGTACGTGCTGCCGGATGCGATTGTGGATTGACGACGCACGGCAGGACGACGGGCACAACGGGGGAGCCGGGTGGCGGCTCCCCTGTTGCGTTGCCACTGGCTCCGCGAGGGGCCGCCGGCTGCCTTGACAAGACGGCCCACCGTCGGGCACAATGGACTCGTGGTCGACTTCCTGTGAGGCGGGTCGCGCTGGTGCTGCTGCTGCTGGTGCCCCGGCCGAGGCGATCCCGCAGGCCGAGTGGAGCAAGTTACCGCCCTGCACCGCACCGGCGTGACTGCCACCTCGCAAGTAGCAATTCAGCTTGACGTGGCGCGCGCCCGCCGCGACTATAGGGGCCGACGCTACATGCCGCCCCTCTCCGTTGTCCGATGCGGGTACGGCGTCCTCGCACTCGTCGGGATGCTGAGCCGCGCAGCCTGCGGCCGGATCGCCTCGGGCAGTGCGGCCAGCGCTCCACCCAGCCCCAGCACGCTCATCACCCAGGAGAAGATCGCTGCTTCCGGCGCCAAGACCGCGTGGGACGCGATCCGCCGCACGGTGCCGAGCGTCCAGCTCCGGGAGAGTCGCGGCAAGGCGGCCCGGATCCAGCGCCGCGGACGCGCTAGCATCTACCTAGACGACCAGGTGCGCGTGATCGTCGACAACGTGCGCGTCCACGACCTCCATCTGTTGCAGCAGATGCCCGCCGCGGACATCTTCACGATTCAGGTTTTCACCGGGCTCGACGCCACGACTTATTACGGTGGGACGTCGACGAGCGGGGTCATCGTCATCACCACGACCACCTGCGGCTCCTGAAACCATCGGGGGCGCCGTTTTTCTGGCGCCCCCGCACGCGCGATGTGCCTGCGCCGGTCCTTCACGGGTTCCGATCGGTGCATTCCACGAAGTTGGGATTGTTCTGCTCTGCGATCGATACGGGAATGTTCACCGCAGCGCCGTAGGTGCCGCCCTTGAACCACGCACCCGTCGGGAAAACGCTCTCCCTTGGGCGGTTGAACTGGCGGATGAGCCGCCGCAAGTCTCCCAACCGGTGCCCGCTCCCGAACATCCAGAACGCCCGCTCGTAGAAGAGCGAGTCGACGCGCGCGGCGAGTGTCCCCGGATCGGTCATCGCGGGCAGCGGTGGGGCGGGCCGGGTGAACCCCGTCTGGACCGGGGGGTACAGCGCGGTGTTCGCGCGCAGCGTGTCGTTGAGGATGCGGAGCCAGGTCACGGGGACGTTGTCGCGCAACGCCGCCTCGGCCTCGACCAGCCGCGCCTCGATCCCAGTGGCGATCGCCACCGAGCTCGTGCGGCCCCAAATGCCCTGGCGCACCACGGGTTCAAAGGTGTCGAAGGTAAGGTCGGTCGCCGCCGCGATCCGGCGCGGGACCCGTGGGTCGTTCGCGCTCACGAACGGGAGCCCATTCAGGCCTTCCCGGTCCGCGATCGTGTAGCGCCGAGCGTCGTTGTTCAGCAACCAGGTCTGGTTTTCGGTCGAGAACAGCGAGTGGGTCACCTCATAGCGGAACGTCGTCGCGACGTTCGTCACGGCCGCCGCCGCCTCGGTGTATCGGTTGCGGTTCAGCAGCGCCCGGCCTTTCACGACCGATGCGAGCTGCCGCACCCGGGCGCTGTCCACGCCCGTGAGGTTCGCCAGCGCCGAGTCCGCCGCGGCGATCGCCAACCCGAACACCGAGTCGACGGCGAGCGGCTCCCCGAACCGGATGTTCTGCCCCTCGAGGAAGCTCACCGGAACTCCGTTGCAATAGATTTCGCCCGCCAGGTTGTGGGCGTACGCCGTGACCGCGAACATCAAGCCGATGTTCGAAAGCGGGGTCGGTGAGTAGGTGCGAAGCGCATCGACCGCGGCCCGGCCCTCGACCCGCACTCGGTTGAGCGACCGGAACGGCCCCGCCAGGAATGTGTTGTTGGGGTCGAACAGCCGCTGGTCCATATCGTTGCGCTGAACGAAGGTGTCGCCCGACTTCCACTCGTCGGCCAGCAGCCCGCTGTAGATGAACAGGGCGTCGGGCCCCTGAATGCCGTTCGTCGCCTGGGTCAATCGCAGGATGACGCCGTTTTTGAGGGCGAGTGCGCCCGCCGCCGAGTTCGCTTCGACGATGATATCCGGGTCCTCGACCTTGAGAATCTCGGAATTGCAACCCGATAGCAGCACCGCCGCCCCAAGCCCGAACAGGATCCGGCCGGAGCTCCGGCACGGGCGCGTGAAGTCTCGTCTCATGGTTGTCTCATAACGTGCCATGGGGCTCGCCCTCAGTACGTCGCGTTGACGCGCACCGTCCAATAGGTCGGGGGCGGCGCCGTCTGGAAGTTGCTGACGATTCCGGTCGCCCCTTCGAAGTAGTTGGCCTCCGGGTCGATTCCGGACCACCCTGTCGCCTGCCAGAGGTTGCGGCCGGCCACCGTGACGCTCAGCCGGGCTGCCCGGAAGGCCCGCGCCCAGGCGGCCGGGAGCTCATAGGTCGCCGACGCCTCCCGCAACCGGACGAAAGTCGCCTTCTCGATGAATCCCCACTGTGTGGCGGTCCCGGTCTCGAGGAGCGCGACGATGCGCGCCTGCTCCCAGAGCGGCGCCTTCGGGTCCAGTAGGCCGCGGCAGTTGAAGCGGTTCTGGCAGCGAATGCGCTCGGTGCCGTTCAGCTGATAGTAGCCGCTCTTGTGATCGAACAACCCGCTCACGCGCAGCCGCCGGTTGAACAGGTCGAACCCGGTCAGGTAGCTGACTTCCCAGCGGGGGTTCGCGTAGCCCACGAACTCGGCGCTGTCGGCGACCGTAATCTCGCTCCCCACGATGATGCCGTCGCCATTCGCATCCCGGTACGTGTACGGCCGTTGCCACCACCCGTTGATCGGAAAGCCCTGGATCTGCCGCGTCGTGGTCCCGATGATCGGTGCCACGCCGCCCATGTCCGCGATGAAGTTCGTGTTGTAGGCGGCATTCACGCTCAGGTCCCAGCCAAACTCGGGGCGGTCTATGATGCGCGCGCTCAACGCAGTCTCGATACCCCGGTTCACCACCGCACCGAGGTTCTCGAACCGGGTCGTGCTCGCCCCCACCGACGGTGCCACGATCCGCGCAATGAGCGCATCCTTCGTGCGCTTGTTGTAGTAGGTGAACTCGAGGTTCACGCGGTTGTCGAACAGCGTCGCCTCGCCCCCGATCTCGTACTCCCGGGCGCGCTCGGGCTTCAAGTCGGGGTTGCCGATCGCGTCGAAGATCAACGCGGGGGTGTCCGTCCCGTCGATGGTCGCCGTGGTCGGCGCAAAGAAGCGCAGCGCGTCGGTCGAGCCCGGCTGGACGCCTGATGCCCCGAAAGCACCGCGCAGGCGTAGGCTGTTGAGCCAGGACCACCGCGGGAAGAACGGCTCCTCGGAGATCACATACGACACGCCGAGCTTCGGGTAATAGACCGCGCTGAAGTTCGTTCCGAACGCGCTGTTGTCGTCGGCTCGCAGGGCGCCCGTGACGAACAGGCGGTCCTTGTAGCCGAAGTGCTGCTCGATGAAGCCTCCGAGCGTCTTGCTCTCGGTCGTCAACTCATCGGCGTCGAGAATCGACGCGGACGTCACCGTCGTCGCGCCGGGCGGCAGGTCCTCTCCAAAGGCGCCGTTGCGGTCGAACAGACCTTCGAAATACTGCACGCCGACCGTCGTCCGCGAGGTGAGCACCGGGCTCACGGAGAAAGACGCCGTGGCGCTCGCATCCCCCGTGTACTGGAAGAACACGGTGCGGTTGTCCTCCTTGAACCCCGTTATCGTCGTCTGATTAAAGGTAGTGCACTGACCCCGGCGGCACAGGTCCGTATCGACGCGGCTTGTGAAGTCGATGCCTCCGGTGAGCCGCACCGCGAGCCAGCTCGTGGGCCGCCAGTTCGCCGTCCCGCTCCCGATGAAGCGGTTGATGTCCTGGCCGATCCCTTCGGAGAACATCTGGTCGGGCGTGAACGTGCGATAGCCGTTGCGGCCGTTGGTCTTATTCCCCAGCCCGCCGAGAGCGTTGGAGAGCAGCCCCGTAGTGTTGTTGTCCGTGGCTGGAACCCGCAAGTCGCTCGAGATGAACCCGGTCGACGCCGACAGGTCGAGACGCGGGTTGAGGCTGGCCTCGAGGTTCGCCCGCAGGCTCGTCTTGCGCAGCGCGTTGGGCCGAAGCTGCTCGTTAGGAATCGCGTCCTCGTTCGGGACTGCCCGATTCGTCACAAGCCGCTGCCGCGCGAAGGGCGGCATATCGAGGTAGCCGAGCTCGTTCTCCCACTCACCCGAGACGAAGTACTGCACCAATTCGCTGCCGCCCGACACCTGCACCCCGTACTGCTGGCGACGCCCGGTGCCGTTGGGCGACGACTCCGGATCCTCGAACAGGTTGTACGCCGTCACGCTGTCTTGGACACAGGTGCCCGCGGCGCTCTGGTAGAGGCGGCATTGCACCGTGTTCGTCGGTGTCGAATTCGTTGTCGAGGTCGTGCCAGTGCGCCAGCCTCGATAAGCGCTCGGATAATCGTTGTAGTCCTTGATGATTCCTTGCTCGACGTACACCGTCCAGCGCGGCGGTCCTGCCTTGCCGCGCTTCGTCTTGATGACCACGACCCCGTTCGCAGCGTCGGTTCCGTAGAGGGCCGCAGCCGAGGGACCCTTCACGACCTCGACCGATGCGATTTCCTCGGGGTTCAAGTCGTTGAGGCGGCTCGGCGGGGCGCACCCGACGTTGCACACGCTCGAGGAGCGGTTGGCGCTGGTGATCCGCACGCCGTCAACGACGTAGATGGGCTCGTTGGTGAGAGAAAGACTGTTCGTCCCCCGGATCCGCACGCGCGACGGCGCGCCGGTCACCGTGCCCTGCAACACATGCATCCCGGGGACTTTGCCGCCGCCCAGCAGATCCGTCATGCTCGCGATGGGAGACCGCAACACCAAGCTGTCGGCATTGAGTCGCGAGACTGTGTTGCCGACCTCTCGTTTGGCCTGATCGCCCGTAGCAGTCACCACGACCTCGTCGAGCGAATAGGGCTGGAGCGACAGCGCCTGATCCACGGTGGCTGTGTCGCCCGGAGGCACGACGACAGAACGGGTGGCCGCGCCGTAGCCGACCGCTGACATCCGGAGGGTCACCTGGCCCGGCCGGACATTCCGCAGACGGTAGCGCCCTTCGGCGTTCGTGGCGTCGATCAGCGCGGTGCCGACGACCGTCACGCGGGCGCCCACGATCGGCTGCCCCGTGGCCTGGTCGGTGACCTGACCGGCGACGGCGCCCTGCTGGGCCACCGCGGCGGCCGTAACACCACCGAGCAGCCCGCCGAGCACGAGGAACGCGCGTACCACGCGACGATTCATGACGCTCATAGGCACTCCTTTCTTGACATAGCTGCACAGCAACGACCAACGCCCTCACCCGCAGGTGAGAGCCACTTTGGTTGCCGAGTCAGAATGCCGCACGTCGCACCCAACGGCAGGGAGGGCGCGGCCGCGCGATCTGCTACCGGTGCTTCACGCTTCCCCTATTATTATTATTCTGCAGGCCGCTCCGCTAGGTCGCAAGGGCCTACCTCGAGAAGTCCACCTTCGGCGCTTCGGCCGACCCCGGCGACTGCAGCTCGAAATAGGGCCGTGCGGTCTTGCCGATCATTTTTGCCGTCAGCACTTGGGGGAACCGCCGGATGTAGGCGTTGTAGCGGTTCACGGTGTCGTTGTAGTCCTGGCGCGCCACCGCGATCCGGTTCTCGGTTCCCTCGAGCTGGTCCTGCAACGCCCGGAAGTTTTCGTTGGACTTGAGCTGTGGGTAGTTCTCGGCGATTGCGAGCAGCCGGCCGAGCGGCGCCGTGAGCGCCGCGTTCGCTTCGGCCATCTGCTGCAAATCGCCGCCCTGCACCGCGCCGGCGAGCTTGGCCCGGGCCTCGGCCACCTCGGTGAAGATCGTCTGCTCCTGCTTGGCATAGGCCTTCACCGTCTCCACCAGGTTGGGGATGAGATCGGCGCGCCGCTGCAGCTGCACCTTGATTTGCGACTCGGCGGCGTTCACCTGCTCGTCGTACGTCTGGATCGTGTTATACCCGCACCCCGCCCACACGGTGAGCCCGATGACCCAGCAGCGCTTGAGCGCGTTCACGGCCGTTTCCTTCCTTAATTATGGGTGGGGTCGGTGGACGAACTCGGCGGTGCGCGCCAGCGCCGCGAGATACGCGCCCGGAAGGGGGTCCCCGGACCCGAGTCGCAACGCGCGAGCGCCGCGACGTCGCCTCTTAGTTCGAGAAATCCACGCGCATCGCCTCCGTAGCCTTAGCCTTATGCATTAGCCAGGCGCGCGAAGCGCTTTCCTGCTGCGCGCGCTGGCGGTAGCTTGTCTCCATGGTCAATGCGCGCCCCCTGCAGAGGCGAAGTGTGGGACTAGAGCTGGCGCTAATTACGCTTATCCTCGCGGCCTCCAATTGTGCGCAGCAGCGGACAGCTCGCGACGCCGAGCCTCGGTCCGAATGGTCGCTCCGAGTCGAAAACCACCACTGGCTGGACGTCACCGTATTCGTGGAACACGGCGGCCAGCGCACTCGGGCGGGCATCGTCACCGCGACGACCACAGGCACGTTTGTTCTCCCCCCGCATCTTCTGGGGCAGAACGGCGAGATCCGCCTGGTGGCGAGCCCCGTCGGGGGGGGAGCGACGCTTACTGTGACGACTGAGGTGATCGTGGTGAGTGGGGGTCAGCTCGTCACCTGGACCCTCGAGCGCAGCCTCAGTCGCTCGAGCGTCGCCGTGTGGTAGCAGGACCGGCTCATTTGCTTGGTGGCGGCGTGCCGCCCGGGCCAGCCCGCGGCCCGAGGACCCCGAACGCATCGAGCAGGGCGACAGCGCCCGCCAGGAAGGCGCCAGCCATAACCGCGCTGCGGCCTACAGCGAGCTTGCGTTCCCGGAGGCTCCCGATCACCGGGCGCGGCAACGTGACCGCTTCTCCCTTCCAGTAGCTCTCCTGCCCGTCGCGGCTCTGAACCGTGAAGACCGCCAGCGAGAGCTCCCGGTCACTGGTGCCCAGAAGCCGCCCGCCTAAGAGGTAAACGCCGGGTCCGAGGTACCGGGCGAGTTCCAGTGTGCCCGAATCGGTGAGCTCGGCCGAAACCCGGATGCCGGGCTCAGGCTGAGGCGTCGCGAGCGGCACGTACCGGTAGCAACCCGTCAGTATGACGGCGCCGAGCAGAAGCTTCACTACACGCATGCGGATCAGAGTCCTTTTTTGAACTCCGTGATGTCGATGCCCAAAACGAGCCGCCGGCCCGGCGCTGGCGTTCAAGTTCCCGCACTCCACCGGACCGGTGACTCTACTTCCTACGGCTTAAAGCCCTAGCCCTGCCTCGCTAGCACGGGTTCAGATCGTTCCAGTTCCGCGCGGGCTCTGGCGTGGGCGTTTTCGGGTTCGCGTTCCGCTCGTTCGCCCCGTAAAGCAAGCGCCCGATGACCTGGGTTGAGCCCGGCGCGGGTACCAGGCTCGGGGTACAGGTCCGCTTGAAGTCGTTCCACGCCTCGATGGTTTGGAACGTCGCCACGTACTTCTCAAACATGATCGAGTCGCGGAGTGCCGTCCCGGTGATCCCGACCAGTGCCGGCAATCCGGCGCTGGTACGCTCCGTATTCAGATCAGCCAACGCCCCGGTCAGGTCGCCGGTCTCGTATTTCGCCTCGGCGCGGATCAATAGGACCTCCGCCCGCGTGATCACCGGCTGCCGGTACGTGGGGTCAAGGCGCGTGGCGCTGAAGTTCGAATGGAGCGCATTGTCGAGCTGGTCGCCCGGGTTGGCCCCGCCGTATCCCCCGCCGGGACGGGGAGCGAAATAGTCCGCCAGCCGCGGGTCACTACGAGCGTTCATTATGTTCACCAGCCGAGCCCCGACGCGCAGGTAGCTGTCGCGCTGCACGATCTGGAACTGATACCAGAGGTTGTTCTCGCTCGTGAGGGCGCTGTGGAACGTCCTGAAGTCGTTGGCCGCTGCAGAGATCCCCTGGTTCGCCTGGGCAAGCGCGGCGGTGTACGCAGCCGTCCCGACGCGCTCCGCCGTGTGGAGGTAATAGCGTGCTTTCAGCGTGTGCGCCACCTCGAGCCATTTTGCCTTGTCTCCACCGTAAATAAGGTCCTGGGCACCCGGACCGCTCCCCGCGCCCCCAAGATCGCTGATAGCCTGATCTAACAGGGTCTGGAGCGCGGCGTAGATGCTCTGCTGCGGGTCGAAGGCAGGCTCCGTCACGGCGCTCACGGCTTCGGAATAGGGGATATCGCCCCACAGGCTGGTATACGTCCCCATGACCAGCGCTTCCAGGACCTTGGCGACCCCAGCGTAGACCAAGTCACCGTCCGCCGTGGCGCTCGCCTGAACGGCGCGCAGGTCTACCAGCCCGCCGCCGGTGTAAATACGGTCCCACTCCGCGGCGAAGTCGCCCTCCGTGATGTTGTACAGGCCGATCGTTTGGTATTGCCGATCCACCCCGGCGCACTTCTGCACGAACATACAGGCCGTGCGCGCCAGCGCGCCGGTCAGCTGCGTGGTCATCGAGGCCTGGCCACCCACGAACAACTGATCCCGCGTCGCGGAGGACGGGTTGTTCGGGTCTTCGGTGAG
Source organism: Gemmatimonadales bacterium (assembly GCA_050733055.1). Taxonomy (GTDB): domain Bacteria; phylum Gemmatimonadota; class Gemmatimonadetes; order Gemmatimonadales; family GWC2-71-9; genus DASUAL01. The sequence goes on from JBOHSI010000111.1 coordinate 9,935, forward strand.
CTTGGTCCCGGTGAGGAACCCCTCGCACGCCGCCGACCCGAAGGCCAGCAGCGCTGCGAGCGTGATCTGCAAGGACGATCTACGCATCGTGGCCTCCCTCGGGCTAGCGGTTCAAGACGACGGTGAACACGAACGACCGGGTCTGCGGGTGGTTGAAGTAATCGATCCCGCGTCCAGAGTACTCGGCCCCGTTCAGGCTGTTCTCCGGATCAATGCCCGTGTAATCGGTCCAGGTCTTCAGGTTGCGGCCGGACACGCGCAAATCAATGCTGCTCAGGCCGAGCGAGCTCTGCACCCAGGGCTGGTCGAGCGTGTAGGAAACGGAGATCTCACGCAGCTTGACGAAGCCCGCGTCCTCGATGTACTGCGAGGCCGGCCCCGTGAAGCCCGAACCGATCCCGCCCTGGTACCAGTTGGCCTGGTCAATCAGCACGGGCGTCCCCTTGCCGGGCCCCGCAAAGGTGTAGTTCGTGTAATAATCCACGCCGAACGTGCGGGTCACGTCCCGGACCTCGGTAGTCTGGTGCGTGCCGAAGAAGACGAGCGCGCCCTTGGTCCCGTTCCATGCCTGGCCGCCGTGTTTGACGTCCAGCAGGCCCGAGATCTGCCACTTTTTGTACCGGAACGAGCTGCGGACGCTCGCGGTCCAGTCGGGCGTCGGATCGCCGATGACGCGGAGCTCGCCATCGAGCAGCGGATAGCCGCTGGCCTCGAGGAACACCGCGCCCGCGGGGGCGCCGCCGCACTGCGCATCAATGTCTCCTGCGACCGGGTCGATAATCCCCCGCCCGCAGCGTACGAAATCGGTCCCCCGAATGACCCCGACGCGCGAGCCTACCTCGGCTGCCTCGTTGGGGTCGGTAAACCCGGCCCCCAAGAACACGAAGTTCGCGCCCCTCAACTCCTTGAGCCGGTTCTCGTTCGTCGCCCACTGCAGGCCAACGTCCCAGGCCATACTCGCGGTCGCGACGGGGCGGAGATTAAGCGACACTTCCCAACCCCGGTTCGTGATCGTGGCTGCGTTCTGGGCCTGGAACTGGTACCCGGTGGACGCCGGGAGCGGGAACGAGAAAATCACATCCGACGATGTTTCCCGGTAATGGGTCACGTGCACATCGACCCGGTCCCGCAAGAACGCCAGGTCGGCGCCGCCCTCCACTTCCTTGGTGCGCTCCGGCTTGAGGGCTTCCTGGCCCTTCACTATGCCCGAATAGAGCCCGCCCCGGCCACCCTGAGTCGGTGCGATCTGAGGTCCCCAGCCCCCATCTTGGAACTGTGTGGTGCTGAAGGTGTTGATGGTCTGGTAGGCCGCCGGCTCGATTCCCGTCTGGCCGTACGCCACCCGAAGCTTCGCGAAGCTCAGGAACGCGGGGCGCCTGTCCCCCAGCGCCGCGGTGACGTCCCAAGCCGCACTCACCTTGGGGAACCAGTTGCGTCGATTGGTCGACCCAAAGGTTGAGGAGCCGTCGTTGCGGACCCCCCCGGTCAGATAGAGCTGCCGCCACAGGTCGATGGTTGCCTGCCCGAAGTAGGACTCGGTGTGGATCAGCGTTTCGGCGTCGCTTGGTGGGTCCCGATCCACCGTGTTCTCGAGCTTGAACGGCAACGGCGCAATCAGGTTGTTCCCGACCACGACGATCTGCCGCAAGCTCCGGCTGCCCAGGCCCTGCCCGAGCGTCACCGTCCCGGATACGTTCGGGTTCAGCGTGTACGACGCGGTTGCCACCAGGCCCTGGCTGATCTCGAGGTTCTTCAAGTCCGCAGTAATGACTCGGCCGTTGGGAAAGTCAGAGCTCGTCTGCGGCCTGCCCTCCAGCCGCTCATCGGTCGAGTAGTCAACCCCCAGCGTCCCGGCGAGCTTGAGCCAGTTCAGCGGCTGGTAATCCGCGTTCACGTTGCCGAACACGCGGCCCGCCCGGCCTTCGTTCGCCATCGCATTCAGCACGAAGAAGGGGTTGTCATAGCCGCGGCTCCGCGTCGTGGAGCCGGCGCTCGGCCGGGGATACCGGTAGGAGCGGTGCAAGCCGGTGGCCGTGTCGATGTAGGTCCGGCTATCGAACTCGGGCGGCGTGCGCAGCCCACCCAGCAGCAGCCCGCTGATGTTCGAGCCTTTCTGGACGTAGTCACCGCGGGTGTCCGCATAGGCTACGTTGCCGCCGATCGTCAGGTTGTCGCGCAGGCGCTGCGACGCCTTGAGACGGACCGAGGTGCGCTGGTAGTGGTTGTTCGGGCCGACGATCATGCCCCGGTTGTACATGTGTTCGCCCGAGATGTAAAAGAGCGTTCGGTCATTCCCGCCGGCGATGGTCATGTTGTTGTCCGAGATGTACCCGGTCCGAAACAGCTCGCCAAAGTGATCGAACGTCGGCGTGGCCGCCTGCAGCCGGGGACCCCAGCTGCCGCCGGTCAAGGTTCCACACCCCACGGCGATGCAGACGGGAGGTTCGCCCGTCGTTCCTCCCGGAAACGCTCCGACGCTCCCCTGCCCGTAGATTCTTTGCAGCGGGACCGACTGCGTCACCCGATCAACTGAGACCGAGCTCCGGAACGACACCCGGGTCGGGCCGGCCGAACCGCTCTTAGTGGTGATTAACACCACGCCTTGACCCGCGCGGGCCCCGTAGACGGCCGCCGCCGCCGCTCCTTTCAGGATCTCGACCGACGCCACGTCGTTCGGATTAAGGTCGGCCGCGCGGTTTGGCGCCACGGTCCCGGCGACCCCCCCACTGAAGCCGCTGTAGAGGCTGTAGAGCGAGGTGGTACTATTGTCGATCGGCACGCCATCCACGACGATCAGCGGCTGCCCCGTGCCGGTCAGCGTCTTGGCGCCGCGGATGCGGATGAAGGAAGACGAGCCCGGCTCGCCGGACTGCGACTCGATCTCGACATTGGGCGCCTTGCCGGCGAGGGCCTGCACGATGTTCATCTCGTTACTGCGGGTGATCAGCGTGGAGTCAACGCTGTTGCGCACGCTGCCCAGCTTCTCCACGGCGCTCACCGTGCCGGCGCCCGTGACCACGACCTCACCGAGCTGCAACGGATTCGCGATCAACGTGAAGTCTTGGGTGACCGTGCCCGGCGCGAGCGTGATCTGCGCCGACTGTTGCTTGTAACCAAGCACCCGGGCGATGATCGTCACCTGCTGTCCGGACACACGCGCGGCGGGGATCACCATGGCGTAGGTCCCGTTGTCCCGCGTGAGCACGCCGGCGGCCAGCTCCGGAATGCGGACATCCGCATACGCCAGCGGAACCCCCGCATCGCTCAGGACGCGGCCGGTGATCGTAGTCGGTTGCTGCTGCTGGGCGGCCGCCCATGCGGGCAGTAGCAGGAGCGCGCCCAGGGCGGCGACGAACGGACGAAGTAGAGATACCATACCCCCTCCCGTGACTGTAAATGGTGAGATTCACACTGGCGCCACAGCGAACGCCAGCACACTCGGTCCGGCACTCCCGCTCACCGGACCGCACACTGTCGAATCAGTTAATCACACGTGTGTCACCCAAACGGCGAGGCGGGCGCACGCACGCGTGGACGGCGATGCGGGACCTCGGCGTCGGGGCGGCCCAACGGGACCGCCGCCCGACTGACTCCTTTGCATCACATATACTGCACGACTGCCAGTGCCGCTAGACCCCCGAGGCGACCCCGGCCCCCCCGACCCCCCTTTCCCTAATTCATTAACTGATTAGTGCAGCCGGTTCACGAACTCGGCGGTGCGCGCCAGCGCCGCGAGATACGCGCCCGGGAGCGGGTCGGCGGACCCGAGACGCAGCACGCGAGCGCCCCTGGCATGTTGCACCAGTCCCGCCAGTCCCTCTGGCGCGAACCCGATGAGGGCACCGGCCTTGCGCACCAGGTCACCCGCCGCCGTCGGAGGCGTCTTTCCGGCAAGCCGCAGCGTCGCGCGCAGCATCGTGAACAAGCCGGCGGTGCTCCCTCCGAGCACCGCGGCAAGCTGTTTCGGATCACTCCGGTGCGCGACATAAGCCTGGCGCAACCGGACGAGCTTCCCCATTAGCTCGTGTTCTAGCTGGCGCCGCACATGCTCGCGCTGCACCGTGATCCCCTGCCAAGGGTCCCGGCCCGCGAGGACGCGGTGCGCCTCCCGAATGTCCTCGTACTCAATCGGGAAGGCGTCGGCCGAAGCGCGCCACTCCGCGTCCGTCAGGAGCAGCGGCGCAGGATGGCCGGCCCGGGTCCAGGCGCGCACGGCGGAGTCGAGCCGCGCGAACAACTGCTCGTCGACCAGGTCACAGATGAGCAAGGTGTTCACGTCCGCGCGATCCGGCAGCGGCGACCCGCGCGCCGCCGAGCCGTAGAGCAGCAGGGCGACGAGGCGCGTGCCCAGCGCGCCGGCGACCTCCTGGGCGAAGCGCTCCACCGTGATCGTGGCCATCCTCTCTAGAATCTCCCTCCCGCTCCGCCGCCCGAGAAGCCACCGCCGCCGCCGAACCCGCCAAATCCGCCGCTGAACCCGCCCCCGCCCCCGCCCCATCCAGATCGACCACCCCTCCACCCGCCCCCGCGCCAGAAGATCGCCGGGCCCACCCGTAAGCGCCGGCGGATCGAGAGGATCACGAACAGCGCGACGAGGATCCAGAGCGCGATGGCAAAGCCGGGTTGCCATTGGACTGACGGCTCGTCGGATGACGTCACGGGCCCCGTCTCGAGCGTCACCCCAAACTCGTCGACGAACGCCTGCGCCACCAGATCGACACCCACCGCCAGTCCGGTTCCGTAATCTTCGCGCGCGAGGTAGGGGACCATGGCGTCGCGAATTCGGCCCGCCCGCGCGTCCGGCAGGAACCCTTCGGCGCCCCGTCCCGTGGCGATGAAGATGTGCCCCGTCCCGGGCCGATGGTTTTTCTGCGGCACGAGCAGCACGACGACCCCGAGATTCTTCGCTGGATCGCCCGCCTCGCCCTTCGCCCCCACGCCCCATTGGCGGCCGACTTGCACGGCGACGTCGCTCGCCGCGCGGTCGCCGATGTCGGCGAGCGTGACCACGGCGATCTCGCCGCGGGTCTTGGCCCGCAGGTCCGCAATCACCGCCTCCATGTGCGCGACCGAGGCGGCATCGAGCACGCCTGCGAAGTCGTTGACGTAGCCGCGGGGGGCGGGTATGGCGATTTGGAGCAGGAGAAACAACGCAGCGGTCGGCATTGCGGCGCAAGATACACGGTGACGTAGCGCGACGGTATTACAGGTGGTAGCTTGTCGCGAGGGTCCTATGACCCGCGTGAGGAGTGTCTCCGCCAGCCGCGTCGGGACGGCGCTTGCCGCCCTCCTCGTCGTCGCGTCCGCCTGCTGGCGGCACCGCAAGCCGGCGGATACCGTGGCTCTCGTCCTTCCATCGGGCGAGGTCGCTCTCCACGTCACCAACCACAACTATCTCGACGTCACCGTCTACATCGTCCACGACGGCCAACACACACGCGTCGGCACCGTCACCGGCTCGTCCACGCAGGTGTTCTTCTTTCCGATCCGCCTGCTCGGCCAGGGGGGAGAGATCGAGCTGCTCGGCGACCCGATCGGCAGCCCGCAGGTCGCCCGTACGGAGCGGATCATCGTGCAGCCGGGGCAATACATCGCGTGGACGCTGGAGACGGACTTGCGACGATCGAGTGTGGGGGTGTACTGAGGCGTTGCTGACCGAGAGTGCAAGCGCCTCGCAGACGTAGCGCGAAACCGCCCCGCGCCGGCCTCACAAACCAGAACGTTTCCGGATCGGCTAGATTGATGTCCCATGCGTGACGCCGAAGCCGTGGGTCCCCTCGTGACACGCCGTCGAGCGAGCCCCCTCGTTGCGGCGGCGCTCATCGTCTCGGCCGCCTGCGCGCGGTCCGTCCCCCCAGCCGATCCGCAGTTTGTGGCGGAGTGGATGCGCAACTATTACGGCCTCATCCGGGCGGAGCGGATCTCTCCCCCGGTCGCGTCGCGTGTCCTCGCCTACGCGGCCGTTGGACTCTATGAGGGCCTGGCGACTTCCTCGCCGGGGCTCGTCTCCCTCGCCGGCCAGCTGAACGGACTCGATTCGCTCCCCCGGCCGGACCCGGACAAACGCTACGACCCGATCCTCGTGGCCCTGGCTGCTGAGCGCGCCGTGCTCGACTCGCTTTTCGTCGAGGGCCTCCCGGCCACGCAGGCCGCGCTGGCCGCGCTGATGGACTCCCTGGAGGCCGCCCGCCTCGTTTTGGGGATCCAGAACGTGGTGCGAGCCGACTCGCGGGACTTGGGGGAGCGCCTCGGGGCGGCGATCCTGGCCTGGGCTGCTCAGGACGGCTTCGATGCGACCCGCACGAGGCCGTTCCGACCCCCTGTCGGGCCTCGTTATTGGATCAATGACTCCCGCGTGGACGAGTACACGCCCCAGAACCTCTCGGCGGTCCGTGACTTCGTGGCGCTCGACAACCCCGCGGCAACCCTCCGGGCCGGTGAGGCCAGCGAGCGGGCCCTGGCCCTCACCCGCCCCAAGGCGGCGGACATCCGCACCCTGAAGGCGGTCAACCCTACGGGGGCGACCGAGCCGTGGTGGGGCACGCTGCGTCCGTTCGCGCTCCGCTCCGCGGACGAGTGCCCCACGCCACCGCCTGCGCCCTGGTCCACGTCGCCAGGGTCGGCGTTCCACACCGAGGCGAAGCGGGTGTACGACGTGGGCCGCGCCTTGACCGAGGAGCAGTATCAGACCGTGCTCTACTGGGCGGACAACCCCGGACAGACCGGCACGCCGGTGGGCCATTGGCTGGCCACCGGGAGCCAGGTCGTGACCCAACTCGGGCTCTCCGCGGAGCAGGCGGCGGAGGTCTTCGTGCTCGTGACGCTCGCCCAGGCCGACGCCTTCATCGCAATCTGGCACGAGAAGTACCGGTTGAACCTCATCCGGCCGGTGACCTACATCCGGCGGTACATCGATTCAGCCTGGACGCCCGCGATCATCACGCCGCCGTTCCCGGAGTATCCGTCGGGGCACTCGGGCCAGTCCGCCGCGGCGGCCACGGTGCTCACCGCGCTGCTCGGCCCGGTGGCATTCGAGGACAGCACCAACCTGGCGCTGGGGCACCCCGTGCGCCGGTACCGGTCGTTCCAGGAGGCGGCCGACGAGGCCGCCGAGTCCCGGCTGTACGGGGGCATCCACTTTCCCATGGGGAATGAGAACGGCAAGGCGCTCGGGAGATGTGTCGGCGGCCTGGTGCTCGAACGGCTCCGCACCCGCGCGGGGCCGGCCCGGTGAGCGGGCCCCGGATCCTGGTTCTCGCCCTGCTCGCGCTCGCCTGCCGCCCGGGCGTCGACACCACTTGGCAGGAGGGAGACGGATACCGCTGGCGCGCGCTCGACGTCCCGCGCCGCGGCTCGCCGGGTTTCACGCTGCTCGACCCCTCGCGCACGGGTATCACCTTCGTCAACACGGTGAGCGAGTCACTCCTGGTCCGGAACCGGATTCTGGCCCAGGGGGGCGGCGTGTGCTTCGGGGACGTGGACAGTGACGGGTTAGTTGACGTGTTGCTCGCCCGCACGGAAGGACCGAACGCCCTCTATCGCAACCTCGGCGAGTGGCGGTTCGAGGATATCACCACGCGCGCCGGGGTCGGGGCAGCCGAGCGCTACTCCACCGGATGCACGTTCGCCGATGTCGACGGAGACCGCGACCTGGACTTGATCCTCGTCGCCCTCGGAGGGCCGAACGGGCTGTTCCTGAACGACGGCGCAGGCCGGTTCGCCGAGCAGGGGGAGGACGCCGGCCTGACGTCGTGGGCCGGGAGCACCACGATCGCCGTGGCCGATGTGGATGACGACGGCGACCTCGACCTGTACGTCGCCAACTACAAGAGCTACACCACCCACGACCGGATCTCACCACAGGAGCGCGCCTTCGACCAGGTCGTGCGGCAGCTGGGGCCTAGGGCGTTCGAGGTACGGGAGCGGTATCGCCAGGACTACAAGCTCGTCGATCGCGAGGACCTGGGCGGCATCAGTCTCGTCCAACGCGCCGATCCTGACTTTTTCTACCGCAACGACGGCGCCGGCCGGTTTGTCCGGGAGCCGATCGCCGGCAACCCGCGCTTCGTGGACGAGCACGGCCGCGTGCTCGCAGCGGAGCCGGAGGACTTCGGCCTCGCGGCCATGTTTACGGATCTGAACGGCGACGGTGCGCCCGACCTTTATGTGGCCAACGACTTCGAAGACCCCGACCAGTTCTGGCTCAACGACGGCCGCGGCAACTTCCGCCTGGCGCCGTGGTACGCCCTGCGCTCCACCAGCAACTCGGCGATGGCGGTGGACGTGGGGGACGTGGACCGTGACGGCCGGCCGGACCTCGTCCAGGTGGACATGCTGAGCCGCGACACGCGCCGGCTCAAGACCCAAATCCCGACGCACACGGCGCTGCCCAAGCGGCCCGGGGAGGGAGACGGCCGGCCCCAGATGCAGCGGAATACGCTCCAGCTGAACCGCGGGGACGGCACCTTCGCCGAGATCGCCCGTCTCGCCGGCGTGGGGGCCTCAGGATGGTCCTGGTCCACGCTGTTCCTCGACGTGGACCTCGATGGGTGGGAGGACATTCTCATCGGCACCGGCCACCTGTGGGACCAGATGGACGGCGACACCCAGTACCGTCTGCGCAACCGGCTCCACGAGATCGATTGGCGGCGCATGCTGTTCGAGTTCCCGCCCCTGCCCCTGCCCGACGTGGCGCTCCGGAACCGCGGTGACCTGACCTTCGAGGATGCGAGCCGCGCCTGGCGCTTCGACCTGGGTGAAGACGTCTCCCACGGAATGGCGCTCGCGGATCTGGACGGCGACGGCGACCTGGACGTCGTCATCAATCGGCTCGCCCCGTACGCGGGGCGTACGGGGCTCGGGCTACCGGCGGCCGTCCTCCGCAACGATGCCACCGCGCCGCGGATCGCGATCCGGCTCCGCGGCGGGTCGCCGAACACGGGCGGGATCGGCAGCCGCGTGCGGGTGCTCGGAGGAGCGGTGCCGAGGCAGCAGCGCGAAGTCATCGCCGGCGGCCTGTATCTCTCGGGCTCGGAGGCCCTGCTCGCTTTCGCGACGGGGAAGGCGGATGAGGTGACGATCGCAGTGGACTGGCGCGACGGCCGCCGGACGGAGATCGAGGGTGCGCGCCCCAACCGGCTGTACGAGATCGATCAGACCTCCGCGCAGCGAGTAGCGAATCCGCCACTGGACTCGGCCCCGGTTCTGTTTCAGGACATCTCCGACCAGCTCGGCGGCCACCGCCACGTCGAGCCCTACTTCGACGACTACGTTCGCCAGCTCCTCCTGCCCAACGCCTTCAGCCAACTCGGGCCGGGAGTCGCCTGGGACGACGTGGACGGGGATGGACAGGAAGATCTGCTCGTCGGCGCCGGCCGCACCGGCACGCTCCGCTGGTTCCGGAACGAGGGCGGCCGGCTTCGGCCGGCCACCGGGCGCGTCCCTCCAGCGCCAGGAGACCTCACCACAATCCTCGGCTGGCCCGATGGCCGGGGAGGGCGCACGGTGATCGCGGGAGTCTCGAGCTACGAGATGGCAACAACCAACCAGGCACTGGCCGCCCCGAGCGTGGTCGGCTATTCCCTGGCCACGGGGGCGATGACCCGCCTGGTCCCCGGCGACAGCGCGAGCGTCGGCCCGCTGGCCCTCGCGGATTACGACGGGGACGGCGACCTCGATCTGTTCGTCGGCGGGAGGATCTTCCCGGGCGGCTACCCGCTTTCCCCCTCCTCGCGGCTGTACCGGAACGAGGGGGGGCGACTGGTACCCGATACCACGAACAACAAGCTGTTCACTGGCACGGGAATGGTCTCCGCGGCGCTGTTCGCCGACATCGACGGCGACGCATGGCTGGATCTGGTCGTGGCCATCGAGTGGGGAACCGTCCGCATCTTCCTGAACCAAGAAGGCCGCCTCCGGCCGGCGCCGGAGATGCCGGGCCTGTCGGGGCTGTACAGCCGGTGGAACGGGCTCGCGACCGGCGACCTGGACGGCGACGGCCGGCTCGACATCGTCGCCACCAGCTGGGGCCGGAACACCGACTACCACGCAAGCCAGGCCCGGCCGCTGTTCCTCTACTTCGGCTTCTTCACTGAACGGGGCCGTCCCAACGTGCTGCTCGCGCAAGAAGACCCTCGGATCGGGGGCGTCGCGCCGCTCACCACCTTCGCCCGCCTCAGCTTGGCCCTTCCGGGCGTGGCGCAGCGGCTCCGGACCTTCGCGGCGTATGGGGATGCCACCGTGGATCAGGTGCTCGGCCCACTCGCCCGGGGGGCGATCCGGCTCGGCGCCACGACCATGGACCACACGGTGTTCCTCAACCGGGGGGATCGCTTCGACGCCCGGCCGCTGGCCCTGGAAGCCCAGTGCGCCCCGGCCTTCTATGCCGGCATCGCCGATTTCGACGGCGACGGGAAGGAGGACCTGTTCCTGAGCCAGAATTTCTTCGCCACGGAGGTCGCCACGCCGCGGTATGATGCCGGCCGGAGTCTTTTGCTTCGGGGTGACGGCGCCGGGGAACTCGATCCGGTACGCGGGCAGCGCTCCGGCCTGCTGGTGTACGGCGAGCAACGCGGGGCGGCGTACGCGGACTTTGACGGCGACGGCCGGGTCGACCTCGCCGTAAGCCAGAGCGGCGCGCCGACTCGGCTGTTCCGCAACGTCGGCGCCAAGCCCGGGCTGCGCGTCCGGCTGGTCGGGCCGCCCAGCAACCCGAGCGCCATCGGCGCTCGGATGCGGCTGCGCTATGGCGACCGGGGGGGGGACGGCCCGGTGCGGGACGTGCAGGCGGGCTCGGGGTATTGGTCGCAGAACGGCGCCGTGCAGGTGCTGGGGCGTGCTGCTGAGCCGACGGCGCTGTGGATCCGGTGGCCCGGCGGGCGCGAGCAGGTGGTCCCGCTGGCACCGGGCCAGGCAGAGGTCACGGTACACATCCCCTGACAGAAAAAAAAGGGGCGGCATCCATCCCGCCCCTTTCTCTGTCCAACCTACCGGCGTTCCGAGCTCAGAACCGCCGGGAGCCTGCGGCCTGCCGCAGAGCGATCCAGATCTCCCGGACCGTGCGGACGCCCCTGCGGCCATGGAGGTCGGCGGCACCCGACATGTCTGGCGCGCCCGGCCCGCCGAACGTGTAGATCGCCCGCGCGAGCACGTCCAGCTCCCTTCCCGGGACGGGCATGTGCCGTGGCGTGCCGGAGATCAGCCCGTCGACCCGGCGCCGGTTGAAGAACGGCGTGGGGCCCTGACCCATGAACTCGATCTCCTGCTCGTATTGCAGCGCGGCGAGCAACTGGGCCGGGGTCCCACCCGCGACCGACGGCAGACCACCACGACCCACCCGGGAGTTGTCGATCAGCTGGGCGGCCAGGCCGAGATTTCCACCGCTCCGAATCAGCCCTTCGGCCCACAGCAGGTCGTTCATCTGGCGGGTGTAGAACGGGTCCTGACCCGTGGCGTCGAAGCCCGGCAGGTTCTCACCCCTGTAGGCCAGGTGCTGGTAGCGGACGTGCTGGAGGTTGCTCTGGTGGTATTGGCCGCGGGCAGGCGGGAAAATCGGCACGCCGGAGCAGGCGAAGTCGCTGCCCGCGTTGGCCGTCGCCGCCAGGGTCGCGTAGCCGTTGAAGTCGTCCTTCGGCCCGTACGTTCCATTCCCCAGGCGCTTATCAGGCGATTCTAGGGGGCATTCGTTGCCGGACGAGCCTCCGTTTCGGTGGGTTGCCTTGGCGACCACAGCGCCGGCCGAGTGACTATTGGTGAAGAGGGCCGTAAACGTCGTCGCGGTCACAGATATCACCGTAACTGGTTCGGCATTCGCCAAGTCGTCAATTAAGAGGAAGGAGCCCGCCTCGATACCCGCCATGGACCCCGGCGTCGCCGCCTGCGGAACGGTGTCCTTGGTGATTCCCCCTGTGAGCGTCGTGGGCCCCTGGTGATTCTTCGCAAACACGGCCGAGAACGTGGTCGGTGTGGTTCCCAACACCAAAACCTTCTCTCCGCCGCCGCTGCACCTGGTTAGCGGGGCACACCCGATCGACAGGTAACGACCGGTCGTGATACCGGCCATCGAGAGCGGCGTCACATCCTGGGGACTCGGGCTGGCCGTGACTGGCGCCGTCAGTCTCGTCAGCGGGTTATTTTCCGGCCATGGATCCTCCTGAGTCGCCGGATCGAGCAGGCGGGCGACTCTGGTGTCCACGCGCATGGTGCCGATGGAGTTGCCCCACGTCTTCACGCAATCAAGGTCACCGCATTCGCGGCCGCTCACGTCGATGTAGAACTCCCAGTCGAACGCCGTACCGGAGCTGATCCCCTGCGAGGCGAACGTCGCCACCTGGGCCCAATTGGCCGCGGCATTCTCCGCAGCGTTGCGCGGCCACATGGCGACCAGCTCGGCCTGCATCGTCCGGATCAGGCGCTGGGTCTGGTCGTTGCTGTAGGATTTCCCGGCGCCCACTCCCATCCACTCGATGGGCGTCGCCCAGGTCTTGAGCCCGGCCTCGGTCCACGCCTCTCCAAATTTCTGCAGTGCGGCGTCCCGTAGCTCCGCCCGGGTACTGAAGGGGATGGCGGAGGGGTCGGTCGGGGGGGTGGTCTCGTCGACCAGGAAGCCCTGGTCGTAGACCAGCGCGATGCCGGCGAAGGCCATACCCTGCATCATCTTCGCGATCGCCGTGTTGCGCGACGTCAGGGTGTTGTCGGTGGCGCAGTCGTCGTCGAAGCAGACACCGTCGGCGACCCCCAGGAGCACGTTGTTGGCAGCCGCGAGCACCGTGTAGTATCCGTACCACTGGCTCTCGACGCTGGGGCCGCCCGCGGCCTCGGGCGCCGTCGCGCTGTTGTTCCAGCCGCAGCGCGACGGGCAGTCAGAGCCGACGGAGCTGTAGAACCGGATGGCGGCGTTGTTCCACGAGGCGGTGTAGTTGTCGGCCATCGCGGTCATGGGCAGGGCGCCGAAGTAATCGCCGCGGGTCCCGACCCAGACCCGAAACGAGCCGCCCAGCAGCTGCTGGAGACCGGCCGGGTCGGCGAAGGCACGCGGCGCGTCGGGGGCGTTCGGGTTCTCCACGTTCAGCTCGCACCCGCCGACCACCAGGACGGCCACCAGGGCGGTGGCCAAAGACGACAACCGCAGCATAGGAATCCCTCCATGTGGGTTCATGACGGGCGCCCCCTCAGAACGCGATCTCGACGACGGCCGAGAAGGTCCGGAACTGCGGATACTGGAACCAATCCATACGGACCTGGAACGGATCGCCGAAGAGGCCTGAGACTTCCGGATCGAGCCCGGAGTAGTTGGTGATCGTGAACAGGTTGCGGGCGATGAACCCGAGCCGGAGCTCGTGCACCCCGCGCAAGAACCCGACCCGCTGGAGCTGCTCGTTCACGAAGGTGTAGTTGACTGACAGCTCTTTGAGCTTGGCGTAGGACCCGTTTTCGACGAAGAAGTCGTTCGGATCGAGGCCGTTGTAGAACCCGACCGCGTAGTACGCAAGCGCCTTCCTGGCCGCCGCGGGCGTGCCAGCCTGGTCCTGCACCCGGTCGCGGGTCGCCTGGAACGCCCACTGCCGGGTCCCGTTGTAGAGGTCGCCGCCCTGCGACCAGTCGAGCAACGCGTTCACCACGAACCGCTTGTGATTCAGCGTCGCGCCGAAGCTCAGGTTGAAGTCGGGATTGGCGTCGCCGATCTGCACGGTCTGCGAGGTCTCCAAGCAGCTGCCAGTCACGGCGTCCGCGCGCTTGCAGAAGGTGTATTTGATGGCCCGTTCGTCGGGCGTGCCGTAGGTGTCCTTCCGGACGACGTAGCCGTCCTCGTTGATCCTGACCGTGTCACGGGACCACGCCTGGCCGACCCCGGACGCCGCCGCCTTGGCCGGGTCGGCGTACAGATCGTCGATGTTGCGAACCCAGCGGTTGCCGTACAGCACGCCCAGATTCGAGCCCTTACCCAGGAAGAACGCGGCAGGCATCTGCTGGAAGGTGTACAGCCGCTCCGGCAGGTCCCACTCCGTGATGACCTGGCGGGTCCGGTCGCCCACGATGTTCAGCGTCAGGGTGGTGTTGCGGTTATTGATCAGCCGGGTCGCGAAGGTCAACTCATGGGTCTTCGACCGGAGCGAGCCGGTGTTCTGCCATTGCTGCTGGAAGCCACCCGTTCCTGACGTGCTCCGAGCCACCGCCGACAGGTCGACCAGGAGGATCTGATCCGTGGTTTTCTTCTGCGCGTAGGTGTATTCGACGCTATACCGACCGGACCCGAACTCGAGGTTCGTGCCCACTTCCAGCTCGGCCGAGCGTGCCGGCTTAAGCAGCGGATTGCCCAGGATCTCCGTGCTGAAGCCGCCGGGGGTCACCGCGAGGATTTCGTACTGGTCGTCGAACTTGGGCCGGAGACCCGCCGTGCCGTAGGAGCCCCGGAGCCGCCACTCGTCGAGGGCCGGGATCTTCAGATCCTCAGTCACCCGCCACGCCCCGGAGACGCGGTAGTACGTGGACCACCGGCTCTGGGGCCCGAACAGCGACGACCCGTCACGCCGCACCAGGGCGTCCACGATGTACCGGTCCTTGACGTCGAACGCGGTGGTGGCGAAGTAGCTCTGGCTCCGGATCGTCTCTTCACGCGAGCCGATCCGGAGGAAATTCTGGTCGGCGCCGCCGAACTCCGGCACGCGGGCCACGATCAGCGTCCCGGCCGAGTCGCTGAGCAGCTTGTTCTTCTGGTCCTCGTATGCCACGCCCACTTTGGTGGTGCTCGTGATGTCGCCGAAGCGCCGCACGGCGCTGAGCGTGGCGCCGGTATTGTACTGCTGGTTGTTGCTCGACTCCTTTACCAGCCTCCCTTGCGTCGCGGTGCCCGAGGCAGTCAGGAAGCCGAACGGGTAAAGGTCCTTGAACGCCTGCGACTCCTGGTCGTAGGCGAAGCCTCCTTCCCCCGACAGCCAGTCGAGCATCCGCCACCGTACCCTCCCCGAACCGCTGAACCGGTTCCGGTCCTGAGTGATCTTCCGGTTGGCCAGCTCGTAGAGCGGGTTGTTGTCGTTGGCCACATCCCCGCTCAGCGGGACCTGGGCCTTATACGGCGACCCGTCAGGGTTGCAGCACGCCGTGATGTCGACGTCCGGCTGGAGGAACATGAGGCCGAAGAACGGCCCCCCACCCTGCCCACCGGTCCCCTGACCCTCCTCGGCCCGGCCGTTGGTCGACGTGCCGTAGAATGTGCTGAACGACGCGTCGATGTTGGAGCGCAGCTGCTGGTCGAGGTTGAGCCGGAAATTCTGCCGGGTGTAGCCGCCGAGCCCGAAAATCACGCCCTCGTTCCTGGTGTTCTGGACCGAGGCGTTGAAGTTGGTGGTGCCCCGTCGCTGCCCGACCGAGACGTACCCAGTCCAGAACTGGCCGGCATTGACCACGGCATCCCAGTGGTCGTAGTACACGGGGAATGGATTGTCCGCGATCCGGTCGAGCTCGGTGATCCGGGCGCCCGTCGCGCTGAGGATGTAGTCGCCGTTTGCGTCGATCTGCCAGGCGTGCGACCGGGAGAACTGCATCCGCTTCGGCATGTTGTTGACCCCGCCCTCGACCCGCGACGTAACCCTGAGCGTGCCGTCGGGCAGGGACCTGCCCCGCTTGGTGAAGACCTGCACGACGCCGTTGGCCGCGTTGGAGCCGTACAGCGAGGAGGCCGCCGCCCCCTTGATCACCTCCACCCGCTCCACATCCTCGGGCGCGATGTCCGCCAAGCCGAACAGGGTAATCACCCCGTCCACGATGAACAGCGGATCCTGCGTGCCCCCGATGCTGGTGGCCCCGCGGAGCCGGAGCGCCACCTCGCCGCCGGGCTGGGACGAGGTCGGGATCAGGCGGACGGCAGCCACCTTGCCCTGGAGCGCCACGAGTGCGCTCGAGCCCGGAACCTCCTGCAGCTGCTCCGCGGTGAGCCTCCCCACCGCGAAGGGCACTTTCTTGGCCGCCGTCGCCTCCCCCACACCCGTGACGACCACCTCGTCGAGCCTGAATGGGTCGGGCTGCAACTCGAAGCTCTGCTCGTGGGTGCCGGGCTCGAGCGTGATAGTGCGGGTGGCAGGCCGATAGCCGATGTATCGCGCCGTCAGCACCACCTGCTGACCCCGCACGGCCTCTGCGGGGATGGTGATCGTATAGGTCCCGTTCGCCGTCGCGGCTGCACCGAAGTTGGTATTGGCCACGACCACGCTGGCGCCGCCCAGCGGATCGCCCAGCGTCGAGCTCACGCGGCCAGTAATGACCGCACCCTGCTGCGCCGGGAGCGGACTGGCGATGAGGACCACGAGTGCTGCAACAGCATTGCCGACCAGCAGCGTGTCAAACCGGGGAACGCGCATCATCTGCCTCTCGCGTGGGAAAGGGAACAGCGACCCCGGCGCGGCGGGAGCCGTGCAGGGACGGGTGGTGGAATAGACTGACCTGACCGACGAGACGGAACGTAATTGACCCCCTTGTCCTCGCCCGGACGCCCGAGCGTGACGGCACTACAGACTTTGGAGGCCCTGCACTCCCAATGCCTACACTAACCGCTGAACGACAAAGTCAGCGGTTCGCTTGCCAACTGCGGGACTGGCATTTCATATAACTCGCGGTTTATTATCGCGCAATGGGGGGGGCCTGGCGACCGGACGGGTCCCCACGGCCACCAAATCCTGGAAGGACCCCGGTCCCGGAGGGGATTGCCGTGACCCCCAGAGCACCGCCGAACCACGCCGCCGCAGCCCGCACCCTGACCGCGGCCCTGCTGGCGGCCCTGCTCGCGGTCTCGATCGGTCCGGCGACGGGCGCCGCCCAGGCGACGCTCCGGGGCCGCGTCATCGACAGCGAATTCGGCAACCCTCTCCCGGGGGCCGTCATCCGGATCGTGCGCGGCGCCCCTCCCCTCACCACGGATAGCCTGGGGCGGTTCGAGGCGCAGGAGCTCCCCGCCGGCGATGCGGCGGTCACGATCGAGTTTCTGGGGTACGCTACCGAGGTCTTTCGGGTTCGCCTCCCCCCATCGGGCGGGGTGGCCCGGGTCTTCGCCCTCGACTTCACCGGACACCGGCTGCCGGAGGTGGTCGTGGAGGCCCGCGCCGAGCTGCTTATGCCACGCTACCGGGACTTCGAAGAACGGCGGCAGCGCGGGCTGGGCGCCTACCTCCGATGGGACGACCTCAAGAAACAGGGGTCGCACTCGGTAGGGGATGCCCTCCGCACCGTCCGGGGGGTCCGCATCAAGTGCAACCAGCAGACATTCGAGTGCTTCGCCTTCATGGCCCGCACCCCGCAATGCCAGCCGACGTGGTGGATCGACGGGGTGGAGGTGCGCTCCTTCCACGAGAATACCTCCATCCGCGACGTCTACGGGATCGAGATCTACCGCGGCCCCGGAGAGATCCCGGGCGAGTTCACCGGGTCGAACGCCGCCTGCGGCGTCATCGTGATGTGGACGAAGTCGCGGCCGCACCGGTAGACCCGAGCCGGACCTGCGACGATCGCGTGTTGGGGTGGTACTGACGGCGGTCGGCCAGCGCGAAGCGCGAACCGCGATAGCGCGGGCGCCCCCGCCCGATGCCAGATGTCATTACTTTTGGCGGCATGAGGCGAAGCCTTGTCACGGCCGCAGCCCTGCTCGCGCTGTGTGCCGCCGCCGCCGCGCAGGCCGACCCCCTCGCCGCCCGCTCCAAGGGCCGCCCCGACGCGCCGGTCACGGTCTACGAGATGTCCGACTTCCAGTGCCCCTACTGCCGCGTTTTCGCGCTCACCACGATGCCGATCCTGGAGCGCGAATACGTGGCGACGGGGAAAGCGCGATTCGTGTTCATCAACCTGCCCCTCACCGGCCTCCACGCCCACGCGATGGCCGCGGCCGAAGTGGCGATGTGTGCCGCGCGGCAGCAAAAGTTTTGGCCGATGCACAACCTGTTGTTCCAGCGTCAGGACCAGTGGGCCCGCCGCCCGGACCCGGGCCCGTATTTCCTGGCGCTGGGCGATACGGCACGCGTCGAGCGCGCGGCGCTCGCCCGCTGCCTCGCCTCGAAGGCGATGCTGCCGCTGATCCGCGAGGATTCGGCCCGCGCGGCGGGCGCGGGCGCCCGGAGCACGCCGACGTTCTACATCGAGGGGGGCCTGCTTGAGGGGGCGGCCCCGGTCGAGGTGTTCCGGACCGTGCTGGACTCGATCCACCGCGCCAAGACGCGGTGACGCGCAGCCGCCCTTCCTTCTTATACCGGCTGAGCGTTCGGCTGGCCGAACGGGCGCTGCCGATCGCCGCACGGTTCGACAAGAAGCTCGCTCGCGGCCTGGACGCCCGGCGCGGGGTGCTGGCGCGGCTCGCCGAGTGGAGCCGGGCGCAGCGGGACCCAGCGCGGCCGCTGGTGTGGATGCACGCACCATCGGTGGGCGAGGGGTTGCAGGCCAAGCCCGTGCTCGAGACGCTGCGCGCCGAAGAGCCCCAGTGGCAGCTGGCATACTCCTTCTTCTCGCCGTCTGCTGAGCGCCTGGCCCGCACGCTCCCGGCGGACTTCGCCGACTACCTCCCGCTCGACCGACCGGGGGACGTCGCGGCGGCGCTCGACGCGCTGCAACCGGCGGCGCTCGTGTTCGCGAAGCTCGACGTGTGGCCCGAGCTCACCCTGGCGGCGGCCAGCCGCGGCGTGAAACTGGCCCTCATCTCGGCCACGGTCGCGCCCGACAGCTCGCGGCTGCGCTGGCCGGCGCGCCAGTGGGCCGAGCCCGCGTACCGCGCGCTCGATCGCGTCGGTGCGATCAGCGAGGACGACGCCCGGCGCCTCGAGCAGCTGGGGGTGCGCCGGGAGGCGATCGAGGTGACGGGCGACACGCGCTACGACAGCGTCGCCGAGCGCGCCGAGCGCTTCGACCCGACGCGCGAGCCGTTCGCCCGGCTGGCGGCGCCGGCCACGGGGCCTGGGGGGGCGGGAGGCACGCTCACCGTCGTCGCCGGCTCCACGTGGCCGTCCGACGAGGCCGTCGTGCTCCCCGCGTTCGTGGATCTGCTCGCCCAGGTGCCGACGGCGCGCTTGCTGCTCGCCCCGCACGAGCCCAACCCCGACCACCTCGCGGGGATCGCCCAACGCGCGGCGCAGCTCAAGCTTCCCCGCCCCGTGCGGCTGTCGCAGCTCGAGCACGCCCCGCCCTCGCCCGTCATCGTCGTAGACCGCGTGGGCATCCTCGCCGACCTATACGCGCTCGCGGACGTCGCGTTCGTGGGAGGCGGCTACCATCGCGCGGGCCCCGGACCGTGGCGGTCCGGGGCGGGCCTCCATTCGGTGGTCGAGCCCGCAGTGTTCGGCATCCCGATCGTGGTGGGCCCGCATTGGCACATGAGCCGCGACGCCGCACTCCTGATCGAGCGCGGTGGCGCCGTCGCGCTGCCCGCCGACGGCCGGCATCCGCTGCACGCGCAGTGGCTCGTGTGGCATCACGATCCGGAGGCGCGGCGCAAGGCGGGAGAAGTGGGCAAGCGGCTGGTGCAGGAAGGCCGCGGCGCCGCGGAGCGCACGACGGCGCTGGTGCGCGGGCTGGTGGCAGGCTAGACGGCGCGGGGGTCCCCCGAAGCGACTGTGCTTTGTAGTCGCGGAGCGGGACCCCTCGGCCTCTACTGCTCCTTCACGATCACCCCCTCGAACGTCACCGAGCGCGGCACCACCAGCCCCAGGGTCAACCCGGTGATCAGCAGGTCGCTCCAGCGGCTGCGCACGTGAATCCGCAGGTTCTCGATCCGCGCGCCGGTTCCCAGCTGACCCGCGAGCACGTCCTGGAGATTCGGCTGCGACACCGGAATGAGGCCCGCCAGGAGATACACGGGATGCTTGGTGAGCCGAAACGGGATGCCCGAGTCCGGGTTCGCGCGAGGCGCGCCCGCCAAGCTCACCGGGGCGCCGAGCCGGGAGCTGTCGAGCGTGAGCGCACACCCGCTCGTGACGAGCGCGAGCGCGAGGAGCGACGCCCGTCTGACGGAAGAACCGGTCACAGGGCTCCTGGAAAGGAAGGGGGCGCGCCGGGAACGGCGCGCCCCAAAGCTAGTGGCTTCAAATGACGTTGTGAACCGGGTTCACATCCCCATCGGGAGCCTGAGCGCCACGTGCGCGCCCAGACCGAACACGCTAGCGTGGCCGGGGTCGGTCTTCTGGTAGTCGTACGCCGCGTGGATCCCCAGCATCCCGAAGCTCAGGTTGGCACCGGCCGCGAAACCGAACTTCGTGTCCGACGCGCTGACGCCGCTCACAGCGTCCGTCTCCCTGCGGTAGCGGATGCCCGGCGAGAAGTAGGGCTCGATGCTGACGCCCGGCGTGGGCAGCGGGAGGCTGAACCCGACGGCGCCTGTAACGTTCACGACCTTGGGGTAGTTCGCGGTGCCCGAGGTGATCTTGCCGGACACGCCCGCGCCCGCCTGGACGTTAACCGCGATCGGGAGCAGGCTGCCACCGATCACGCGGAAGTCGACCTGGCCGCCGACCGAGGTCGTCCGGTCGTTTAGGCCGTCCGGCTTGTACGACGCGACGCCGGCGGTGAGCGTCACCGTGCCAACGCCGAGCGAGGCGCGGCCCCCGAACGCGTTGCCCTTTCCGTAATCCACGTTCGGCCGGCCCCAGTCGCCGCTGATGGTGACACCGGTGCCGCCCTTCGGGCGGTTCCAAACCGGCATGCCGGTCCACTGCGCTGCGGCGGGCGCGGCCGCGAGCGTGATCAATCCCACAACCAACACTACGCGCTTCATAGGTGCCCTCTCAAGACGGAGGAGTCTGCAGTCGAACGGGACCAGGGCGCCCGGCCCCCGGAACGACCCGCCAACGGTAGGAATTCGCCGGCGGCCAGTCAATCGTGTGTCGTTCTAGTGCCGTTCCAACCTGTTGTGTCCCGTCCCCTGTCGCTCAGCACGCCGTGGTTGGAACGGCACTAGTGCACCCACACGGCGCCGATCGACACACCCTCGTTGTCCCCGAGACCGGCGCTGAGCCGGGCGTCGAACGCGCGGCTCAGCCGGAAGTCGGCGCCGAGGCCGAGGGCGAACTGGACGTGATCAGCGACGTTGTTGCCCGCGATCAGGAACAGCGTCGGCTGGACGTACGGCACGATGCTGACGGTCGAGCCCTGCGGATCGACGCGCCGGCCGAGCGACAGGCCCACCGGAACCACGAGCGCGGAGTTATTGCTGACGAAGTTTCCGCCGACACCGAGGATCAGCGCGCCGTCCAGCGGGAAATCCACGGTGTGGGTGATCACGCGCTGCCGGGCCTCCGCGCCGAGCAGCACGATCACGTCCCCGGGACCGTCTGGATCGAGGAAGCCAGCCTTGAAGCCCAGGTCGAACTTGCCGCCAGCCCTCCGGTAGGCCCCCTCGACCGCGGTGCCGCCGCCCGAGGGGAAGCTCATGAGCACGCCGATCTCCGAGCCCTGGAATGCCCGATAGGGAGCGTTGAACGTCGTCGTGCCCGTCGCCTGGGCGGACGCCGCCCTGGCGTCGACGCAGACCAGAGCCGCGAGCAGCAAACTCGCCACCTCACGTCGCATCGCACTCTCCTCGAAACGTGTGGACACGGTACCCGAGGGCCCCCGAGACGTTCCGCACCGGGCGGCCGCGTGGCGCGTCCACGGCGACTAGCGCAAACTGAAGCGGATGCCGCCCGTGAGAACGACCTGGTCGAAATCCCCGATGACCCCCCGGAATTCGGCGAACGGCGTCAGGTTTCTCGCCTTGAACGTGGTGCCCGCGAGGAGGTTCAACCCCGCTCTGGTCTCGGAAACGCCCCCGCCGGAGACGTGACCGATGTTCAGACCGCCGCCCGCGTAAGGGCCGAGCGAGCTGCGCGCGACGCGGAACCGATAGGCGACGTTGCCGTTGATCTCCCAGAAGTCGCCGGCATTCGGAAAGTAGTAGTCGAACGAAACGATCCCGTCGAGCGGCGCGCGGGGGGCGATCGCCTTGAGCCCGAACACCACTCGGGCCCCGATGCCGAAGTCGGTGTTGCTGCCCCAATCGAGCTGCGCCCCGAACGAGGTGCGCTGCGCAGGGGCGGGAGGGGGGGCGCGGCGGCGAGCCGGACGCCGCTGGGCCTCCAACTCCGCCGCGGTCAGGGCGAGGGCGGCGAGGAGCAGGGCACTGCCGATCAGCTTCCGCATTGCAACCTCCCAGCGAAGAGTGACGGGCGCGAGAGAGCCGCACGAAGCCCCGCACATCGCTAAGAGCGAGATGCGGATCTGTCAAGCGATTTCTACCCGATCGGCCACGACGCGCACCGCGTCGCCAACCACCTGGAGGAATCCTCCGGAGACTCGGAAACGATTGGGCGAGCCCCCCCCACCCCCCCCACCCCCCCCACCCCCCCCGCCCGAGTCCACCCTCAGCACGCCGTTCCCCAGCAGGGTCATGAACGGCGCGTGCCGCGGCAGGATGCCGACCTGTCCGTCGAACGCCGGTGCGACCACCATGCTCGCCGGGCCGTCAAATACGGCGCGCTCGGGGGAAACAACCGTGACGCGCATCACTCAGGCGCTGGCCAGGCGCTTCGCCTGCTCCACCGCTTCGTCGATCCCGCCCACCATGTAGAACGCCTGCTCGGGGAGGTGGTCGAACTCGCCGGCCACGACGCGCTCGAACGAGCTGATCGTCTCCTCGAGCTTGACGTACTTGCCCTCGAGCCCGGTGAACTGCACCGCGACGAAGAACGGCTGGGACAGGAAGCGCTGCACGCGGCGCGCGCGCGCCACGAGCTGCTTGTCCTCTTCGGAGAGCTCATCCATCCCCAGGATCGCGATGATGTCCTGGAGGTCCTTGTAGCGCTGCAGGATCCGCTGCACCTCGACCGCCACCTTGTAGTGTCGCTCGCCGAGGTACTGGGCGTCGAGCAGCCGCGACGACGACGCCAGGGGGTCCATCGCCGGGTAAATCCCCAGCTCGAAGATCTGGCGCGACAAGACGACGGTCGCGTCGAGGTGTGAGAACGCGGTCGCGGGCGCCGGGTCGGTCAGGTCGTCGGCGGGGACGTAGATCGCCTGCACCGACGTGATGGAGCCCTTCTTCGTAGAGGTGATCCGCTCTTGCAGCTCACCCATCTCCGTGGCGAGCGTCGGCTGATAGCCGACGGCCGACGGCATGCGGCCGAGCAGCGCCGAGACCTCCGAGCCCGCCTGCGTGAACCGGAAGATGTTGTCGATGAAGACGAGCACGTCCTGGCCTTCGATGTCGCGGAAGTACTCGGCCACCGTCAGCCCCGACAGCCCGACGCGCAGGCGCGCGCCCGGCGGCTCGTTCATCTGCCCGTAGATCAGCGCGCAGGACTTGAGCACCCCGCTCTCTTTCATCTCGAGATAGAGGTCGTTCCCCTCGCGCGTGCGCTCCCCTACCCCGCAGAACACCGAGCGGCCGCCATGGCCCAGCGCCACGTTGTGGATCAGCTCCTGGATGATGACGGTCTT
>JBOHSI010000112.1:0-21933 GCA_050733055.1 Gemmatimonadales bacterium
GGACCGGGGGTGCACAAAGATAGGGCTGACACGGCCACACGCCTAGCTCCCACTACGTGTAGCGACCATCGGCCGACAACCGCACATTGGACGGCGACGTGCCCACCAGATCCGAGAGCATTACAACCTTTCGCACGATGCGCGCGGCGGCAATTTGTGCGGCGCTCGCCGCGTGCGTCAGGAACGAACGCCCCCTGCGCCTCGGCACCACGTTTACGGTGGAACAGTCGGGCGTGCTGGCGGTGCTCGACTCCCTTCCCAAGCCCGCGCCGATCGCGGTGATCGTCGGCCCTTCCGGTCAGATCCTAGCCTCCGCGGCGCGCGGCGACCTCGACGTCGTGATCACGCACGCACCAACCCTGGAGCAGCGCCTGCTCGTCGCGCCGGGCCACGCCGTGCTTCAGTGCCCTTTCATCGCGAGTCGGTTTGCCGTCGTCGGGCCCGCGGCAGACCCCGCGCGCGTAGCAGCGGCGCGTAGCGCGGCGGACGCCTTCCGCCGCATCGCGGCCGGGGGCGGTCCGTTCGTTTCGCGGGGCGACTCCTCGGGGACGCACGTGAAGGAGCGCGCGCTCTGGGCCGTGGCGGGGATCGCGCCGCCGCACTCGTACCTCGAGTCCGGCGCCGATCAGGCCACCACGCTGCATCTCGCCGATGAGCGCAACGCCTACGCGCTCGCCGACCTCCCGACATACGCCAAGCTCACGGGCCTGCGTCTGCGCGTGTTATTCACGGCCGACACGGCGCTCACCAACCCGTACACGCTGTTCCTCGTGCGGGTGCCGGACCGGCACCCCGCGGCGGCTGCGTTCGCACGCTGGGCAATGGAGACGGCGCGGCCGCGCATCCTGAGCCTGCGTCTCGCCGACGGCATGCCCGCGTTCAGCGCGCGCGCCGCTGAGTGCGCTACGGCGACACCGTGAGGGAGTAGCCCGCCAACGAGCGCAATTGCAGGTCCTCACCCGCCACCTGCTCGATCGTCGCGACGTACTGGCTCGCCCGACGCGCGTCCGCGACGCCGATCGTGAGGATGACACGGTTCGTGAGGGTCCCGGTCAACGCGAAGCGCGTCGTGGCACCAAGGCCCTGCGAGAAGAGGCGCAGGCCAGGTCCGGGGCTGGCGCTCATGAGTGGCGCCGGCCCCGTCACGCTGAGGACCAGCGCGCCAGCCGGGTGGCTGTTGGGCGTGACCAGTCTGACGTTCAGAACGCCGGCCACAGGGCCCGTGCCGTCGCCGCAACTCTGGGCGCCATAGAGCGCCACAATGAGAAGAACCGCGCGCAGCTGCTTCACGGTCGAGCACCGATCCGCGACGCGTGCAGCAACGCCCGCCCGTCCGCCGGGACGGGCGCTCCGGTCGCGTTGACCCACGCCAGGAAGTCTCCCACGTCGAACCCGCCGTTGGCGTTGCCAAGCTGGTCGAGGTCATCCTGTTGCTGCGGCGTGAGCCCGGTGCCGCTCAGCAGCTGAGAGACGACGGCCGCGGTGGCGAGGGGCGCGAGAAACACCGCCCGCACGGCGTACGGCCGACCCATCGGGAGCGTGATGGCAGCGGACGTCGTCGCCGTGTCGCCCGCCCAGCCGACGAACGGCGGGCCCCCGCCAGCCGGCGTCGCCGTGAGCGTGACGGCCGCTCCTTCGGCCACGAACTCGCCGGCCGGGACGCTTCCCCCTACGGTGCCGTTCCCCACGGGACTGTAGTCGACGCGGTGGGCCCGGGCCAGCGTGGCGATGAGCGTGTCGGGCGTGGCGCCGGTGGTGAACTCGTGGGCCCGGCCGCTGCCGTCTGACCACGACACGAAACTCTGCCGGGTTCGGCCGCCGGCCGTGTGCTGCACGGTGTCGACGCTCACAGCGATCGTGGTTCCCGAATCCAGCGTCTCGCGATACACGTTGTACGGCACGCCCTCGACCTTGATAACCGCGGCCGTGTCGCTGGCGCGCACGACGGTCACCGGGAAAGCCAGCCGGAACGCCATCTCGCCGTTCACGACGATCTGCTGGATCTGATCGACCACGATACCGGCGGGCCGGCCGTCGGAGTTGCGGCGCGCCGCCGGGACGCTGGTCGCACTGAGGAGAGTGTTGCCCGTGCCCCCGGGATACGGGTCGCCCGCATCGCCGCGGTTGGAGCTCGGCGACGTGAAGTTCACGTCGAGGTTGCCAAGGCCATCCGCCTGCACCAGGGCGACGCCGTGGATCGGCCCGGAGTTTACGGTGTTGAACAAGCCCCCACGCACGACCTGCGTGGAGTCGATGTGCCAGACGAGCATGCCGCCGGGACACGTCGGAGAAGGACCGCTCTCCTGACAGTGGATGCGGATCACGGCGGTGTCGGCCTGAGAGGCCTGGCGATTCTCGATCAGGAAATACTCGCCGCGCGGGTTCGCGCCCGACACCCTGACGTAAAGCACCGTATCGGACAGCGGGGCGGCCCCGAAGCGATAGGTCCCTGCTCCACCGAGCGGTCGGACCG
Organism: Gemmatimonadales bacterium; assembly: GCA_050733055.1. Lineage (GTDB taxonomy): Bacteria > Gemmatimonadota > Gemmatimonadetes > Gemmatimonadales > GWC2-71-9 > DASUAL01. Next base: position 2,474 of record JBOHSI010000112.1, read on the forward strand.
TTACCCAGCCCAGCTGGCTCAGAGACCACGCCTCCATCCGGGCCGGGCTCAAGGGCGAGGCGTAATTGCCGCTCCCCATCAGCCCCCATTGGCCGATGCCCTCGCTCGAGTCTGCTGTGTCGTACAGGTCCGGCAGGCCGAACCCGTGGCCGGTCTCGTGCGCCACAGTGCCGATCGGCATGATCGCAGTGCTGTCGCAGCCCTGCGCGCCACCGACACCGCTTTGTAGCGTGTAGTCGGACACCTTGATCGTGACGCCCTGACTGTTCCGCGAGTGGGTGAGGTACGGCCCACCGGTCAGAAAGAAGCGGTGCGCCCACAGGTGGTTGTTCGTGTCGCCGCCGCACTCGCCGCCTTGGGGTGGGTGGATGAACACGGCGAGGTCCACGAAGCCGTTGCTGTCCGAGTCGTACTCGGTCCAATCAACCTGGTTGTCTACGGCCCTGAGCGCCTCCCGCAGCCCGCTCTGCATCCGGCTCTGGGCGTCGGAGCTGAAGAGACCGTTGCAGTTGGCAGTGCCGTACGGGTTCGTCGAGCAGGTGCCGGGGACCCCTGCGTAGGTCACCTCGTTGCTGTCGAGCACCGCGTAGCCGTACGTCTTCCCCTGGATGCTCAACAGGCCATTCGACATCTGCTCGTAGAACGTGCGGAAGGTGTAGGGCCGTCCGGAGGGCCGCACGGCGGCGAACAGGACGTTGTCATACTGCGCGGTCGTGCGGATCCCAGCGGCCGGCGTGTCCTTGAACCGGAACAAAACCGCGGGGACGCCCAGCACACCGGAGACGGCCGCGGCGGTTGCCGGCGGGGCGCCCGCTGCAAGCGGCGCGCCCCCACCGCCCGCGATCGGGGCGTTGAGCGCCGGGAATTGCCGCCGCGCGAGCAGCCGTGCGCGGTTGGCGCGAATCTGGCGCGCTTGCTTGCGCCACACCCCATCGTGGCGGAAGTCGAAGCCGGGAATCTCCGCGCGTGGGTGCCGACGCTGCTGCGCGCCCGCCGCCTGAGGCGCGCATAGCACGGCGGAAAGCCCGAGCAAGAGCAAGCGAGCGTGTGTCACTGTGTGAATCCCGGAGGTGAACGCGGACAGCCGGCGGCGCGCCATCTAGTGCCGTGCCAACTCGTTGTGCGCAATCTAATGGGCCTCGATGGCCCTCGGTATGGCGAACTGCTTTCGGAACGTTCCCAGGCTCATGAGATTGGCACTGCCCCAGCCTACGACGGCGCGCCGGTGGAAGCTGTGCGCTCCCTCACACCGCGCCGCGCGAGCAGCCCGCCCAGTCCCATGAAGCCCACCACGCCACCGACGACCTTCGCCTCGTACAGCCACGGATGCGCCTCGTCGGCGGGCGGCACGAAGCCGAGCATGATCGAGAATGCGACCGCCGCGAGTCCCACCACGCCGACGAGCGCCGTACGCGCGCTGCGCTCGCGACGCAGCCGCAGGTACGCGGCGAAGATGTAGAGAAAAGGAATGAAGTAGAGGATCAGCGTCGTCTGGGTCAGCACGAGGTAGGCGTTCTTGACGGTAGAGCCGATCAAGCTCGCCACGACGAACACCGTGGCCAGCCCGCCCTGCACCAGCAGCCCGACGTAGGGGGTCTGCCAGCGGGGATGGATGCGCCCGAACGCGGGCGGGAGTGCGCCGTCCACGCCCGCGACGAACGGCAGCCGCGCCGTACCGGCAAGCCACGCGCCGACCCCGCCGAGATTGCCGAGCACGAGCAAGATCGCCACCACCGCCACGATGGGCGCGAGAGCAGGCACGCCAAGCCGGTCCACGAGCGCCGCCGTCGCCTGCGGCATGCCGTTGGTGATGCTCACGGTCTCCGGGGGCAGGGCGACCAGCATCGCGGCTGTGCCGAGGATGTAGATCGCGACGATCGCGGAACCGGACACGGCGATCCCACGCCGCAGGGTGGCCGCCGGATCGTGGATTTCGTCGCCCAGCGTGGGCGCGAGCTCGAGTCCGGCGAAGGCGAATGTCATGGTCGCGAACAGGTTGATCGACGCGAGATCGAGCGTCGCGGGGAACAACCCGCGCACGCTGACGGCCGTCGCGCTGCCGTGCGCGACGAGCGACCAGGCGGCGAGCAGCACGAAGATCAGCGCGGGCAGCCACGTCCCGTAGCCGCCCAGGTTTTGCAGCCGCTTCCCCACGCGGAGGCCCACCAGGTTCATCCCCACGGCGAGCCACAAGCCGGCGAGCGAGAGGGCGCTGACGAAGAGCGCGTTGTCGCCGAGGGGCGCGAACCGCGGCCCGGCCGCGTACGCGGCGATGGCAGCCGTCGCGACGAGCAGCGAGGGAAGATAGAACAGATTGCTGACCCAGTACCCCCACCCGGCGACGAACCCTTGCAGTGGACCGAACGCCCGACGCACCCAGCGGTAGAGCCCGCCCCCACCCGGATCGATGTCCGCGAGCTCGCGCACCGCCACCGCCGAGGGGATGAAGAAGACGATCATCGCGAGCACCCAGAGCAGCAGGCTCGCGAGACCGAACTGGCTCGCGGCGGTCGTCAGCCAGCGGAGGCCGACGATCGCGGTCATGTTGAACAGCACCACGTCGCGCAGCCGCATGACCCGCGGCAGCTGGCTCACCGGCTCATCTGCCTTGCGTGGGATGGACGCGCGCCACGAGCCACCCGACACCACTGCCGAGCAGCGCACCGCCCGCCACGTCGGTCGGGAAGTGCTTGCCGGCGACGACCCGCAGCGTGGAGACGCTCACCGCTCCTCCGTAGAGCAGGATGGCGTTGCGCGCGCGGTGCGGCAGCCGTTCGCGCCGTGCGATCACGACGTACGACGTCGCGGTGGCGAACGCCGCCGCGGCGTGTCCGGACGGGAACGACCGCTGGTTGTCGGCCCGCAACGCCGCGGCAGCCGCGTTCGCGGTGTAGAGCACCGGCCGATGGCGGCCCACCAGCACTTTGAGCCACTGGGTCGCCGCCGCGCTCCAGACGACGGAGTTGGCGAGCACGGCGGCGTTGCCGCGCGCCTCCGCGGACGGCCGCCCGCGGAGCAGCGCAACCCCTGCGCCTCCGACTACGCCCGCGAGCAGCACGTGGCTCGCGGTGCCCGCGGGCCGCGAGAACGTGTGCAGCGCCGCGCGATCGATGCCAGGAAGAGAAGCGGGATCACACGGCGCGCACGACGGCGGGCCGTGCGGCAGGTCGAGCGCCAACGGGAGCACGGTGAGCGTGCCGGCCACCGTCACCGACGCTGCTTCCCACCACGTGGCGCGATACGGAGCCTGCGCCGCAGCGGGGGCGGAGGCCGACAGCAACATCGTGCAGACCACCGCCCAGCGACGCATGGGGCCTCGCGTGAAACGGAAGGCTTACAAGTTACGTAGTCTGGGCGATGCATGCTAACTCTCGCGGCCGTGTGGCCTTGCGGTTTCGCGACCTCGCCGCTAACCTCTACCCTGCTTTTTTCTCCCTAACCGCCCTGGGGGCCCCGTGAGTACCGAGACCCTGCAGCACGTCGCACTGTTCGACAAGTGCAAGAACTTCACGCGCGCGGATGAGGTGAGAGCAGCAGGGCTGTACGCGTGGTTCAAGCCGATCTCCCACTCGGAAGACACCGTCGTCGTCATCGAAGGCAAGCCGCGGATCATGATGGGCTCCAACAACTATCTGGGGCTCACCCATCATCCGGAAGTGCTCGCGGCGGCGAAAGCGGCGCTCGACCAGTTCGGATCCGGCTGCACCGGCAGCCGGTTCCTCAACGGGACGCTCGAGCTGCACTGCCGGCTCGAGGCCGAGCTGGCCGAGTTCTTCGGGAAGGAAGCGTGCCTCGTTTTCTCCACCGGCTACCAAGCGAACCTCGGCCTCATCTCCGGGTTGGTAGGCCGGGGCGACGTGGTGTTCCTGGACAAGCTGGATCATGCGTCGATCGTGGATGGGGCCAAGCTGTCGTACGGGGAGACGGAGCGCTTCAACCACGGCGACCTGGCGGGCCTCGAGCGCAAGCTGCAGAAGGTGCGGCCCGGCACCGGCGTCATGATCATCGTCGACGGCGTGTTCTCGATGGAGGGCGACATCGCCGACGTGCCGAGTCTGCTCAAGCTGTCGCAGAAGTACGGTGCCGCGCTCGCTCTCGACGACGCGCACGCGGTCGGGGTACTCGGCCCCCGCGGAGACGGGACCGCGGCGCACTTCGGCCTCGCCGACGACGTGGACCTCATCGTGGGTACGTTCTCGAAGTCGCTTGCGTCCATCGGCGGCTTCGTGACGGCCTCTGAAGACGTCATCGACTACCTGCGGCACTACTCCCGGCCGCTGATGTTTACGGCGGCGCTACCGCCCGCGAACACGGCAGGCGTGCTCGCCGCGCTCCACATCCTGCAGCGCGAGCCCGAGCGCCGCGAGCAGCTGTGGGCCAACACCCGCCGCCTGCAGGAGGGGCTCCGGTCGCTGGGCTTCGAAATCGGGCCCACCGAAACACCGATCGTCCCCTTCCTCATCGGGGACTTCGACAACACCCTGGTGTTCTGGCGCAAGCTGTTCGACGCGGGCATCTTTACCAACCCGGTCGTGCCGCCTGCGGTGCAGCCGTCGCAGAGCCGGCTGCGGACGAGCGTGATGGCGACGCACACCGCGGAACAGATCGATTTCGCTTTGGAGACGTTCGGCCGGCTGGGAAAAGAGCTGGGGGTCATCTGAGCGCAGCGGAGATCGTGCCCGTCACCGACGGGCGCGATCTCGATCGCTTCATCGCCTTTCCCTACGACCATTACCGCGGCGACCCGCTCTGGGTGGGACAGCTGCGCCGGGACGTGCGCAGCCTCTTGTCCCCGGACAAGAACCCGTTCTTCCAGCATGCCGAGGCGCAGTACTTCCTCGCCCGAGCGGCCGGCCGAACGCTCGGACGGATCGCGGCCATCAAGAACGACGCGCACACCCGAACCCACAGCGACCGCGTCGGCTTTTACGGATTCTTCGAGTGCGTGAACGACCAGGCGGTCGCGCACGCCCTGTTCGACGCCGGAGCGTCATGGCTCCGGCGCAGGGGCTTCGCCATCATGCGCGGGCCGGTGAGCCCCTCGATCAACGACGAGGCCGGGCTGCTCGTGCAGGGATTCGACGCCCCGCCTACCCTGATGATGCCCCACAACCCGCCCTACTACGTCGACCTCCTCAACCGCTACGGCTTCGCGAAGGCCAAGGACCTGCTGGTCTACCAGAGCACCGATATCCGCACGCCCGAGCGCCTCGTGCGCGCGGCCAACGTGCTGGCGCAGCGCAAGGGAATCACGCTGCGCGCGCTCGACATGAAGCACTTCCGAGACGAGGTCGAGCTCGTGAAGCGGCTCTACAACCGGGCGTGGGAGAGAAACTGGGGATTCGTGCCGCTGTCGGACGCGGAGATCGACCACCTGGCGAAGCAGCTCAAGCCGATCGTGGACCCCGACCTGGTGTGTTTCGCCGAGCGCGACGGCGACGTCATCGGGTTTGCCGTGGCGCTCCCCGACTTGAACGTCGCGCTCAAGCACAACCCGTCGGGACGGCTCGTTCCGGGAATCCTCAAGGTCCTGTGGCACGCCCGCCGGGTCTCGCGCCTCCGCATCCTGCTGCTCGGCGTGGTCAAGGAGTACCGCAGCACGGGCGTCGACGCGCTGATGTACCACTGGATCTGGACCAAGGGAGTCGCGCACGGGTTCCACTGGGGCGAGGGAGGCTGGATTCTCGAGGACAACGTCGCGATGAACAACGCGGCCGTGCACCTCGGCTTCGTACCGTACAAGACCTACCGCATCTACGACAAGGCTCTGTGAAGGTTTTCGTGACGGGCGGGACGGGGTTCGTCGGCGCCCACCTCGTTCGGGCCCTGCTCGATCGCGGCGCCGAGGTTCGCTGTCTCGTGCGTGACCCCGCCAAGGCGCGGGCCCGTGGCTGGACCGACATCCTGCTGGTGCCCGGGGACTTGGACGACATGCGCGCCTTGCGCGAGGGGTGCGCCGGTGCGGATATCGTGTTCCACGTCGCCGGCCGGATCAGCGCGCGGAATCCCTCCGAGTTCATGCGGGTCAACCGCGACGGCACCGCGAACGTGCTGGACGCGGCAGCGGAGCAGCCGCCCCGCCGCTTCGTGCTCGTGTCGTCGCTCGCGGCGGGCGGCCCGACCCTGCCCGGGCATCCCGTGGACGAGACCCGCCCGCCGTCCCCGGTCACACCGTACGGCCAAAGCAAGCTCGCGGCGGAGGTGCTGGTACGGGCGATGCCGCTTCCCTGGACCATCGTCCGTCCCCCGACGGTGTACGGCGAATGGGATCGCGAACTGCTCAAGGCGTTTAAGCTGGCACGCATCGGGGTTGCGCCGGTGTTCCGTGACGGCTCACAACAGCTATCGGTCATCTACGCCGGGGACCTCGCGGCAGCGCTCGTGGCCGCTGCGACCGCTCCACAGACCGCGGGGAGAGTGTATTATGCTGCCCACCCCATGGTCACGACGAGCCGCGGACTGGTCCAAGCCATCGGACGCGCGGTGGGTCGCGAGCCGCGCATCGTGCCGCTGCCGGCGCCGCTCAGCCGGGGGCTGCTCTGGGTGGTGGGGTCGCTAGCGCATCTTGCGGGACACGCCACCGTGCTTTCGAGCGACAAGGCGGACGAGTTTCTCGCCCCCGCCTGGACGTGCCGCCCGGACGCCCTGATGCGAGACACGGGTTGGCAAGCAAAGGTGGACCTGGATTCGGGACTGCGGCGCACCGCCACCTGGTACCGAGCGGAGGGCTGGCTGTGAAGGCATCGTGGTACGACGCGACGTGGCGTCGTAGCGTCGGGCAGCTTGCTGCCGTTGACCTCGTCACGCTGCTCTACGTGGCCATCGCGACCGCGGCAGTGCTGGCATTCGCGAGTGACGACCACGCGAGCCTGGGCTGGCTGCTCCTGGCGCACGGCTTGATGATCGTGCTCGTGCTGCTCGCGCCCCGGGCCCGCGAGGCCGGATCGATCGGGCGCTTCCTGGCGGACTGGTACCCGATGCTGCTCCTCGGCGGGCTGTACGCCGAGGTGGGCGTCGTGAACGTGGACGCCGGCTACCAGAACGACCACGTGATCCAGCGACTCGAGCAGTGGGTGTTCGGTTCTCAAGTCTCGTACCGCTGGATCCGCGAGATGCCGAACCCCGCGTTCTCGTGGATCATGCACGGCTGCTACCTCGCCTACTACGCCATCCTCTACGCCTCACCCCTCGGCCTTTGGATCAGCGGCCGGCGCGAGCCCGCGCGGCGCACGATCTTCGCGGTGATGGTGACGTTCTATCTCTGCTACGTCGCCTTCCTCTTCTTCCCGGTGGCGGGGCCCCGTTACGCGTTCGACCCGGCGCACAACGTTGCGACCGAGATCTGGCCGGCCCGCCTCACTCAGTGGCTGCTCGACCGCGGTGACTCGTGGGGCGCGGCCTTCCCCTCGTCCCACGTCGCCGCCGCCGTGGTCGCGGCGATTTGCGCGCTGCGCTACTGGCGTCCGCTGGGGGTCGCGCTCGCGCCCTTCACAATCGGGCTGGTGCTGTCGGTGGTGTACGGGCAGTTCCATTACGCGGTGGACGCCGTGGCCGGGCTGGTCGTGGCGCTCGCGGTGCTGGCGTCACACTACGTTTACGGCGCCGAGACCGAGAAGGCCCGCCCGGCGGTGCCTGCGGGAAGCTGGGAGCAGGCCTAGCGAAACCGGCCTAGTGATGGCGGTGCGGGGCCGGGTCTGCTCGACCGCCGGTCGGCGGCGGCATTCTCCCCTGCACTGCTCCCCCGTGTGCACCCCAGTGCCGCATGTAGTGCCCGTAGTCCACCCGATACAGGGAGTCGGTCGGGTCGGCAGCCGGCCACGTGACGCCGCGATCCGGAATGAACAGCCCGCCCACCACGCCCATGCCGGCGCCCTGCAGTACCTGCCCACTCCGGTTCTCGTAGGACACGGTGACCCTGTAGGTGTGCTCGGGCACGACGTGAACGCCGAGCCGCGTCAAGCCGTACAGGCGACCGACCGGAACCGAGACGAGACGACCGATCGAGTCCCGCACGGGCTCGGCTCGATAAATGACCTCACCCGTCGTGACGTCGGTGAACTCGATGAGCTGCCCGTCCTCATGCATGTGGCCGCCGAGGCCGACGATGGTGCCGGGGACCGCCGGCCGCGCTTCGTAGGAGCGCGCCGACCGCCCGGGCGGCAAGTCGAACGACTTGGGTCCCACCGGGAACGCCACGTCCATCTGCCACGGCGAGGCGCGAAACAGCGGCCAGGGTCGGCCGGCGGGCGTGAAGAACACCACCAACCGCACGCGGGCTTTGGGGTACGTCGTGCCCGTCAGGTTCTCGACCATCGCGCTCGCGACGACGTGCTTGCCTTGCTCAAGGGGCAGGCCGAAGAGCAGCCACGGCAGGCGAATCGTCCCGGTCTCCATCCCCGCGGCGAGCAGGCGTCGCGAGATGGGGAGGAACAGCTCGCGGTGATCCGGGTCGATCAGGTTAAAATGGTGCACGAGCTGAGAGGGCAACATCCTGCCGCCCGAGTCCACCATATCCACCCGGAACCCGTGCACGTAGCCGCTCCGCGGCACCTCGAGCATCGCCACGGGCGGCTGGGCGATCTCGTGATGCGACGTGTTGGCAGGCAGATCCACCGGCGCGAGCTCGATGATCAGCGCACCGGTCTTCGAGTCGTTGTAGATACGCGCTGCCCCAGCGTCCACTGGCGGCATGGGATGGATCCCGGCGCCGAGCGCCAGGAACAGGAGGAGCGGCGTCACACGATGTGCGATCATGACGCGGGGAATTGTAACAACGGTGCTCCGCCTGAGGCAACGGAGTCGCTGTCAGGCGACATGGACGGCTGCCCTCGTGGCGAGCCTGGGCCGGGGTTCCCGCACGCCATGTCCCGGCCACCAGTTCCAGCGGCCGGCGACCCGCAGGAGCGCCGGGCCGATCGCGAGCCGGACGACCGTGGCGTCGAGCAGCACGGCCACGGCGAGCGCGAACCCGAGCACCTTGATGAGCAGGAAGTCGCCCAGCATGAAGGCCGCGAACACGGCGATCATGATAATGGCAGCGCTGGTGATCACTCCGCCGGTCCGCGCGAGTCCTTCAGCCAGGGCCTCGGTCTCGTCCCGCCCCGCACGGCGCGCCTCGGCCACGCGCGCGACGAGGAAGACCTCGTAGTCCATGCTCAGCCCGAACACCGTACAGAAAACGAGGATCGGCACGACCGGGAAGACGCCGGAGAGCGGACGCTCGAGCCCGAGGAGTCCCGCGCCGAACCCGTCCTGAAACACGAGCACCACGGCGCCGAACGCCGCGGCAACCGACAGCAGGTTGAGGAGGACAGCTTTGACCGCGACGAGCACCGACCGGAAGCCTGCGAGCAGGGCCACCAGTGTCCCCGCGACCACGAGCGCCACCACACCCGCGAACCGGCCTCCCACCGCCGCCTCGTAATCGGCGTTGAACGCCGGCAACCCGCCGATCTTGAGCGTCGTCCCCGGCAGTCCCGTGAGCGTGACAGGATCGCGCCCGCGCAGCTCCCCGACCAGGCGCGCGAGCTCGGACGCCGCAACGCGCTCGTGCGGGAGGACCTCGAGCAGCGCGGCGCGGCGATCATCGCTGATGAAGGTGCGGCGCACGTCCTGGCGCACGAAAGCAGTCGCCGACGGCCGCCACCGGGCGCCCGCCAGCACGGGCAGGGAGCGCACGCCCGCCACCCGCGCGTCCGTCGCGAGCGCGTCGCTCAGGTGGCGAGTCGCCTCCCAGCCGGCCCGGCTTCCCGCCGTCACGCCGTCCGGAAGCTCGAGGATCACCCGCACGGTCTGAATCACGCCGCTCCGCCCCATCGCCTGGAGATCGTGCACCGCCCGCGCCGATTCCATCGCAGGCGGCAGCCAGTCGCCGCGCGGCAATCCGGTATCGAGCCGAGTCGCCTGGACGGCGAGGAGCAACACCGGCGCCCCGGCCGCGACGAGTACCGTGCCGGGGCGCCGCGCGACCCAGCGCCCCCAGCGCTGCCATCTCCCGCCGGCGGAGCCGACCGGCCGGCGCACGCGGCCGAGATCGACGCGGGGGCCGAGCCAGACGAGGAGGCCCGGAAGGAGCGTCGTGGCAAGCAGGACCGATGCCGTCACGACCAGCAACCCGCCCACGGCCACGGAGCGGAGCTCGTTCAGGGGCACGAGCAACAACGCCGCGAAGCCGATCGCCACGGCGGCGCCGGACAGCGCCACCGTGTGGCCCGCCTGGCAGGCCGCTGCCTCCGCCGCCTCGACCGGCCCCGCTCCGGCCGCGCGCGCCTCGCGGAACCGACTCACCATCAGCAGCGCGTAGTCGATCCCCAGACCCAGGCCGAGCATCGTGACCACGTTCTGAAGCAAGATCGAGAGCGGCCAGCGGGATGAAATGAGCACGGCCGCGCCGAGGCTGAGGGCGATGGCGAGCATCCCCGCCACGGTCGGGAGGACCGCGGCGGCGACGGCGCCGAAGGCCCAGACGAGCAGCGCGAGCGTGAGCGGCAGCGCGCGCCGCTCGGCCTGCTGTGCCTGAGCGGAGCTGGTGCGTCGCAGATCGAAGTTGAGGGCGGCCTCTCCCGTCCAGCGCAGCGCGATGCCGGGATGCTCGGGCGCCAGCCCGGCCGCGATCGCGGTGGTCGCGGTCCGGAGGCCGGGGATGAGTGCGTCCGCAGGGCCGCGGCGGGAATCGAGCCCGCAGAGCACGAACGTGCCGTCGGCCGCCCGAGCCCGGAACAGCGTGTCCTGAGCGTCGAGGTAGGAAAAGCAGCGCGTCACGCCGGGTATGGCGCGCAGGCGGGTGACCAGGTGCTCGAGCGCCGCGCGTCCGTCCGGCGCGTCGGGCGCGGGCACGCCGGTGACCACGAGCACGGCGATTCTCGCGAACGGCGAGACGAAGCGGCGAGCGAGTGCTTCCTCGACGGCGGCCGACTCGCTGCCGGGGATGCGCGCGGCGACGTCGAGCGTCCGCTCCACCCGCCCCGCCGCGGGCAGGAGGACCACGCCCGCTGCGATCCACCCGCCCGCGATCCAGGCGCGGTACCGCACGACCGCGGCGGCGAGCCCCCCGCTTCCGCCGCTAGAACCAGCCATCTTTCCAGAGCGAGCAGTCGCGGCATGCGGGCGACTCCTCGTACCGGCGCCGGTGGACGATCCGCCGGAGCTCCCGCATCCGCTCGCCGTTCCAGATCTCGGCGATGCTCGCCTGGCGCACGTTACCCACGATCTCGCGGCGCGCCCAGTCGTGCACGCACATCAACACGTCGCCGTTGTGAAGGATGTTGGTCGAAGCGAACGGCACCGGACAGCACCCCATCCACAGCCGGAAGAAGCGCCGCATGAGCTTCTGCGTGACCGGCACCTCCGGCTCCGGGATACGCACCCGGTGCTCGTAGTCCTCGAGCGCACCCACGCGGTTGTTGGCCGTATAGATGAAGACGGGCACACCCCGGCGACGCCACGCCCGAACGAACGCGCGCACCTCCCGCACGTTCTCCTTCTGGCGCACCAGCCGCACGAAGACGTCGGTCTTCGGCAGGTTGGCCGCGAGCACCCGCTCCACGCCCGCCATCACGGCCTCGTAGTCGAGTCCGACGCGGATGCGGCGGTACACCTCGGGGCTGATCGCGTCGAGGCTGATGTCGAGCACGTCGAGCTCGGCGCCGCGGATCTTGGCAATGTTCTCGTCGGTGAGAAACGCACCGTTGGTCACGAGCTCGACGGTGATGCGCCCGTCGGTCCGATCCTTGAAGCGGCGGATCTTCTCGAAGATGTGCTTGTCGAGGAAGGGCTCGTTCTGGAGCATAGGCACGAACGTGTCGACCTCCTGGTGCTGCGCGATCTCGTCCGCGACCTTGTCGAACAGCGCGTCGTCCATGCGCCCGCGTGGGAACTTGTCCTTGAAGATGGGATACGGGCACATCAAGCACGCGGCCTGGCAGGCGTTGATCGTCTGCAGCTGGATGAGCCGGGGGAACGGCGCGGCCGCCATGTCGTGTGCCGGCGAATAGCGCGCGTGCGCGGCGCGCAGCTTCCCGTACAGGTGGAGCTGATAGCCGAGCTCCTTGAGCTTGCCGTGAACCATGGGGACACCTCAGACGAGGGCGATCTCGTAGTGCAGCGGCCGCGCGTCGAGCGGCGGCCCGCCGTAGCGGCCCGCAGGAGCGGCCACATAGGCGTGCACGTCCGTGGGCTGCGCGAACAGACCCGACAGCGCCACGGCCAGCGGGTCGCGCACGTCGAGCCCGACCGCGAAGAAGGCGAGGCCACGGCCCCGCAGCGTGTCATGGGCGTGCACCAGGAGCGCGCGGAGCGCGCTCGCATCCTCCGCGCACACGTGCAGAGCGGTGACATAGCGCAGCGGCGCGCCGGCCACCGGCAGGGGCGCTGCCGCGCACAACGGTGCCACGCGGTTGAAGAAGAAGCGCACCGCGCCCGCGCGAACGGAGTAGCGGAGCACACGGAGCTGCTTGAAGGACGACTGGTCCCACAAGGCGAGGAACCCCGCCAGCCGGCCGTCGCGCCTCCACGCCAGCCGGTAACACGAGAAGTCGAGCCCCGGCGCCGCGCGAATCCATGCTCCGAGGGACTCGGGCGCGTACTTGGGTGCGAAGTTCCGGCTGGGCGCGACGCGCCTCCACAGCGCGACCATGGCCTCGAGGTCGCGCGGCTCCCCGGCCGTCACCCGAAGCCCGGGACGTTCGAGCCGTGGCCACAGGAGCGGCACCGCGTACGACCGGATCGTGGCGAACTTGGCGAGGTACGGCAGTCCCCGCGGCCCCGCGGCGCGTCGCTCCATGGGACGGTTGCCGCCGAGCACGGTCAGCAGCGTCGGGACACCGGGCCCGCCCGCGGCCAACGCGGCATCGCAGGCGTAGCAGGTGAGCGCGTCGGCCACGGCCCCCCCCGCCGGCCCCCCCCGGTGCGCCGGATGCACTTTGAGGTCGCCCACGTACATCGTGCGGGCAGGCGCGCCGTGGAGATACACAATGCGCTCGCTGGTCGCGATGCAGCCCACGGGCGTGCCGGCCGGGCCGTCCACGACTCCGACGCGCCACGAATCGCCTTCCAACCGGTTCAGCGCGAAGAAGTCGGGCGCGCGGTCCACGCACAGCGTGAAGTCGCCCACCATCGGACAGGCCGCCGCCAGCTCGATGAGGGCGGCGTTGTCCGTCGGCCGGGCATCGCGAGCGACGAGGACGCGAGCCGCGGCGATGCTCGTCACGCGGCCTCCTTCTCCACCCGGCAGATCGCGAAGCGCCGCTGCACCAGACTTCGGTCTCGCCGGCTCATCTCCTCCCCGCGCTCGCGGTCCTCCACGATCACATCGCGCCACCGCGCTGGCACGTCCGTCCAGCCGACGAAGTTCCGGAAGCAGACCGGCGCGCCCGGCACGGCGGTGCGGGCCACCTCTGCGAACAAGCGCTCGACTTCCTCGGGCGGGAGCCATTCACAGATGTTCGACATCACGAACCCGGTGACGCTGTCGTCGGGCTGAGTGCGCAGGTATTCGGTATAGCCGCCGTCGACGAGCGTCAGCCGGTCCGCCGCCGCGGCGACCGTCGCCGCACCGTGGGCCGTCAGATAGGGCGGCAATGCCCCTCCCGCAATCGCCGGATAGGCGCCGGTCAACGCGATATGCAAGAAGTAGTTGTCCGCGACCGGCACCTCGGTGAGCGCGTGCGCGGCCATTTGGAAGAAATGCCGCGAGAAGCTCGGGTTTTCGACATGCCGGAAGAAAGAGGGGTCGTGGCTCCTGTTGAACGCCCAACGGTTCAAGAGCACCGCGAACAGGGCGCGCCAGCGCCAGCTGTTCCACTCGCGGTCGTAGAAAGCGCGTTGCTCCGCCAGCGTGCGGCACGTGAGGAGCCGGCGGATCCGCCGCTCCGGGTGAATGCACACCTTGATCGCGCGGGCGATGAGCGTGAGGAAGCGCTCGCTCGCGCCCGTGTGGAGGACACCGCGCGCGAGGTCGCCGCGGTGGGCGTCCCAGTGGGCGCGCGCCGCGGAGGAGAGATCGCGGCGCAGCCCGTCGTAGGTCGCGAGCCGGAACGCGGGCGCGCCGCAGGCGCCGCCCAGGAATCCGACCGCGAGCGGGCCGCCGAGCCGCAGGACCGCGACGCGCTTCAGCTCGATCAGGTGATTCTGGGTGGTGTTCAGGTCCACGGCGATCACTTGGCCCGCGTGCGCCGCAAGCAGCGACAGCGCCGTGCAGCCGCCGGAGCTGACCACAACGATGCGGTCCCCGGCTGCCGGCGCGAGCGCCTCGATCTCGAGGCACGGATCTTCGTGCACCTGCGCGAAGAACAACCGATCGCTGCGCGCGCCCGGGAGGGTCAGACGCCGCGCGCCCACCGCCAGCGCCGGGGCGCTCATGCCGCCCTCCGCCAGCCGAACTCGAGCAGCAGCGCGTTGTACACCGCGTCGTCAGCCGCCGCATAGCGATGCATCGTCTCCCGGACCGCGTCGGGGCGCGTGACGGCCTGCGCGTCGAGCCACCGCTTCACCCACAGCAGATGGCCTGTTTCCTCCTCGAGCATGCGGTGCAGTGTTGCCCGCACCACCGGATGCGTGCCCGGACGCCGCTGATGCTCGGTGAAGTGCCGGTACACCCGTCGCTCGAACACCTGCGTGAGGGCCAGCACGTCCAGCAGCGTGAGCGGCGTCCCCACGACGGCCGCGTAGCGAGACTGGTAGGTGTCGCGGGTCGGCCACGGCCGGCCGCCCACCTCGAGGATCGTTTCCGTCCAGAGCCGGGCGTGGACCACCTCTTCGGCGCTGTGGCGCGTGAGATCGAGGATCAGTTGCGGGTCCCGCGTGCGCCGCACCAGGGCGCCGAGGATCAGGCCGCCGTGAAGCTCCGACGCGCGGTAGAAGTTGAGTAGCTCGAGCTCCTGTCGACTGATGTCCATAAGTCACCTCGCCTCGAGGCCGGCTTTCAGGTGATCCACCAAGCGCACGCCGCACAGCCGCTCGATGCGTTTCGCGAAGGTGCGGATCGCGAGCGGGTCGCCCGGCAGCGCGACGGGCACGGCGCCCACGGCCTCGGCGCCGAAATGCTGGAAGTGAGCGGCAGCGTCGAGCACCTGCGGAACGACGGCGGGGTCCGCCGCGATGCGCTTCGCGATCAAATCGGACGCGTTCTGGGCATGGCGGACCTCGTCCGCCGCGATGTAGCGGAGCAGCTCGACCAGCACCGGCTCCACCGCCTGCTCCGCGGAGCGGCGGAAGAAGTAGTACGCGAGATGCTCGGAGAGCATGAACTCGACCAGGCGCCCGATCAGCTCGCCACCGTCCACATCGACCGCCGCACCCGCGCGGCGCACCTCCACGACCTCCGCGTCCATGACGGCGGGCTCGTACCCGACCGCGTCGAGGTACAGCCGCAGCGCGTGGAAATGCTTGAACCCCTCGTACAACTCGAGCGAAAACACGGCAGACGCGTCGACGTCGTCCCACGTGAGCCTGAGGAGGCGCGCGAGGTTCACCGGGTGGAACGCCTCGATCAGGCAGGCGGCCCGCAGACCGGCGAGGAGCGCGGGGCGGGCGAGGGCCCGGGCGCGGTCGATCTGCCGCCAGCGGAGATCACGCTCCACGGACCAGCTCCCCCGGTCGAGGGACGCCGCGTGACGCTGGTAGAGCCGCATGTCAGCAGACCTCCAGAAGCGACGGGGTGCCCTGGACGGCGGGCCAGTTCGCCGCATCGGGACCGTGGACCGCGAGAAACGCGAGCAACCAGCGTTCGATCCCGAATGCCACGCAGCCCGACGCGGCAGGCTCGGTCCCCGCGAGGCGGATGTCGAACGCCCCGCCGAAGAACGTTTCGTGGTGGTTGAAGGACGCCACCGCGACGGTGCGACCTGCCCCGATCGGGAGGACGAGCTCGTGCTTCAGCGTCTTGAGCTGCTGGAGCAGCGCCTTACCACGCCCCGCGGCCGCAAAGAACGGGTCGGTCGCTTGAACGACCTCCCCCTCGAGGCCGAGCGTCGTTGCGAGCGCCGTGGCGCGGCGGATCCCACGCCGCCGGAACGCTTCGACGTCCGCGCCGGAGCCGAGGCACGCGATCTCGCGCATCGTGAAGGCCCAGCCGCGCTCGAGCGTAGCGAGCCGGTCTCCTTCGTGGCGCCAGCACGTGCCCTGCGCGGTGACCAGCGTCGGGCTCGAAACCGCGCGGCCCGAGAATCGCTCGTAGACGTGATAGCACACCGCAGGCGCGAGCGCCGCGTCGGCCGGCGCCAGGGCCCCGCGAGCCGCCACGGCCGGATCGGGATCGGTCGCGATCCACTCGAGCAGGCCCCGCCCGTAGGCAATGTGCGCCGCGCCGGTGAGCCACTGGGGGAACGAGGCGAAGTAATCGGCGCGGGCGAGGGTCGAGAAACCGATCCCCGCGGGGACCTGCCACTCATCCTCGGTTTCCACGAGCGCCAGACCCGCGATCGCCTGTTCCAGGGCGCGGTACAGCGTGAGCACGTCGCCGCGCAGGCCGACGAGCCCCGGCACCGCCTCCCACAGCTCCCCGCGCGCGACGAGCGTTCGCACGACGACCTCAGGCCGCCACATGATCGGCCTCCCCGAGGAACACCTCGGCGATGCGCCCGACGGTGCGGAAGTTGTCCATCCGGATCTGCACGTCCGGGATGCGGCGACCGATCGCCACTTCCACCCACGCGATGAGCTCGAGAATGCGAATCGAGTTGATCAGGCCGTCCGCGAAGAGCGGTGTGTGCGCCGTGATGACGGCCCCGGCCGGGCCGAACCTGCGGTTCAGCCAGGCCACCATCTCTCCGACAAAGCGGTCCCTGGCCGCCTCGGGGCTCACGCCGCGACCTCCTTCACGGCCCCGGCCCAGCGGGCCGACAGCAGGTGGTCGATCAGGCGCGGCCAGTAGCTGCGCACGGCCGGGGCGGGCTCGCCCAGCAGCGCGTCGGCGCCGGTCGTATCGAACTGCTTCGGGAGCGCGAGCTGGGGCACGAAATGGGACAGCGCGCGCACCGCCGCCCGCAGATCGCGGTCGCCCGTTTCCTCGACGGCCGCTTCGAAGCGGCGGTAGGTCCCGATGTCCGCGAGGGTAGGACGGGGGACCGCGCGGCGCCGCCACTCCGGCCCGCGCGACCACCCTTCCCAGGTGAGATCGAGCAGCTCGCCCACCGGCAGGGCGCCCGCCCCGGCGCAGAGATGCAGTGTGCGCTGCCGCAGCCCGGCGCGCGTCGCCAGCGCGGCGAGCGCCGCCGCGACGTAATCCCGCGGCACGAGGTCCACACCGGTCGTCGCAACGGCGGGGAGCATCGGCGCGAGGCTGTCGTACAGGAGGCGCAGCCCGAGATGCACGGCGTTGTACTGCGTCACCGTGCCGGCGATCGAATCGCAGACGATGGTGCTCGGCCGGAGGATCAGCCAGTCGCGGTCGCTCGCGCGCACCAGGCACTCCGCCTCGTGCTTGGACTGCTCGTACGCGTTGACCCACCCCCCCGCCACCCCCGCCACCCCCGCTTCCCCCGCTTCCCCCGCCCCCCCCTCCTCCTCCTCGAGGATCCGGCCGACCCGGCGGCCGGCCACGAATGCGGTGCTGACGTACACGAACCGCCGGGCGTGGGGCCACGCGGCAGCGAGTTCCAGCAGGTGCCGCGTGCCCTCGGCGTTGACCGCGCGCGCGACCGCGATCGGGCGGGAGAAGACGACATCCGCCGCGGCGTGCAGGATGACTGTGACGTCGCGCCCGAGCCGGCGCCGTACGTCCGCGTCGAGCCCCAGGCCGGGCTGGGTGACGTCGCCAACCACGGCCGCGACGCGATCGGTCGGGATCCCGAGGTCGGCGGCCACGCGCGCCCAGCGGCCTGCCCCCCGCACCAGGACCACCGCCCGCAGTGTGGGGTCGGCCGCGAGCATCCGCCGCAGCGTCTCCCCGCCGAGCAGCCCGCTCGCGCCGGTGAGAAAAACGACCTGGCTTCGCGGGCCCACTTAGGCCTCCACGGCCAGCGCCGTCCAATGGGCGCCGTAGCCGTACGCGAAGAGCACCAGCTTCTGACCCGGGCGTACCGCGCCGCCGTCCAGGGCGTCGCGCAAGTTGATGAAGTTGTCGCCCGCGAGGCAGTGCCCACGCCGCGCGATGTTGTCGGCCCAGAGCCGCGCGTTCGGGAGCGTGAGGAGGGAGAGCAGCAGCTCCCAGCTCCGCAGGCTCACGTTGTGCGGGATGATCCAGTCCACGTCGGCTAGGCTCCAACCCGCCTCGGCGATCGCCCGCTCGATGACGTACTTGCCGGTCGGAAAATAGGAGGCGACGACCTCACTCTTCCGGGCGTCGCTGTCCCAGTAGTAGCCCTTGGTGATGTGGACGGACGCGGCGATACGGTTGCGCGCCGCGCCGCGTTCCAGAAGCACCGCGCACGCGGCGTCCGACGTGCAGTTGAAGATCGCTTCGCGTCCCGCGGCGGCGGGGACGAATTCCGCGTTCACGCACAACGCGCGCCCGATCCCCTCCGTAGCGCACAGCGAGCGGGCGACGCGCAGCGCCCCGAACAGCGTGCTGCAAGCGAGCTGGTCCACGCCGAGCACCGAGGCGTTGATCAGACCGAGCTCGTACTGCAGCCGGGTTCCGGGATACTTGAAGCGGGCCGTCGTGGAGAGCGCAGCGGCTGCGTCCCACGGCTGCGCGGCGGGCGCGAGCGACAGCGTCCCGGGCGGACCGGAGTACGTCAGCAGCCCGACGCTCGCCGGATCGACGTGCTGCTCCTCGAGCAGCTGCGACGCCGCGCGCGCGGCGAGCTCGTAGGGACTCTCGGCGGTGGCGACGTGCACACGATCGAAGCCGAAGCGCTCGAGCACTTCGGGCTTCGTCTGCAGTTGCCCCGCCGCCGCCAGCTCGCGGACCGAGCGCGACTCGGCCGGCAACGCGTACGCGATCCCAGCGATTCCCGGGCACCAGGTGCTCATTGCGTCTCCCGGGGCAGCCACACGACGGCCACCACGTAGCCGGGCCAGGGATGGAGCACACCGGCTGTCGCCCTTCGCGCCGCGCCGCCCAGCGACACGGCGTTCACCGCCCCCGTGGCGTCGAACCGCAGCTCGAGCGCTGTGAAGGGGACTGTGTCATCGCAGCGCAGCGCTTTCCACGCCGCTTCCTTGAGCGTCCACAGCGCGGTGAGGCCGCACCATCCCGCGAGCGCACGCTCCGCGCCGCTCAGGTAGTAGCCGGCATGGGCTGCACGAACCTGGCCGACGACCTCGAGATCGATGCCGAGCTCGCCCGGCTCAGTCGTGGCTGCCGCGGCGGCGCGACCCGACCGGTGCGCGAGTGACAACGCTAGCGGGACGACGCGACGCGTCCCGAAGGGGCCGCGCAGCGCAATGCGCGGCGCGCCGCCCGTCAGGGGGACGAGCGCGACGCTGGTCGGATCGTCCAGGCCGAGTGCACCGGCCGCGGCGCGCTTCGCGGCGACGCGACCGGCACGCCAGTCGGAGCGGCGCTCCGGCCACGGAAC
>JBOHSI010000113.1:0-15469 GCA_050733055.1 Gemmatimonadales bacterium
GCGCGGTCGTGCCGGTCGTCCCCTGATCGATGGCGAGCACGGCGCTCACGGGCGCGCTTCCCCCCCGAACGGCGGTCTGACGAGGCCGCGATCGGTCACGTAGCCCGTCACGTAGCGGGCCGGCGTCACGTCGAACGCGGGGTTCAGCGCCGCGACGCCCGCGGGCACGATCCGCCGGCCCGCGACGGTCGTCACTTCCTCGGGTGGGCGCTGCTCGATGGGGATGCCGACGCCGTCGTCGAGCGACGGGTCGATCGTGGACGACGGCGCCGCGCAGTAGAACGGCACGCCGTGATGGAGCGCCAGCACCGCGAGCCCGTAAGTCCCGATCTTGTTCGCGAAGTCGCCGTTCGCCGCGATGCGATCGGCCCCGACGATCACCAGGTCGAAGGTCGCCTGTCGCATCAGGGCGCCGGCGGCGGCGTCGGCGATCACGGTGCACGGGATTCCGGCGTGGGCAAGCTCCCACGCGGTGAGCCGCGATCCCTGAAGCACGGGCCGCGTCTCGTCCACGAACACGTGAACGGTCCGACCGGCCTCGTGGGCGAGATAGATGGGCGCGAGTGCGGTACCGATCCCGCCAGTCGCGAGCGCACCGGCGTTGCAGTGCGTCAGCACCTTCGCGCCGTTCGGGATGAGCGGCAGCGCCGCCTCGCCGATGCGGCGACACATGGCGCGCTCCTCCTCCAGAATGGCAGTCGCCTCCACGTGCAGGCGTTCCCAGATCGCCGGCCCGTCGCCCGGCGTCGCGGCCGCCGCGCGCGCCATGCGATCGAGCGCCCAGGCAAGGTTCACGGCAGTCGGCCGGGTGCCGGCCAAGAGTTCGACCAGCCGCGTCACGCGAGCGAGGAAGGCCTCGCGCGGCGCCGCGCGCAGCTCCCGCATTCCCGCGACCAGGCCCATCGCCGCCGCGATCCCGATGAGGGGCGCGCCGCGCACCTGCAGGGCGCGGATCGCGTCGGCCACGGCCTCGGCACTCTCGAGGTCGCGCTCGATGTGCGCTTCGGGCAGCGCGCGCTGATCCACGACGCGAACGGCGCCCGTTGGGCTCCAGGCGATAGCCTGCACGCTCATGGCCCTGAACCTAATGCGGAGGGTGGAATGCGGAATGCGCAGTGGATGCCCCCAAGGGCACCGTGAGACTCCGCATTCCGCACTCCGCATTCCGCCCTTACCTTTTCGCTCCATGACCTACCAAACGCTGCTGTTCGACGTCCGGGATGGCGTAGCGGTACTCACCATCAACCGTCCCGACAAGCTCAACGCCCTCAACAATCAGGTGGTGGACGAGCTCGCGCACGTCGCCGAGCGGGTCGCGACCGAGGACGCGATCCGCGGCGCCATCATCACGGGCGCGGGCACCAAGGCCTTCGTCGCCGGCGCCGACATCGGCGACCTCGCAAAGCAGGGGCCGTTCGACGGCAAGGCCCGGGCCCTGCGCGGGCAGGCGATGCTGCGCCGCTTCGAGACGTGCGGCAAGCCGGTGATCGCCGCTGTGAACGGCTACGCGTTGGGGGGTGGCTGCGAGCTGGCGATGGCCTGCCATCTCCGCCTCGCGAGCGACAACGCCAGATTCGGCCAGCCCGAGCTGAAGCTCGGCATCGCCCCTGGCTACGGCGGGACCCAGCGCCTGCCGCGCCTCGTGGGCAAGGGCGTCGCGCTCCAACTCATCCTGACGGGCGAGATGATCGACGCGCACGAGGCGCACCGGATCGGTCTCGTGAACAAGGTGGTGCCGGCCGATCAGCTGCTCGCCGAAGCAGAGAAGCTGGTGCGGGGTATCCTGGCAATGGCTCCCCTCGCGGTGCGCCTGGCGCTGGAGGCGGTGGACCAGGGGCTCGAGATGACGCTGGAAGAAGGCTTGCTGCTCGAGGCGAACCACTTCGGGCTGCTCGCCGCCACGCGGGACATGAAAGAGGGATTGAGCGCATTTCTCGAGAAGCGCGCGCCCAAGTTCGAAAGCAAGTGAGAGCGGCCTGCGGCATGGGCCTCGCTGCCAGCCTGTGCGCCTGTCTGTCCGAGCGGCCGCGCCCCGGCCCGCCGACGATCGCCTTCTCGCTCAACAAGGACACAGTGCAGTCGCGCGACCCTCCCGACACGCTCATCGTCAACGTGCGCGCCGCCGATCCGGACGGCCTCGATTCGGTGTGGGTGCAACTCGCAAACGGCCCCCCGGTCGGCGCCGACGGCCGGTTCGAGGAGCTGCTGGAGAGCCCATTCCGAGTGACCGTCCCGCCTGGGCTCCCCCAGGGCAGCGTCCTGCCCGTGACGGTTCGCGCGCGCGACGTGCTCGGCTTCGCGAGCGAGCGGGACAGCGTGGTGCAGGTGGCGCCGTAGGCCGCAACGACTTAGTAAATCTTGCCATGACAATAACTTCTGGGTATCTTTGGTAGGTTGTCTGGGGCCCTCGCGGAGCTGCCGCGCTGCGCCACGGGATGTCCCCGTGGCGTTTCTCCTATGACACCGATCGACAGGCCCGGGAGGTCCGCGGATGAAGGACCGGAGCAAGGGCAAGCCGGTGGCCGTCGGACAAGCGCTGCGGAGCTATCTCGCGAGGGCGGGGTTGGCCAAGCGGCTCGCCCAGGCGCAGGTGATTCCGGAATGGCCGCGGCTCGTCGGACCCCAGATTGCCGCGGTGACCAGCCCCGAGAGCGTCACGCCAGACGGCACATTGTTCGTCCGGGTCGCGACGAGTGCTTGGATGAACGAGCTGCAGCTCATGGCGCCGCAGGTGATGGCCGCCCTGAACGGGGTGGCCGGGGGGGGCGGGGGGGGCGGGGGGGGCGGGGGCACCGGACGGATCAAGCGCATTCGTTGGCTTCTCTCACGTTAGAGACCGATGGCTAAGGCAAAACCGGCACCGAAACAGACTGGGGGCGGCACCGGCGGCTACCAGGCCGACGCGATCCAGGTTCTCAAGGGCTTGGAGGCGGTACGGCGCCGCCCGGCGATGTACATCGGCGCGGTGTCGGGGCGCGGGCTGCACCACCTCGTCTACGAGGTCGTGGACAACTCGGTGGACGAGGCGCTGGCGGGCCAGTGCACCAGGATCGACGTCACGATCCACCCCGACAACGCGATCACCGTGGCCGACAACGGCCGCGGCATCCCGGTCGACGTCCACAAGACGGAGAAGAAGCCGGGTGTGGAGGTAGCGCTCACGCTGCTGCACGCCGGGGGGAAGTTCGACAAGAGCACCTACAAGGTCTCGGGCGGGCTGCACGGCGTGGGCGTGTCGGTAGTGAACGCGCTGTCGGAGAAGCTGGAAGTGTGGGTCGACCGCGAGGGCAAGCGCCACCACATGGCGTTCGAGCGGGGCGAGACAAAGAAGAAGCTCGAGGTTATCGGCAAGGCGAAAGGCACGGGCACCACCGTCTGGTTCAAGCCGGACGGGACCATCTTCACCGAGATGCGGTTCGACTACGCGACGCTCAGCACCCGGCTCCGCGAGCTGGCGTTCCTCAACAAAGCCCTCACCATCACGCTCACGGACGAGCGGAAGGGGCAGCAAAAGACAGACACGTTCTACTTCAAGGGTGGCCTGGCCGAGTTCGTGAAGTACCTGCTCGGCAACCGCAAGCCGCTGCATCCGAAGGCGATCACCTTCGAGGCAACGCGGGAGGGCGTCGAGGTCGGGGGCGCGGTTCAGTACGACGACGGCTTCAACGACAACACGTTTTCGTTCGTCAACAACATCAACACGCACGAGGGCGGCACACACCTCACGGGGTTCCGGGCCGCGCTCACGCGCACCATCAACGACTGGGCGAAAAAGGACGGTCTCCTCAAGAAGGAAGAGTTCACGCTCACGGGCGACGACGTGCGCGAAGGGCTGACGGCGGTCCTGCACGTGAAGGTGCGGGACCCGCAGTTCGAGGGCCAGACCAAGACCAAGCTCGGGAACTCCGAGGTCGAGGGGATCGTCAAGACCGTGGTGAACGACGCCTTGGGTGATTTCTTCGACAAGAATCCGGGCATAGCCCGCACGATTATCGCCAAGGCGATCAGCGCGGCGCGGGCGCGGGAAGCGGCCCGGAAGGCGCGCGAGCTCGTGCGGCACAAGAACGCGCTCGATGGTGGCCTGCTCCCCGGCAAGCTCGCCGACTGCTCGGTCACCGACCCGCAGCTGTGCGAGGTGTTCCTGGTGGAGGGCGACTCGGCGGGCGGTTCGGCCAAACAGGCCCGGGACCGCAAGTTCCAGGCGGTGCTCCCACTCCGCGGCAAGATCCTGAACGTTCAGAAGGCTCGGATCGACAAGATCCTCTCGAACGAGGAAATCCGGACCATGATCACGGCGATCGGCACGGGGGTCGGCGAGGACTTCAAGATCGAGGAAGCGCGCTACCACAAGATCATCATCATGACCGACGCCGACGTGGACGGCGCGCACATCCGCACGCTGCTCCTCACCTTCTTCTACAAGGAGATGAAGGAGCTAATTGACGCAGGCTACGTCTACATCGCGCAGCCGCCGCTGTACCGCGTAGCGAAGGGCAAGGAGGAGTACTACGCCTTCGACGAGAGAGAGCGCGACACCTACGTCAAGCGCCTCGCCAACGGCGGCGAGACGCGTGGCAACATCGTGATCCAGCGCTACAAGGGACTGGGCGAAATGAACCCGGACCAGCTCCGCGACACGACCATGGACCCGGCGAAGCGCACGCTCCTCAAGGTCACGATGGAGGACGCGGTCGAGGCATCGGAGCTGTTCGAGACGCTGATGGGCGACGAGGTCGAGCCCCGGCGGAAGTTCATCGAGGCGAACGCGAAGTTCGTGCGGAACCTGGACGTGTAAGCTCTTCCACGCCGTCCTTCGTGACGCGATGGGAAATCAGTGGCAGCGGCTTGTCGGTCAGCCGGTCCGCGATGACGATCGCCCGGTCGAGCGCTTCGAACCCCGCCTTCATACCTCCTGCATCCCTGGCGAACACGGATGCGATCGGCTCTCCGGCGAGGATCTTGTCCCCCGGCTTCACCGTGATGACGAACCCCACGGTCGAATCGACGGTGTCCTCCACCTGGAGACGCCCGCCACCCATCGCCACGATGGCGCGGCCGATGGTCTTCGGCTCGACGGTCGTCACGACGCCGGTGCGGGGCGCGGCGTAGACCTCGACCTCGAGCGCCTGGGGCAGCACCGACGCATCCTCCACCACCTTCGGGTTGCCGCCCTGTGCCTCGATCACTTGCTCGAACTTCTCGGCCGCGAGACCCGAGGCGAGCGCGTTTTCGAGCCGCTGCCGAGCTTTCTTGCTGGTTTTCTCGACGCCCGCGGCGAGCAACATCTCGACACCCAACGCGTAGGTCACCTCCATCAGATCCTCGGGGCCCTCACCGCGCAGTGCGAGGATTGCCTCCTCGGTCTCGAGTACATTGCCGCAGGCGCGGCCCAGCGGGCGGTCCATCGCCGTGAGCAGGGCTGTCGTGGGGCAGCCGCGGTCCTCGCCCAGCGCGATCATCGTTCGGGCGAGCTCGAGGCTCTGCTCGAGCCTGGGAAGGAACGCGCCGCTCCCGCGCTTCACGTCGAGCACGAGCGCGGTCAGGCCCTCGGCCAGCTTCTTCGACATGATGCTGGCTGCGATGAGCGGGATCGCCTCGACGGTGCCCGTCACGTCGCGCAGCGCGTAGATGCGGCGATCGGCGGGAGCGATCTCGGGCGTCTGGCCGATCATCGCGCAGCCAAGCTTCATCACCTGCGCCCTGGCCTCGGCGAGCGACAAGTCGGTGCGGAAGCCGGGGATCGCCTCGAGCTTGTCGAGGGTGCCGCCGGTATGGCCGAGCCCGCGGCCGGACATCATCGGCACCGCGACGCCGCACGCCGCCACGAGCGGCGCGAGCACGAGCGAGACCTTGTCCCCCACCCCGCCCGTCGAATGCTTATCCACGCGCACGGTGGACCACCCTTCGAACGACAGCCGCTGACCGGACGCGAGCATCGCGTCGGTGAGCGCGGCGA
Source organism: Gemmatimonadales bacterium (assembly GCA_050733055.1). Lineage (GTDB taxonomy): Bacteria > Gemmatimonadota > Gemmatimonadetes > Gemmatimonadales > GWC2-71-9 > DASUAL01. Next base: position 5,957 of record JBOHSI010000113.1, read on the forward strand.
GCTCGGGCCGCTCGAGCCCGCGCAGCAGTACCGCCATCAGCAGGGCCGACATCTGGTAATCGGGGACCCGGCCCTCGGTGTAGGCGGCGACGAGGGCCGACCACTCCTCCGCGGTGAGAGCGGACCCGTCGCGCTTGCGCTCGATGAGCGGCACGACCAACATTAGCGGCCACCTCCGATCCGGAACCTATGATGCGCCGTGCCACCGTCATGCTGCTCGCGTCGTTCGTGGGCGCCCGCCCGCTCGCCGCGCAGACGCAACCGACGGTGGAGCAGCACATCGTGCTCGGCGACGCCGCCCACGCCGCGCTCGCCCCGGCGCAGGCGCTGCAGCACTACCGCGCGGCGCTCGCCAGCGACGCGACGAACTACACCGCTTTGTGGAAGGCGGGGCGCGAACTCGTCGACCTCGCCAAGCAGATCGAGGGCAAGGACGACTCGTCGAAGCACCTGCGCGACAGCCTCTACTCGGAGGCGCGGACGTTCGGCGAGGCCGCGGTGCGGGTGAACCCGAAGGGGGCGGACGGGCATTTCACGATCGCACAGGCGCTGGGCCGGCTGTCGCTCACCCGCGGAGGAAAAGAGCGAGTGCGCTTCGCCCAGATCATTTACGACGAGGCGATGAAGGCGATCGAGCTCGACTCGACCCACGACGGATCCTACCACGTGCTGGGGGCATGGCACGAAGAGGTGATGCTCCTCTCGAGGATCCAGAAGATGTTCGCCAAGCTGCTGTTCGGCGCCGGGTTCCTCAGCAAGGGCAACTGGGCGGACGCTCAGCGCTACCTCGAGCGGGCCGTCGCGTTGCAGCCGCAGAACGTCTTCCATCGCCTGGAGCTCGGCGAGGTCTACATCAACGTCGGCAAGTACTCGAGGGCCCGCGAGCAGCTCCGCGCGATCGCCACTCTTCCGATCACGGACGTCCTCGACCACCAGTACCAGCGCCAAGCGGTCCAGCTCCTCGAAGACATCCAGGGCGAGAAGGACGAAACCTAGCGCCCCCCGCGCATCACCCGCTCGATGTCTTCCGCTGTTCGCGGGGCTTTCGCCGACAGCCATTCCGCGCCCGCCGACGTCACGAGGACGTCGTCCTCGATCCGCACGCCCAGGTTCTCCTGCGGCAGGTAGATCCCCGGCTCGATCGTGAATACCATCCCCGGCGTGAGCGGCGTGCCGTAGTCCCCGACGTCGTGCACGTCCATGCCCAGCCAGTGCGACAGGCCGTGGACGAAGTACGCGTCGCACGTCTGGTCGCCGCACAGGGTCCCCGAGTGGGCCCGCATATAGTCGCGCGCGACGCGGTTCAATTGTCCGATGGTCACGCCGGGCCGGGTGGAGTCGAACGCCGCCTGCTGGGTGGCGAGCACCAGGTCGTAGATCGCTTTCTGGCGCCGGGTGAACGTCCCGTTCACCGGGAACGTGCGCGTGACGTCGGCGGTGTACTGGCCCCACTCCGCGCCGGCGTCCACAACCACAAGATCACCGTCCTTCGTGCGGCGCCGGTTGACGTCGTAATGAAGGGTGACGCTGTTGGGTCCGCTCCCCACGATGGACGGGAAGCCCACGCGGTCGGCGCCGTTTCGCCGGAATGCCGCTTCGAGCACCGCCTCGATTTCGTACTCCCACATCCCCGGACGCGCGGCCTGGATCGCCGCGATGTGCCCCAGGGTCGAAATGTCGATCGCGCGCTGCAGCCGTGCGAGCTCGTCCGCGTCCTTCACGAGCCGCAGCGAATCGACGATGGGGCGCACGTTGCGGACGTCCCGTCCCTCGAACGCGAGATCGGCGAGGCGCTGCTCGTCCCGCGTGGTCCGGTCGAGCGGCGCGAATACCGGCCCGGGGGGTCCGCGCACGCTGGAGAGCGCGACGCGCAGGACGCGGTCGAGTGAGTCCGTGGGAAGCACGCGGCGGATGCCGGAGAGGCGCGCGGCGGCGCTGTCGGGGCCGAGCCGCAGCCCGGTCCAGCGCTCCCGCGCCGGTTTGCGCGGCGGCAGGAACAGCACCGTCTCGCTTTCCTCCTGATCACGGGCGCCCCCGACCAGCAGGAGCCAGGCGTCCGGGGTCTCGAGCTGAGTGAAGTAGAAGAATGTGTTGCTCTGGCGGAAGGCGTTGTCCTGGAGGTAATCGCGCTCGAGCTCGCGCGCGTGCGCGGCGGGGATGAGCACGATGCCGCGACCGATGCGGGCGAGCAGGGCGCGGCGCCGCGCGGCGACAGCCGCGGTATCCACGGGGCGGCCCATGCCGGGCAGCTCAAGGACGGGAGTCCAGGCGCCGAGCGGAGCGGCGGGCGCGGGACCTCCCTCCGCCACGGCGGCGCCAGCGACGAGGAGGAGCCCTGGGGCCAGGAGTCGCATCGCCTCAGAAGCTATCGCGCGCGTTGCGACGCGGCAACTTGACCGGCTTTCGTCGCGCACACAAACTATGCCATGACTTCGTCCGCCGCTCCGACGGCCGGCGACGCGGAACGCCTCGCGACGCGGGTGGCCGAGCTCGAGCGCGAGCGCAAGCACCTGCTCGCCGTCATCGAGATCCTCAAGGAAGTTTCGACCTCGCTCCACTTCATCGACATCCTCCAGACGATTGCGCGCAAGCTCGGCGAGGCGTTCGGTCTCGACCGCTGCTCCATCTTCCTCGCCGAGCGGGGCGGCAAGTCGGTGCGGCTCGTGGCTTCGTACGAGGATCCCACGATCCGCAACTACGTGGTGGACCTGGAGCGCTACCCCGAGCTGAAGCGCGTGATGCAGAGCGGGGAGACCGTCTTCATCCCCGACGCGGCGAGCGACCCCAGCCTCCGGCACGTGAAGGGCGAGCTCATCAACCGCCGCGTCAAGTCGATCACCGTCGTGCCAATCACGTGGCGCGGTGTGGCGATCGGCGCGATCTTCCTGCGGACGTTTCGCGACGGCCCGACGTTCTCCGACGAGGACGTGCGGTTCGTGCAGGTCGTGGCGTCGCTGACCGCGCAGGCGTTGCGCAACGCCCACCGCTACGAGCGGCTGGCGCAGCGCCAGCAGGAGACCGGGGCGACGCTGCGCCGGATGGAGCTCGAGCGGGTGGCGTTGCTGGCGTTCCTGCGGCGGCTGCTCGCCGCCTTCGGCGAGCGCGAGGGCGCCTGGGCGGAGGGGCTGCTCCCGCGGGCCAGCTCCGACGAGCTGGACCGGCTGGTCGGCGTCGCGATGGCGGTCATCCAGGAAGAAGCCAAGGGGCGGTGAAGCCGCCCGCCGCGCGCGCTGCGGAGCTGCGGCGGATCATCGAGCGCGCGAACGATGCCTACTACGTACTCGACAAGCCGGAGATGTCGGATGCCGAGTACGATCGGCTGTTCCGCGAGCTGCAGGAGCTCGAGGCGCAGCACCCCGCGCTGCGCGCTCTCGACAGTCCCACGCTCCGCCTCGGCGCCGCCCCCGCGGCGGCGTTCAAGAAACACCGCCACCTCGTGCCGCTACTCTCGCTCGCCAACGCATTCAACGAGGCGGAGCTTGCGGAGTGGGAAGAACGCAACGCTCGCCTCGTCCCAGAGGTCACGAAGGCCAGTTACACGCTCGAAGTGAAGATCGACGGCGCGGCGGTGAGCCTCACTTACGAAGGTGGCGTGCTCGTCACCGGGGCGACCCGCGGCAGCGGCTTCGAGGGCGAGGACGTCACGGCGAACCTGCGCACAGTACTCGACCTCCCGCTCCGGCTCCGCGGGAAGGGTTGGCCGAAGAAGATGGAGGTGCGGGGCGAAGTCTATCTGTCGAAGTCCCGCTTCGAGCAGCTGAACCAAGAGCGTCACAAGGCGGGCGAGCCCCCGTTCGCGAACCCGCGCAACGCGGCGGCGGGCTCGCTGCGCCAGCTCGACCCCAAGATCACGCGCAACCGGGGCCTCCGCATCTTCTGCTTCCACATCGAAGCACCGGGGCAGAAGCTCCCCGTGGACACCCAGCACGACCTCCTGAAGCAGCTCTCAGACTGGGGCTTTCCTGTCGAGCCGCACCACACGCTGGTCCCCGACCTGGCCGCGGCTCATAAGGAAATCGCGAGGCTCGAACCCCTCCTGGAGACGCTCGACTACGGCGCCGACGGCATCGTCGTGAAGGTGAGCCCGCTGCAGCTACATGCCGAGCTCGGCACCGTAGGCGACCGGGAGCCGCGCTGGGCCGTGGCCCGTAAGTTCGCGCCTGAGGTCCAGGTGACCAAGCTGAAGGAGATCAAGATCAACGTCGGGCGCACCGGGGCGCTGAACCCCTACGCCGTGCTCGAGCCTGTGGAGATCGGCGGTGTCACCGTCTCGACCGCCACGCTGCACAACTTCGACCTCATCGCGGCGAAGGACATCATGCCCGGTGACCTGGTGGAGGTGACCCGCGCCGGGGAAGTCATCCCCCAGGTGCTCGGTCGTGCGCCGACCAGCAAGGGTCCGCCGAAGAAGCGCAAGAGGGTCTTCGAGCCGCCGAAGACCTGCCCCGTCTGTGGCTCCCGGGTGGAGCACCCGAAGGACGAAGTGATGGTCTACTGCCCCAACGTCTCGTGCCCCGGGCGAATCCTCGAGAGCATCGTGCACTTCGCGTCGCGCAGCGCGATGGACATCCGGAGGCTGGGGTACGAGCGCGTGCGCGCCCTGCTTGACGCGAAGTTCATCGCCAACGTAGCCGATCTCTACGAGCTGAAACAGAGGAATCTCCAGCTGCTCGGGCTCGAGGGCTTCGCCGAGAAGTCGGTGGACCAGCTGCTGGCCGCCATCGAGCAGTCGAAGCAGCAGCCCCTCTCCACCCTGCTGTTCGCCCTCGGGATCCGCCACGTCGGTGCCGAAGGAGCCAAGCTCCTGGCCCGCCACTTCGGGAGGATGGACCGCCTCAAAAAAGCCAAGGCACTCGAGATCGGCGAGATCCGCGGTGTCGGCCCCGCGATTGCCGAGGCGGTCGCAGGATTCTTCGCCGAGCCCAGAAATCAGAAGCTGATCGAGCGGCTCGAAGGGCTCGGGCTCAACATGAAAGAGCCGTTGGCGGCGCGGGCGAAAGGGCCGCTCGCCGGGGAGATGTTCGTCATCACGGGCACGCTGCCGTCGCTGTCGCGCGCCAAGGCGACCGAGCTGATCGAGTCGGCGGGCGGTCATGTGACCGACAGCGTCTCCAAGAAGACCACCGCGCTCGTGGTCGGCGCGGACGCTGGATCGAAGCTCGAGAAGGCGAAGGCGCTCGGCGTGCGGGTCATCGACGAAGCGGAACTCTTGCGCCGCGCCCGCGCCAAACCCTAAGTTGGCGTCTCATATGAGCGCCCCCGCCTCTCCGACTGCCACGACCGACGGCGCGGGGGGGCTCACCATCGGTCGCGGCGCGCTGCGTCAGCTGCGCCACAGTCTCCTCCGGGACGCCCCCGACAGCGCCGTGACCATCCTCCAGGAAACGGGCTTCGCCGCAGGAGAGGGCATGTACCAGGCGTTCTGCGCCTGGCTCCCCGTCCAGGCGGCGGTCGCGCGCCCGGAGGAGGTGGCTGCCGCCCGGATGAGCGAAGTGCTTTCGGCGTTCTTCCGGTTCGCCGGTTGGGGAACGGTCACGGTCGCACCGCTGGGCGCCGCGGCGCTCGCGGTGGACACTGGCGATTGGGCCGAGGCCGAACCGGGCAGCGCCCAGGTCCCGATGTGCTTCTTCTCGGCGGGGATGCTCGCGGACTTCCTCGGTCGGCTCTCGGGCGAGCTCGTGGCCGTGCTGGAAGTCGAGTGCCGTTCGAAGAGCGACGCGCGGTGTCGGTTTCTCTCGGCCGCGCCGGAGACGCTGAACCGGGTCTACGAAGAGATGACCCGGGGCAAGGGTTACGAAGACGTGCTAGGGGCGTGAGGGAGGTGCCGGGCGCCAGGTGTCAGGGGGCGAGCACATGACGCTTCCGCAGCGGAACCGAGAGGGCAGCTCGCTGCTGCTGCTGTCGGGTCTCACCGCCGCGCGATGCTCACCCCCTCCAGCAGCAGCGACGGCGCGAAGCGCGCCCCGGTCCAGCGCGCGTCCCGTCCGAAGCCACCGATCCGGTTGAGCAGCTCGTACACGTTGCCCGCCACCGCGGCGTCTTTCACGCGGCCGGTGATCTCACCGTCTTGGATGCGGTAGGCCAACGCGACGGGGTGGCTGAACGACCCGCTGATCACGTTCCCCTGCCCGACCCCGATCAGCTCGTCCACCAGCAACCCGTCCCGGATGCCGGCAAGGAGCCCGCCACCGAGCTCACCTCCCGTCGCCTGTCTCCCGTCTCCCGGTTCTCCGACGATCACGTTCGTATACGCGGGTACCGGCTTCCCGAAAATCCCCCGCTGCCCGTGGCCCGTGCTCTCGGTCTTCGCCCGACCGGCGGTTTCTAGATCGTAGATGAAGCGTTGCACGACGCCCCGCTCCACCAGGGGCAGGACGCGCGAGGGCACACACTCATCGTCGATCGGTCGTGACGCCGCCCGCCCGGGACGGCAGGGGTCGTCGGTGAGGGAGAATGCGACGTCGAAGACCTGCTCGCCGACCCTGCTTCCCAGCGGTGAGATCCCCTGGACCACCGCCTTTCCCGAGAGGCCCTGGGTGATGGGGAGCAGCACCGCGGAGAGCCCCGCCGGGGTGAACACGACCTGGAGCGCGCCCTCGGGCGGAGCCACCACCTCGAGGGCATGATCGAGCCGGGAGGTGATCGAGCGGACGAGTTCGTCGAGGACGGCGTCGGGGGGGAGGTCCGACCCCTCGAACGCGTCGCCGATCACCAACACGTCGTCGCCCGCGATGCGCCAAACGTCGGCGCTGACGGCGACCGCGGTGGCCCGATACGACCCCGCGGCGCCCGCGGTGTTGGCGACCCGAGTCTCCGACCGCTCGCGCTCGATCGCGACGTTCACCTGGCAGCCATCGCGAGCGAGTCGCCCGAGGAGACCGCGGCCGATCCCGATCAGCTGCTCGAGCGATGCGTCGGTAGCGCGATCGAAATGCGTGGGCACGCTTGGGAGTGGGGAGGGGGAGGGGAAGGCCAGCTCGATCTCCTCGCCCAGCTCGGCCGACGCGAGCGCGCGCTCGAGCAGCGCTTGCCCGTCGGCCTCGGCGAGGGCCGTGGAGCCCGCCACGCCCACGCGCCCCCGGTGGCGCACCCGCAGGTTCGCCCCCGCCTCCTCCGTCGCCCCCGCAGCTTTGAGACGGCCCGACTCGAATGTGACCGCTGTGCGCTCGACCCTGCGCCACAGCGCGTCGGCTCCGCCATCGGCCCGCCGGGCGAGCTCGAGCAGCGGCTCGATCACGCGGGAACGTCGCCGCCGATCAGCGCTTCCTCGATCCGCACGTGCGGCGCCCCTTCGGTGACGGGGAGCGGGTACTGGCCGCCTTTGCCGCAGCCGCCGCCCATCTGGTTCCAGCGGAAGTCGCCGGCGATGTGGTCGATGCGATCCAGCGTCTGGAACAGGTTACCGGCGAGCACGACGTCCTTCACCATCTCGGCTAGCTGCCCGTCGCGGATCATGTGGCCGTAGGCGGCGGTGAACGAGAAGTTCTCGAGCAGCGTCTGGCCGCCGAACGCACTGCAGGCGTAGACGCCGAGCTTGATGTCCTCGATCAGGTCCTCGAGTGTGCCACGGCCGTTCGCGATGTAGGTGTTGGTCATCCGCACGATCGGCGGATGGCGGAACGAGATGGCGCGCGCGTTGCCGGTCGGCCGCTCGCCCATCGCGGCCGCCGTCTCCCGGGAGTGCAGCCGGCCGACGAGGACCCCTTCCCGGATGAGGACCGTATCTCGGGTGGGCGTCCCCTCATCGTCGAATGGCAGGGTGCCGCGCAGGCCCGCGGCGCCGCCGTTGTCGCCGGCGGTGAGCACCCGCTTCCCGAAGCGCCGGCCCAACGTCATCATGGTGCGCGCCTGCGGGTTCTCGTACACGAAGTCGGCCTCGGAGAGATGCCCGAACGCTTCATGGATGAAGACGCCCGCGAGCTCGGGGTCGAGCACCACCGGATAGGTGCCGCCCTTCACCATCGGCGCGTCCAGCAGCTGCACCGCGCGCTGGGCCGCCGTGCGGAACCCGGCACCCTTATCCTGCACCGAGTTCCAGCCACGCCGCAGCCCGATCGACTCGAGCCCTTTCTCAATCGTGCCGTCGCGGCGCGCGACCGCGGTCCCGGAGAGCGTCACTTCGGGCCGTAGCTCGTGGAGCACCGTGCCCTCGGAGTTCACGTACCAGTATTCGCTCACCTCGTCGCGATAGCTGGCGAGCGTGTCGACGACGCGGTCGCTCACGGCGAGCATGGCGCCGTTGTATGTCTCGAGCAGTCGCTTCTTCTCGGCGAGCGGGATGCCCCGCACGTCGCCGTCCAGGTCGAGGATCGCTTCGGCACGCTGCGGCGGCACGTCGGCGAGACGGATCGGCCGCTCGAGACGGACCGCACGCGACAGCTCGCCGACGCGGGCCACCATCGCCTCGAGCTGGGCGAGCGAGGTGAAGGAGGCGGTCCCCCAGCCGTGCCCCTCGTGGAGAGCGCGCACGAACCCGCCCTGGTCTTCACTCGCCGTGGCAGACTCGAATCGCCGCCCCCGGAAGCTGAGGGCGGAGCTCCAGGAGCGTTCGACGCGGATTTCGGTGTACTTGGCGCGAGAGCGCGCGAGCGCCGCGGTGAGGCGGTCGATCAACCCCCGAGTTCCTTGAGCTTCTCGGCGTAGTCCGGCCGCATGACGATCTCCCCACCGATGATGACTTCGCGGTCCCAGGGCAGGATGATGAAGTTGTCAGTCTGGAGCGCGTAGAAATCGGGCGCGTAGTCCCCGGTGCGGAATGACACGGCGGTCTTCAAGGCCGCGGGCCGGAGCTCGCGTACGGCGTTGACGGCGAGCTTCATGGTGTCGCCCGAGTCGCAAGTCTCGTCCACGATCAGCACGCGCTTCCCCGTTACGAGCCGCGGCGGGCCCGCGAGCACGACCGGCCGCGCCCCGGTCTCGGTGCGCGTGATGGCGACCGATGCGAAGTCCCGTTGCAGGATGCTCGCCACGACCGCGCCCGGGATCACGCCCGCCTTGGCGATGCCGATGACGACCTCGGGGTCGTACTCCCGGAAGATCTTCAGCGCGAGCGCCCGGCACAGCTCGCCGAAGAACGGCCAGTCCACTTCCAGGATCCCGTGCGTCGTCTTGCGGCCGGTGCGCGTGTTCTGAAGCGCGGGGGTCCGGGGCATCCGGGGTGGGGGCGGGGGCGGGGGCGGGGGCGGGGACGGGGGCGGGGCGGGCATGGGGTGTGAAGCTACATTGCAAAGTGACGCGACCGCAAGCTATTTTCGGTCGCATGGGTTTCTGGCGCCGCCTATTCGGCGGCTCGGGCGCCGACGACATCACACCCCAGCGCCTCGACTATCTCAACGAGGCGCTCGCCCTCGAACGCCAGGGCGATTACGACGCGGCGCTCACATCGTACCGCCTGGCGTTGCGCGATCACCCGAACGACGCCCGCATCCTCCAGAACATGGCGATCGCGCTCACCAAGACGCGTCGCATCGACGAGGCCATTCGGCATTACCGGCGGGCACTGGAGCTCGACAC